>NZ_JBHSOU010000066.1:128304-190513 GCF_042656385.1 Pseudomonas sp. GCM10022186
GGCCCGGGAATTCGAATCGTCACAGGCAGAGCCGCTGACTCATGACCACGTCCTCAGGACGTGGTTTCCCAAGTGCGAATGAATTCGCTCCCACCGGGCCATCCTGCGAAGCTTGCATGCCATCGGCGATGCAGCCTATTTGGCGAACAGCTGGCCTATATCCTTGAAAGCCTTGAATTCCAGGGCGTTGCCGCAGGGGTCGAAGAGGAACATGGTGGCCTGCTCGCCGACCTGGCCCTTGAAGCGGATGTAGGGCTCGATCACGAACCTGATATCGAAGGATCGCAGGCGCTCGGCCAGGGCCTCCCACTGGTCCCACTCCAGGACGACGCCGAAATGCGGTACCGGTACGTCATGGCCATCGACCGGGTTGCTGTGGACGCTCTCCTGCGAGGAGGTCTTGGGATGCTCGTGGATCACCAACTGGTGGCCGAAAAAGTTGAAGTCCACCCACTGGGTGCTGGAGCGGCCTTCCTCCAGGCCGAAAACCTCGCCGTAGAAGGCTCGGGCGGCGGGGAGGTCGTAAACGGGAATCGCCAGATGGAAGGGGGAAAGGCTCATCGAATTCTCCGGTAGGGATGTTGTCGTTGCGGCGCGAGGCTATATGGGCAGGCAGGTCGAGCGTTTGATCTCCTTGAGCGAGAAGCCGGTGTACATCTCCTTGACGTTGCCCAGGGTGCGGATGCGATGCAGGGCGAGTTCGTGGAAAGCCGCCATGTCCTTCACGACGACCTGCAACAGGTAGTCGTAGCGTCCCGAGACAGTGTGGCAGGCCACGACGTTCGGCAGCTTCTGGATGCCCTGTTCGAACTTCAGCATCGCCTCTTCCGAGTGGGAGTCCAGGGTGATGTTGATGAAGGCGAAAAGGCCAAGCCCCAGGGCCTCCTGATTCAAGGTGGCGTGATAGCCGACGATGACCTCTTCTTCCAGGCGCTTCAGCCGCTTCCAGCAGGCTGGCGGAGACAGGTTGATCCGGGATGCCACCTCCGCATTCGTCAGTCGGCCGTTGATCTGAAGAATCTCCAGGATCGCGCGATCGACGCTATCCAGTTCTGTCATGCCTTGTCCTCCCGTTGATGGTTGGGTCCGCCTCAGCCGCGTCAGGGCCTGCATTCCGCGGCGAATGGATAATTTTATTAACCAGAAACACGAAAAAACAAAATAAAAGGAAAGAACATTTCCTGATCAAAAAAATAACATTCAATCACGGCCCGAGCTTTCTCCGCAGTGCTGATGTCGCCTTTACCCAGGTCTTCGGCACGGAGGCAGGCCGCCTGCAGCCCAACAAAAACAAGTAGCCCCGGAGGCAGCTGTGAGCCTATTCAGAACCAAAAACCTCGACGCAATGGTCATGAGCAGCCAGGCACCTGGCGGATTGAAGAAGGTCCTCGGCCCCTTCGATCTCGTGTTGATCGGCATCGGTGCAATCGTCGGTACAGGGATCTTCGTGCTGACGGGAACCGGAGCACTGACCGCGGGCCCCGCCCTGACCATTTCCTTCGTTATCGCAGCCATGGCCTGTGCCTTCGCCGCGCTCTGCTACGCCGAATTCGCTTCTTCGGTTCCCGTTGCCGGCTCCATCTACACCTACAGCTACGCCACCCTGGGCGAACTGGTGGCCTGGATCATCGGCTGGGATCTGATGCTCGAATATGGCCTGGCCAGTTCGGCGGTATCCGTCGGCTGGTCCGGGTACTTCCAGTCATTGCTGAGCGGCTTCGGGATTTCCCTGCCGGTTGAACTCACGGCGGCCCCGGGCTCGGTTCCCGGCGTCGAGACCTGGATCAACCTGCCCGCGCTGCTGATCATGATCGGCCTGACCGCCATGCTGTCGTTCGGCATTCGCGAATCGGCGCGGATCAACAACCTGATGGTGGCGATCAAGATTGCCGTGGTCCTGCTGTTCATCGTGGTGGGCGCCAACCATGTGCAGCCGGCCAACTGGCAGCCGTTCGCACCTTTCGGCTACAGCGGAGTCTTCAGCGCGGCGGCCCTGGTGTTCTTCGCCTTCATCGGGTTCGATGCCGTGTCGTCGGCGGCCGAAGAGGTCAAACGCCCGGATCGGGACCTGCCCATCGGCATCATCGGTTCGCTGGCGGTCTGCGCCATTCTCTACGTCGCGGTGTCCATGATCATGACGGGCATCGTTCCGTACCAGGAGTTCCTCGGCGTGGACCACCCGGTCTCCCTGGCGCTGCAGCGAGCCAACGAAAACTGGTTCGCCGGCTTCATCGACCTGGGCGCCATCCTCGGCATGACCACGGTGATCCTGGTGATGGCCTACGGTCAGACCCGCATCATCTTCGCCATGTCGCGCGATGGTCTTCTGCCCCAGCGTCTGTCCAGCGTTCACCCCGGCTTCGGCACCCCGTTCTTCGCCACCTGGATGGTCGGCATCGTCTTCGGCCTGGTGGCCGCCCTCGTTCCGCTGAACGTCCTCGCCGAGCTGATCAACATCGGTACCCTGGCCGCCTTCTGCCTGATCGCCGTCGCGGTAATGGTGCTGCGCAAGAGCCGACCGGATCTCCCGCGCGCCTTCCGTTGCCCGGCCGTCCCCGTCGTGCCGCTGCTGGCCATCGGCTTCTGCCTCACGCTGATGACCTTCCTCCAGGCTGCCACCTGGATCGCCTTCGGTGCCTGGCTCGTCATCGGCCTGGCGGTGTACTTCGCCTATGCGCGCAAGCGCTCCTTGCTGAACTGACCGCTCGGGTCTCTTCACCGCCCGCCCCATCCTGCGAAGCCAGGGCATCAGGCCCGCAGGATGGGACCGGAACAGACCCTTGTGGGGGCGAATTCATTTGAACGTGGGAAACCACGTCCTGAGGACGTGGTCATGAGTCAGCGGCTCTGCCTGTGACGATTCGAATTCCCGGGCCAGCAGGATGAAGCCGATCCGGTAGGGTGCGCCGTGCGCACCGGCGGTTTGACGTGGTGCCGAAGCCGAACCCGGAATCGGTGCGCGCAGCGCACCCTAGGGTCCAGGCCAGGCGAAAGGGGGCGGCCTTGTGCACGGGGGAGGATTCGCCCCCTTCCAGGGGGCCAAGAGCAAGTCCAGGTTCTACGAACGTGGATGTTTACTCGCCAAGGGCAACGCAGTTGCCCCTAGCAACTTCTCGGAGCGTCCAAACGGTCAGACGCGTTCACGCATCTGGCTGCCGTGGTGGGCCGGCAACGCTGCGGAAATCACGGCAGCCGCGACCACGAAAGCTGTCGATGTCCAGAGGCACGCCTCCAGCCCGTAAGCCTGGAAAATCCAGCCGGACAGCAGGGTTCCGATCAGCCGTCCCAGGGCGTTGGACATGTAGTAGAAGCCCACATCCAGCGACACTCCGTCTTCCTTGGCGTAGCTGACGATCAGGTAGCTGTGCAGCGAAGAGTTCACCGCGAACAGCGCACCGAACAGCATCAGCCCCCCGAGCAGCGTGGCCTGGGCCGGCCATTGCGCGTTGATGCCCACGGCGATGGCGGCGGGCAGGCCGGCCAGCAGTGCCGCCCAGGCGAAGGCGGCGCGCCCATCCGGCACCTGCCCGCGCCGCTTGCCGGTGATGGCCGGCGCGAGGGACTGCACGATGCCGTAGCCGATGATCCAGGCGGCGAGGAAGCCGCCGACCAGCCAGAAGTCCCAGCCGAACGCCGTGCTCAGGTAAACCGGTAGCGCCACCACGAACCAGATATCCCGCGCGCCGAACAGGAACAGCCGCGCCGCCGAGAGGATGTTGATCGCCCGGCTCTTGGAGAGGATGTCGCGGAATTTGGGCTTGACCTTGGCCTTGCCGAGATCCTTCTTCAGCAGGCACAGGCTGGAGAGCCAGATCGATGCCAGCACGGCGGCCATGGCCAGCACGGAGCCCGTGAAACCGAGCAGGGCGAGCAGGGCGCCGCCGAGGAAGAATCCGACGCCCTTGAGCGCATTCTTCGAGCCCGTGAGGATCGCCACCCACTGGTACAGCCTGCCCTGCTGGCCGTCCGGTACCAGGAGCTTGATGGAGCTCTTGGCACTCATCTTGTTGAGGTCCTTGGCGATACCGGAAAGCGCCTGCGCGCCCATCACCCAGGGCACGCTCAGCAGCGGAGCCGGCACTGCAAGCATCAGCAGTGCCACTACCTGCAGGGCCAGGCCGAGGTTCATGGTGCGGTTCAGTCCCAGGCGTGCGCCCAAGTAGCCGCCCACCAGGTTGGTGACGACGCCGAAGAACTCGTAGAAGAGGAAGAGCGCAGCGATCTGCAGCGGCGAGTAGCCCAGGGTGTGAAAGTGCAGCACCACCAACATGCGCAACGCACCGTCGGTAAGGGTGAAGGCCCAGTAATTGCCGGTCACCAGCAGGTACTGGCGCACCTCCGGCGCCAAGGCTGACAAGGTTTTCACTCCTCAGCCGGCCTGGCCGACCAGCCGGGCCAGCTCGACGGTGCGGTTGGCGTAGCCCCATTCGTTGTCGTACCAGGCGTAGAGCTTCACCTGGGTGCCGTTGACCACCAGGGTGGACAGCGCATCGACGATCGCCGAGCGCGGATCGGTGCGGTAGTCGATGGACACCAGCGGACGCTCCTCGAAGCCGAGGATGCCGTTCAGCTCGTTCTCGGCGGCGGCCTTGAGCAACTGGTTGACTTCCTCCGCCGTGGTCGCGCGTTCCACCTCGAACACGCAGTCGGTCAGCGAGGCGTTGGCCAGCGGCACGCGCACGGCATGGCCGTTCAGCCGGCCGCGCAGCTCGGGGAAGATTTCCGCAATCGCCGTGGCCGAGCCGGTGGTGGTGGGAATCAGGCTCATGCCCGAGGCGCGGGCACGGCGCAGATCCTGGTGCGGCTGGTCGAGGATGCTCTGGGTGTTGGTCAGGTCGTGGATGGTGGTGATCGAGCCGTGGCGGATGCCGAGCTTCTCGTGAATCACCTTGACCACCGGCGCCAGGCAGTTGGTGGTGCAGGACGCGGCGGTGACGATGCGATGTTCGGCGGCATTGAACAGATGCTGGTTGACGCCCATGACCACATTCAGCGCGCCCTTTTCCTTCACGGGGGCGCTCACCACCACCCGTTTCACGCCCTGGTCCAGGTAGGCCTGGAGCACGGCGACGGTTTTCATCTTGCCGCTGGACTCGATCACCAGATCGCAGTCCGACCAGTCGGTGTCGGCGATGGTCTTGTTGGCGGTGACCCGGATGCGCTTGCCCCCGATCACCACGCAATCCCCCTCGGCACCGGCCTCGTGGTGCCAGCGGCCATGGACCGAGTCGAAATTCAGCAGGTGGGCGTGGGTGGCGGCGTCGCCGGCGACGTCGTTGATCCGGACGAACTCGAACTCCGGCCAATCCCAGGCGGCGCGCAGCGCCAGGCGACCGATACGGCCGAAACCGTTGATACCGACTTTGATGCTCATGCTCGTGTTCTCAGATGGCTATTGGGGGAAGTGCGAGTGCCAGCGGCTCCGCTCAATCCGCTGCCGGTGCCTGGCAGCAGAGCGTTGCCCGTTCCGGGCGGTTGCCCATCGCGTCCAGGCGCCCGGCATCGGGACTCATCCAGTGCTGGTTGGCTTCCAGTGCGGTGCGGAGCACGCTGCATACCCAACCCGGCAGATCGGGATGCAGGCGGTAGTACACCCATTGGCCCTGGCGCCGATCCGCCAGCAGGCCACAGCTGCGCAACTGCGCCAGGTGGCGGGAGATCTTCGGTTGGCTCTCCTCCAGGGCGCAGGTCAGCTCGCACACGCACAGCTCTTCCTCGCGGGTGATGAGCAGCATCAAGCGGACGCGGGTTTCATCGGCCAGGCACTTGAATACGGATGTGGGGGTCAGTCGATCAGCCATGGGGCATACCCAGACATATTCGGGAAAACGAATATATGGATTTTCGTATATAAGGCAAGACCTCCCGACCGGGAGCCTGCCTGCTGAACCTGTTCCCCTTGGCCAATTGCGGCGCTCGCAAACCGCCGACTAAACTCCACCCCATGACACGGCGCCTTCGCGTTCTCCTCATTCTGCTGATCAGCCTGACGCTTCCCCTGACCGGGATGGCGGGATTCGAGGCGCCGGCCGCCCCCTGTCCGATGCAAGCCGCTGGCCTGAGCGCCATGGCGGAAGGGGACCAGGATTGCTGCCATGACCTGGGCAAGATGGCCGAGCATGGCAAGAAGGCCTGCAAGACGGGCCAGGAATGCAAGACCGGCAGCATGCTCCAGGTGTCGGTCCTGAAGCCTCCCGTCACCCTGGCCGGGCCGGTGCTGGCCGATATGCCCCCCGCAGCGGTGCCCGACCGCTCACCTGCCGATCTCTGGCGACCTCCCTCCCTCTGATTCCTTTTCCGACCTGAACGCCTTCCCGCGTCCCTGGCGATTGCGGGTGGGTTTGCGCTCATGCGCCGAATATTCAGAGGAATCACCTGATGACTTCCGTGAGACCTTGCCCTGGGTGGGCCTTGCCTGCCACCCTGGCAATGATGCTGTTCGCCGTGCCAGGCCAGGGGGCCTCGCTGTCGCTGGACGAGGCCCTGCAGCTGGCGGAACGCAATGCTCCATCCCTGTCCGCGCAGGCCGCCAGGCTGGATGAGGCGAAGAACGCCGCGATACCCGCCGGTGAGCTACCGGACCCCAAGCTGGCCCTGGGCCTGCAGAACGTTCCCATCGAGGGTGAAGACCGCTGGAGCCTGGATCGCGACTTCATGACCATGCAGATGGTCGGCGTGATGCAGGAAGTGCCGAATCGCGACAAGCGCAGGGCCCGGGTCGAAACCGCCAAGGCCTCGATCGATCGGGCCACCGCCGAGGCCGAGGCCGAGCGCGCGAAGGTCCGCAGGGAAACCGCCCTGGCCTGGATCGCGACTTACACCAGCGAGCGCAAACTCGCCCGGTTCGACGACTTCTTCCGCGAGAACCGCCTGCTGGCAGAAGCCGTTCGCGCCCGCCTGGCGGGTGGGCGCGGGCAGGCGCAGGACGCCGTGGAGCCCAGGCAGGAGGCGGCCGAACTGGCCGAACAGCAGGACGACCTGGTGCTCCAGGTGGCCCAGGCGCGCGCAGCGCTCAAGCGCTGGATAGGCGACGCCGCCGCGGAGCCTCTTGCTGGCGACTTCCCGCGCTGGCCCATCGATGCCCCGCGCTACCTGCAGGCCCTGCATCGTCACCCCGAACTGGCGGCCTATGAGCCGATGGCGCGGGAAGCCGAGGCCCAGGTGCGCGAAGCCGAAGCGGCGAAGAAACCCGACTGGAGCTGGGAGCTGGATTACCAACGCCGGGGGCGCGAGTTCGGCGACATGATGACCGTGCAATTCACCTTCGACCTGCCGGTCTTCGCCGGCTCGCGGCAAGATCCGGCGATCGCGGCACGGCGGGCCCAGGTCAATCGACTGGAAGCCGACCGCGAGGCGCAGCTGCGTGAACACGGGCAACAGCTGGAAGCGGACCTGGCGGACTACCAGCGCCTGGAGCGGGCGGTGAGCCGCAGCCGCTCCACGCTGGTGCCGTTGGCCGAAGAGAAGGTGAGCCTCGCCCTGGCGGGCTATCGCGCCGGGAACACCGAACTGGCCAGCGTCATCACGGCACGCCGCGAGCTGGTCCGGGCCAGGCTCAAGGAGATCGACCTGCAGGGCCTCAAGGCCCTGGCTGCGGCCCGCCTGTACTTCACCTACGGGGAGGGCCGGCCATGAGTCGTGCTTCCTGGAAGTCAGTGGCGTTGATGAGCACGACGTTGCTCCTGGGGGCGGCCGGCGGGTACTGGTTCGCCGCCCGGGAGCACACGCCGGGGGCCGCCGTCGAGGCCGGCAGTGACCCGCGATCGCCCAAGGACGGTCGCCAGCCGCTCTACTGGTACGACCCCATGTTCCCGCAGCAGAAGTTCGACCAGCCCGGCAAGTCGCCCTTCATGGACATGCAGCTGGTGCCCAGGTATGCGGATGAGGCGGAGGAGGGTGCCTCCGTTCGCATCGATCCGGCCATCCGGCAGAACCTCGGCGTGCGGCTGGCCACCGTGACCCGGGGAAGACTGCAGCAAACCCTGCAGGTAACCGGTGTCCTGGCCTTCAATGCACGGGAAGTGGCGCAGGTGCAGGCGCGCGCCAGCGGCTTCGTCGAGCGCACCTACGCGCGAGCCCCGGGGGACCGGGTGGCCGCCGGCGAGCCCCTTGCCGACGTCTTGATCCCCGAATGGGCAGCGGCGCAGGAAGAGTTCCTCGCGTTGCGCCGCTCCGGCGACCCGGCTCTGGCGGCGGCGGCGCGCCAGCGCTTGCAGCTGGCCGGGATGCCAGGGGCGCTGATCGACCGTGTCGAGCGGCGCGGCAAGGCCGAACCGGTCATGACCCTGAGCAGTCCGGTCAGCGGCGTGATCCGGGACCTTGAGGTGCGCACCGGCATGGTCCTGTCCAGCGGGCAGACACTGGCCAGGATCAACGGCGTGGAGCAGGTCTGGCTGGATGTGGCCGTTCCGGAAGCCCAGTCCGGAGCGCTGAGGGTTGGCCAGAGGGTCGAAGCCCGGCTGCCGGCCCTGCCCGGCGAAGTGATCGAGGGGGTGCTGTCCAGCCTGCTGCCCGAGGCTGATCCGCAAAGCCGCACCCTGCGCGTTCGCATCGAACTGGACAACCCCGATGGCCGCCTGCGGCCGGGCATGACGGCCCAGGTACGCCTGAACCAGCAAAGCCCGGGCGATGTGCTGCTGGTGCCCAGCGAGGCGGTCATTCGCACGGGCAAACGCGCGCTGGCGATGGTTGCCGGGGAGGAGGGGCGCTTCCGGCCGGTGGAGATCCGGCTGGGGCAGGAAAGCGATGGTCAGACTGCAGTGCTCGCCGGCCTGGAGGCGGGGCAGCGGGTGGTGGCGTCCGGGCAGTTCCTCATCGATTCCGAAGCCAGCCTGAAGGGCATCGAAGCCCGGGCACTGGCAGAACCCGCGCCTGTCCAGGAGCAACCGGCCTTGCATGAAGCCGAGGGCAGGGTCGTGGAAATCGGCGAGCAGTCGCTGACCGTCGCCCACGGCCCGTTCAAGACCCTGGGCATGCCGGGCATGACCATGACCTTTCCGCTGGCCAGGCCCGAACTGGCGCAAGGACTGAAAGCGGGTGACCGCGTCAGCCTGAAGGTGCGCGAGGGCGATTCCGGACTGCTGATCGAGCAACTGAAAAAACTGGAGGCCTCGCCATGATCGCGAAGCTGATCCGCTGGTCGGTCGCCAACCGCTTGCTGGTGCTGCTGGCCACGCTGTTCGCGGTGGCCTGGGGCATCTGGTCACTGCGCGATACGCCGATAGACGCCTTGCCCGACCTGTCCGACGTCCAGGTCATCATCCGTACCAGCTATCCGGGCCAGGCCCCGCAGATCGTCGAGAACCAGGTCACCTACCCGCTGGCCACCACCATGTTGTCGGTACCGGGGGCGAAAACGGTCAGGGGGTTCTCGTTCTTCGGCGACAGCTTCGTCCATGTGCTGTTCGAGGATGGCACCGACCTGTACTGGGCGCGCTCGCAAGTGCTCGAGTACCTGAATCAGGTACAGGGCCGGCTGCCGGCCGCCGCCAGGCCTGCCCTGGGTCCGGATGCCACCGGCGTCGGCTGGATCTTCCAGTACGCCCTGGTGGACCGCAGCGGAACCCACGACCTGGCGCAGCTCCGGGCGTTGCAGGACTGGTTCCTCAAGTTCGAGCTGAAGACCCTGCCCAACGTCGCCGAGGTGGCCTCGGTGGGCGGCATGGTGAGGCAGTACCAGATCCAGCTCGACCCGACCCGCCTCGCCGGCCTGGGCATTACCCAGGCCGAGGTGGTCGAGGCCATCGGCAGGTCCAACCAGGAAACCGGGGGCGCCGTGCTGGAGCTGGGCGAAGCCGAGTTCATGGTCAGGGCATCCGGTTACCTGAAGACCCTCGCCGACTTCCGCGCCGTCCCGCTCAAGCTGACGCCCGCGGGCACCCCCGTGACCCTCGGCGATGTGGCGACCATCCAGCTCGGGCCGGAAATGCGCCGCGGCATCGCCGAACTCGATGGCGAAGGGGAAGCCGTCGGCGGCGTGGTGATCCTGCGTACCGGCAAGAACGCCCGCGACACCATCGAGGCGGTGAAGGCCAGGCTGGAGGAGCTGCGCAAGAGCCTCCCCGAGGGTGTGGAGATAGTCACCACCTACGACCGCAGCCAACTGATCGAGCGGGCCGTGCGCAACCTCGGCCAGAAGCTGATCGAGGAGTTCATCGTCGTCGCGCTGGTCTGCGCGGCGTTCCTCTGGCACCTGCGCTCGTCCATGGTGGCCATCGTCTCCCTGCCGGTGGGTGTGCTGATCGCGTTCGCGGTCATGCGCGTGCAGGGCATCAACGCCAACATCATGTCCCTCGGTGGCATCGCCATTGCCATAGGCGCCATGGTCGACGCGGCGGTGGTGATGATCGAGAACGCCCACAAGCGGGTCGAGGCCTGGAACGCCAGCCATCCCGGCGAAACCTTGCGCGGCGAACAGCACTGGCGGGTGATGACCGAGGCGGCGATCGAAGTCGGGCCGGCCCTGTTCTTCAGCCTGATGATCATCACCCTGTCGTTCGTGCCGGTTTTCACCCTGGAGGCCCAGGAGGGGCGTCTGTTCGGTCCGCTGGCCTTCACCAAGACCTATGCGATGGCCGCCGCCGCCGGCCTGGCGGTCACCCTGGTTCCGGTGCTGATGGGGTACTGGATTCGTGGCCGGCTTCCAGCCGAACGGAACAACCCGCTCAACCGCGCCCTCATCCATCTGTACCAGCCGGCCCTGGATCTCGTCCTGCGCTTCCCGAAAGCCACGCTGCTGCTGGCCTTGCTGGCGTTCCTCACCGCGCTCTGGCCCGCTTCGCGCCTGGGGGGCGAGTTTCTCCCGCCGCTGGACGAAGGCGACCTGCTCTACATGCCGTCGGCATTGCCCGGGCTGTCCGCGCAAAAGGCCTCGGAACTCCTGCAGCAGACCGACCGCCTGATCAGGACGGTTCCCGAAGTCGCCAGTGTCTTCGGCAAGGCCGGGCGCGCCGAATCGGCCACCGATCCCGCGCCCCTGGAGATGTTCGAGACCACCATAGCCTTCAAGCCGAAGGCGCAATGGCGGGCGGGCATGACCAGCGAAAAGCTGGTGGAGGAGCTGGATCGCGTGGTCCGGGTGCCAGGCCTGACCAACATCTGGATCCCGCCGATCCGCAATCGGATCGACATGCTGGCAACGGGCATCAAGAGCCCCATCGGGGTGAAGGTCGCGGGAACCAGCCTCGCGGACATCGACCAGGCGACCCGGGCCATCGAGCGTGCCGCCAGGACCGTCCCCGGCGTGAGCTCGGCCCTTGCCGAACGCCTGACCGGCGGGCGCTACATCGATGTGGACATCGATCGCCAGGCCGCCGCTCGCTACGGGATGAACATCGCCGACGTGCAGGCCATAGTCGCCAGTGCCATTGGCGGCGAGAACATCGGGGAAACGGTGGAGGGCCTGGCCCGTTATCCGATCAACCTGCGCTACCCGCGCGAATGGCGTGACTCGGTCGAAGCCCTTCGACAATTGCCCATCTATACCCGCCTGGGTGGCCAGATCACCCTCGGGACGGTGGCGAGCATCGGCATCGTCGATGGGCCGCCCATGCTCAAGAGCGAAAACGCCCGTCCCTCCGGCTGGGTCTACATCGACGTGCGCGGACGGGACCTGGCATCGGTCGTGGCCGACTTGCGTCGGACAGTGGCGGACAGCGTCAGGCTTTCACCCGGCATGAGCCTCAGCTATTCCGGGCAGTTCGAGTTCCTGGAAAGAGCCAACGCCAGGCTGAAGCTGGTGGTGCCGGCCACCCTGGCGATCATCTTCGTGCTGCTCTACCTCACCTTCGGACGTTTCGATGAGGCCTTGCTGATCATGGCCACGCTGCCATTCGCGCTGACCGGCGGGGTCTGGCTCCTCTACCTGATGGGCTTCAACCTGTCGGTCGCCACCGGCGTCGGTTTCATCGCCCTGGCTGGCGTTGCCGCCGAGTTCGGCGTGATCATGCTGCTCTACCTGAAGAATGCCTGGGCCCAGCGACAGGGCAGCGGGCAAACCACGCACGATGACCTGCTCGGCGCCATTCGGGAGGGGGCGGTGCAACGTGTGCGTCCCAAGGCGATGACCGTGGCCGTCATCATCGCCGGCCTGCTGCCGATCCTCTGGAGCGGCGGAACCGGCAGCGAGGTGATGAGCCGGATCGCCGTCCCCATGGTCGGCGGCATGATCACGGCGCCGCTGTTGTCCCTCTTCGTCATCCCGGCGGCGTACTGGCTCATGCGTCGCCGCGGGCAGCGCCATGCGACCGCGCCCGTCGAACTCGGAGAATCCACATGAGGGCGGCGGTTGCGCGATCCCGGGCTCGACAAGGACCTACGAGGTTTCACCGGCCTTCTGCGCCAGGCGTTCCCGGCAGAAATCCACGAACAGTTGTGCCGGCTTGGTCAGCTGGCCGCGCTTGAGGCGGGCGGCCACCAGGCCGGAGGTGGCCACTGGCTCGCTGATGTCGACGGTGACCACCTTCTTGCCGTCGTAGGTGCATTCCGAATGCGGGCGGGTGACCAGCAGGGAGAAGCCGAAGCCCTGGCCGACCATGCCGCGCACCATCTCGATGGATGGCGAGCTGAAGACGATATTGGGCGTCAGGCCCAGCTCGTGGAACAGGCTGACGAAGTAGGTGCGGCTGGGTTGCACGTCCAGCAGGATCATCGGCTCCAGGCAGAGGTCGCGCAGGGAGACCTGGGCCTGGCTGGCGAAGCGATGGTTTTCCGGCAGCAGGGCGTAGGGTTTCTGTGGCGGCATCAGCGGTTCGGTGGCGATGGTGCTGTCCAGGTCGTGGTCGTAGAGGAAGGCCAGGTCGAAGGTGCCGGCGGTCAGGCCCTGGACCAGTTCCTGCTGTTCGCCGTCGCGGATGCGGATGTCCACCCCCGGGTACTGTTCGCGGAAGCCGGCGATCAGCTGCGGCAGGTAGAGCGGGGCGACGGTTTCGAAGCAGCCGATGTCGATCTGCCCGGCGACTATATCGTTGTCGGCCAGGGCGTTCTGCTCGAACTCGCGGGCCACCCGCAGCAGTTCCTGGGCTTTTTCATAGAAGCGCGTGCCGCTGGGGGTCAGGGACACGCCCTGGGCGTGGTGGCGGATGAACAGCTGCACGCCGAAGCTTTCTTCCAGGCCCTTGATGGCGGTGGAGATGGACGGCTGGGCGATGTACAGCTTGCGCGACGCCTCGGCCACGCTGCCGGCTTCCACCGTCGTCACGAAATACTTGAGTTGTCGCAAGGTATAGGTAGCCACGGGCACCTCTGTCGCTGGGCCGCGGGCGCTCGCGCGGGCGGCTCGTTGTGCTTGTCGTTGTGGGTTGCACCTTACCCCAGACGGCGCCTGTGGAACCGCACGGCCTGCCGAGTTTTTTCATATGACTCGAGCATATTTTTAATAATTTTCCTCTGCCGGAAGCTGGCGCACCATCTGCCTCGACCCGAATAACAACATGACCGCGCAGACGGTCGACTGGGAGTGCAGCGTGTTCGATCTCGGCTATTGGCAGCAGCGAGCTGCCCGGCAAGCATTCAACGACAAGGCGCTGATCGGTGGCCGCCAGGTGAGTGCCGCCTCCGGCGCAACCTTCGATTCGATCAACCCGGCCACCAACCAGTTGCTGGCCCGCGTCGCCGCCTGCGGCGAGGCGGACGTGGACCTGGCCGTGCGCAGCGCGCGCCGCGCCTTCGACCAAGGCCCCTGGGCGCGCATGGCGCCGGTGGAACGCAAGAAAGTGCTGTTGCGCCTGGCCGAGCTGATGCTGGCCCACCGCGAAGAACTGGCCCTGCTGGATTCGCTGAACATGGGCAAGCCGGTGATGGATGCCTACAACATCGACGTGCCCGGCGCCGCCCATGTGTTCGCCTGGTACGGCGAGGCCCTGGACAAGCTCTACGACCAGGTGGCGCCCACCGCGCCCAATGCCCTGGCCACCATCACCCGCGAGGCGCTGGGCGTGGTCGCCGCCGTGGTGCCCTGGAACTTCCCCCTCGACATGGCCGCCTGGAAGCTGGCGCCGGCCCTGGCCGCCGGTAACAGCGTGGTGCTCAAACCCGCCGAGCAGTCGCCGTTCTCCGCCCTGCGCCTGGCCGAGCTGGCCCTGGAAGCGGGCATCCCGGAAGGCGTGCTGAACGTGGTGCCGGGCCTCGGCGAGAGCGCCGGCAAGGCACTCGGCCTGCACCCGGACGTGGATTGCCTGGTGTTCACCGGTTCCACCCAGGTGGGCAAGTACTTCATGCAGTACTCGGCCCAGTCCAACCTCAAGCAGGTCTGGCTGGAATGCGGCGGCAAGAGTCCGAACCTGGTCTTCGAAGACTGCCGCGACCTCGACCTCGCCGCCGAGAAGGCCGCGTTCGGCATCTTCTTCAACCAGGGCGAGGTCTGCTCGGCCAACTCGCGCCTCTACGTACAGCGCTCGATCCGCGACGAATTCACCGAACGCCTGCTGGCCAAGGCCCGCGCCTGGATGCCCGGCGACCCGCTGGACCCGGCCAGCCGCGCCGGCGCCATCGTCGACGCCGGGCAGACCGCCCGCGTCATGGCCTTCATCGAAGGCGCGCAAGGGGAGGGCGCGCGGCTGCTGGCCGGCGGCAAGCGCCTGACCTTCAACGGCTCCAGCAATTTCGTCGAACCCACGGTCTTCGCCGATGTGCGCGGCGACATGCAGCTGGCGCGGGAAGAGGTGTTCGGCCCGGTGCTGGCGATCAGCACCTTCGACAGCGAGGAAGAAGCCGTGCGCCTGGCCAACGACAGCATCTACGGCCTGGCCGCCTCGGTGTGGAGCGATGATCTCAACCGCGCCCATCGCGTGGCCCGCGCGCTGAAGGCGGGCACGGTATCGGTGAACACGGTGGACGCCCTGGACGTCGCCGTGCCCTTCGGCGGCGGCAAGCAGTCCGGCTTCGGCCGCGACCTCTCGCTGCATTCCTTCGACAAGTACAGCCAGTTGAAGACCACCTGGTTCCAGCTGCGCTGAGACGCCACCGGCCGCATGCCCCTGCAGCAAGCGGCCGTTCACAACAAGAAATCCAATCCCGTGCGTGGTGCACGCGCGGGCTGCGGCCTCCTGGCCACGACTGCCTCAGCAACTGACCACAACTTACAAGTAGTGAGGGAGTATCCATGTTCAAGTCCTTGCCCCCGTGCATCCGCGCCACCGTCGGCCTTGCCCTGCTGGCCGCCGCCAGCGGTTCGGCCCAGGCCCAGTCCGACAAGCTCACGGTGATTTCCTTCGGCGGCGCCACCAAGGCCGCGCAGGATGCGGCCTATTTCCAACCCTTCGAACAAAGCGGCGCCGGTAAGGTGGTGGCCGGCGAGTACAACGGCGAACTGTCCAAGGTGAAGGCCATGGTGGATATCGGCCAGGTCACCTGGGACGTGGTGGAGGTGGAAAGCCCCGAGCTCTTGCGCGGTTGCGAGGAGGGCCTGTTCGAGCGTATCGATCCGGCCGTGCTCGGCGAGTCGGCCAGCTACATGCCCGGCACCGTCAGCGAATGCGGCGTGGCCAGCTACGTCTGGTCCATGGTGCTGGCCTACAACTCCGACAAGCTGGCCGCCGCGCCCAGCTCCTGGGCGGACTTCTGGGACGTCCAGCGCTTCCCCGGCAAGCGTGGCCTGCGCAAGGGCGCCAAGTACACCCTGGAAGCGGCGCTGCTGGCCGACGGGGTGAAGCGCGAGGACCTCTACAAGGTGCTGGAGACTCCGGACGGCGTGGCCCGTGCCTTCCGCAAGCTGGACCAGATCAAGCCGCATATCCAGTGGTGGGAAGCCGGCGCCCAGCCGCCGCAATGGCTGGTGGCCGGCGACGTGGTGATGTCCGCTGCCTACAACGGCCGCATCGCCGCGGCGCAGAAGGAGGGCTCCAAGCTGGCCATCGTCTGGAACGGCAACCTCTACGACCCGGACCACTGGGCCATCGTCCGCGGCAGCCCGAACAAGGCGCTCGCCGAACGCTTCATCGTCTTCGCCAGCCAGGCCGAGACCCAGAAGACCTTCTCCAGCCAGATCCCCTACGGCCCGGTGCACAAGGACGCCCTGGCGCAACTGCCCGCCGCCACCCAGGCGCAACTGCCCACCGCACCGGCCAACCTGGCCGAGGCGCAACTGGTGAGCGCGGAGTTCTGGGTCAACCACGGCGAGGAGCTGGAAGAGCGCTTCAACGCCTGGGCGGCGCGCTGATCCATCTGCAATGGGTGGGCCGGGCGGCGTTCCGCTTCAGCCCACCCTACGTCTGAAACCTGCGTCCCGCGGACGCCGCCGGGCACGGCGGCCGAACGGGCGGATAACAAGTACAAGATCGGGAGAGTGTCATGAGTGCAAGTGTGTCCATTCCTGCCCATGGGCAGGCGGAAGCGGGCGGTTTCCGCCGTGTGCTGGGTCTGGGGGCGCTGCTGTCGGTGGCCATCGGCCTGGTGGTGTCACAGGGTGTGATGGTGCTGATGCTGCAGGGCGCCGGCTTCTCCGGCCTGGGTTTCATCGTGCCGCTGGGGCTGGCTTACCTGTTGGCCCTGAGCTATGCGTTTTCCTTCTCCGAACTGTCGCTGATGATTCCTCGCGCTGGCGGCCTCAGCAGTTACACCGAAGTCGCCCTGGGGCATTTCCCGGCCATCCTGGCGACCTTCTCCGGCTACGTGGTGGTGGCCATGTTCGCCCTGTCGGCGGAACTGCTGCTGCTCGACCTGATCGTCGGCAAGGTCTACCCGGGCGTCTTCCCGCCCTTTTCCGTCGCCTTCGGCGTGCTCGGCCTGTTCACCGTGCTCAACCTGATGGGCATCGACATCTTCGCCAAGCTGCAGACCGCCCTGGCGGTGGTGATGGTGTTCGTGCTGCTGTTGCTGGGCGTCGCCGCCATCGTCGAAGGCGCGCCGACACAAACCGCCGGCAGCGTGCTGCACGGCGACTGGAACCCCATGGGCGCCGGTGTGCTGACCCTCACCGCGCTGGCCGTATGGGGCTTCGTCGGCGCCGAGTTCGTCTGCCCGCTGGTGGAGGAAACCAAGCGGCCGGAGCGCAACATCCCTCGCTCGATGATCATCGGCCTGACGGTGATCTTCGTGACCATCGGCCTCTACTGCCTGGGCGCACTGTTCATGGTGCCGCAGGAGGCACTGACCACTGACGCGCTGCCGCACTACCTGTTCGCCACCACCGTGTTCGGCAAGGCCGGCGAGCTGTTCCTGGTGATCGCCTCGGTGACCGCCACCTTCAGCACCCTGAACTCCTCGCTGGCGGCCATCCCGCGCATGCTCTACGGCATGGCGCAGAACGGCCAGGCCTTCCCGGTGTTCAAGCGCCTCAGTCCGAATGCCCGTACGCCCTGGGTATCGGTGCTGTTCGTCGCCGCCATCACCGGCCTGCCGATCCTGGTGCTGGGGCAGGACGCCGCTTCGGTCAACCTGCTGCTGCTGGCCGCCGCCCTGGCCTGGCTGCTGGCCTACATCATCGTCCACCTGGATGTGATCGCCCTGCGCCGCCGCTACCCGGCCATCGCGCGTCCCTTCAAGACGCCCTTCTATCCGCTGCCGCAGCTGTTCGGCATCGCCGGGATGTTCTACGCCATCTGGTACGCCTCGCCGAGCCCGGACATGACCGGCAAGATCTTCGGCATCGCCGGCGTGGTGCTGGGGCTGGTGTCGCTGATCGCCGTGCTCTGGATCAAGTTCGTGATGCGCAAGGACCTGTTCCGCCCAGAACCTCTGGAGCGGATCCAGTGAGGCGCCGTTCCTGACCGCTTCACCTGGAGGCCCTGTCCCCGGCCGGCGGACAGGGCAGCTTTTTCATATAGCTCGAAGACATATTTAGTATTTTCCCTGCCCGGCGGCTTCGGCCAGCATCAAGGCAGCAGAAAACGGGACGAGGAGACCCCATCGATGAACGCAGAATTCAAGGCCCAACGCGAAACCCGTGACTACCAGGCAGCCGATGCGGCCCACCACATCCACGCCTTCCTCGACCAGAAGGCGCTGAACGCCGAAGGGCCGCGGGTGATCGTCGGTGGCGAGCGCCTCCACCTCTGGGACAACGACGGCAAGCGCTACCTCGACGGCATGTCCGGCCTCTGGTGCACCAACCTCGGCTACGGCCGCAAGGACCTCACCGCGGCCGCCACCCGGCAGCTGGAGCAGCTGCCGTACTACAACATGTTCTTCCACACCACCCACCCGGCGGTGGTGGAACTCTCCGAACTGCTCTTCAGCCTGCTGCCGGGCCACTACAGCCACGCCATCTACACCAACTCCGGCTCCGAGGCCAACGAGGTGCTGATCCGCACCGTGCGTCGCTACTGGCAGATCCTCGGCAAGCCGCAGAAGAAGATCATGATCGGCCGCTGGAACGGCTACCACGGCTCCACCCTGGGCGCCACGGCCCTCGGCGGCATGAAGTTCATGCACGAGATGGGCGGCATGCTGCCGGACATCGCCCACATCGACGAGCCGTACCACTTCGCCAATGGCGGCGACCTGAGCCCGGAAGAATTCGGCCTGCGCGCCGCGCGCCAGCTGGAGGAGAAGATCCTCGAACTGGGTGCCGAGAACGTTGCCGCCTTCGTCGCCGAACCCTTCCAGGGCGCCGGCGGCATGATCTTCCCGCCGGAAACCTACTGGCCGGAAATCCAGCGCATCTGCCGCAAGTACGACGTACTGCTGTGCGCCGATGAAGTGATCGGCGGCTTCGGCCGCACCGGCGAGTGGTTCGCCCACCAGCACTTCGGTTTCGAGCCGGACACCCTGTCCATCGCCAAGGGCCTGACCAGCGGCTACATCCCCATGGGCGGCCTGATCCTCAGCAAGCGCATGGCCGAGGTCCTGGTGGAGCAGGGCGGCGTGTTCGCCCACGGCCTGACCTACTCCGGCCACCCGGTGGCGGCGGCGGTGGCCATCGCCAATCTCAAGGCGCTGCGCGACGAGGGCGTGGTGACCCAGGTCAAGAACGACACCGGCCCCTACCTGCAGCAGTGCCTGCGCGAGGTGTTCGGCAACCATCCGCTGGTGGGCGATATCCAGGGCACCGGTTTCGTCGCCGCGCTGCAGCTGGCCGAAGACAAGGCCACCCGCAAGCGCTTCGCCAACGAGAACGACATCGCCTGGCGCTGCCGCACCATCGGCTTCGAGGAGGGCGTGATCATCCGCTCCACCCTTGGCCGGATGATCATGGCGCCGGCCCTGGTGGCCACCCGCGCGGAAATCGACGAGCTGGTCGGCAAGACCAGGATCGCGGTGGATCGCACCGCACAGGAGCTGGGCCGTCTCTGACGCCCGCTACGAAGTGCCGGTTCAGGGCCGGCGCTTCGCTCACCACAGCTGCTAGGCAGTGTTACGGCGCCCGGGATTGCTGCCCGCGCGCCGTTTTTTTGTGCCCGGGGCAGTTTTCTGTAGGGGCGAATTCATTCGCCAAGGGTTGCGAAGCAGCCCCAATGGTCGACCCAGGGCAGACCTGCGGCCTGCTTGGCGAATGAATTCGCCCCTACAGGAAAAGCACGACTGCCAGGCGGCCTGCGGTCTGCCCGCATTGTTCGCGATCCACGAACTCTGATATCGGCAAAAGCGGCATTGTTGGGGGAGGGCGCCTTTTGTAGCTTGGGCCTGCCGCACGAGCCGGCCGGCGGGGCTGCCTCCCCGCAGGGTCGCTGTCGCGGCCACAGGCAAACTCATAACAACAAGGTCAATGCCATGCGTCCTCTCTCACCTCGTTCCCGATCCATTCCGCTGGTTTCCCCCATCCTCCCGCACCAGGTGGCGCCCGACTGACGGCTGACCCCGGCGGGGCACCATCGAACCCCGCCTGATACCGGTCCCGCACCGATCACCGCAGACGCCCCATCGCGCGAGCCGCAGGTTCGCGCGAACGGGAGGCCTTTGCCCCGAAAACCAGAACACCAGCAGGAATGTCCTGAATGCGCGTCAACAACAGCCGGGTCACTTCATCGGCGCTCGGTACCCTGATGCTGGGTGCCGGCCTTCTTTCTTCCTGGAATGCCCAGGCCTCTGGCATCCCCTTTGCCGGCAACCGGCCGCAGAGCTTCCAGTTCAGCTCGGATTTCACCGAGCCCTACGACTCGTTCGGCCAGTACGTGCAGTGGAACGACGACAGCAAGCGCTTCGACGACGACGGCGACAAGGTCGACGGCAGCGGCACCGACACCTACGTCGGCCTCTCCTCGCTGTTGCATTACTGGAAGGTCGATGGCCTGCCGAACAACGGCTTCATCGCCAGCATCACCGTGCCGGAAGTGGCGGTGCGCGGGAACGGCGTGCGCGTCAGCGGCCTGGGCGATCCGCTGGTGGGCGGCCTGGTCTGGTACAACCCCGAGCCGCTGCGCACCCTCGGCGCGCAGGCCTACGTCCAGGTGCCGGTGGGCGCCGACTCGGTGAGCAGCGACACCTGGTCCTTCTGGCCGTCGCTCTTCTACAACGAGTGGTTCGGCAAGGTGAACATCGACCTGCTGGTGGGCGGCATCCTCCGTGGCGACGGCCCCCACGGCACCGAGCCGGGCAACACCTTCCACGCCAACCTGCGCCTTGGCTACAACGTGCTCGACCGGCCCACCTACCAGGTGACGCCGTTCCTGAGCTCCGACCACCAGAAGACCTGGGGTTCTGACGACCGCTGGGGCCGGATCATCCCCGACTCCGAGTCCAACGAGACGGCCGTCGGCGCCGGCGTGCTGTTCCAGCTCAAGCCGGGCATCCAGAGCCTCTACGCCCAGAAGATGTGGGACCAGGTCTCGCTGCACTACTCCAAGGGCGTGCACGGCCGCAACACCAGCGTTACCGACGGCCTGTTCCTGCAGCTCTGGCACTACTGGTGAGCCTTCCATCCCGCTGATTCCTCCCGCTGCCGAGCGCGCGGCGGGCCTTCGATCCCCTGGAGAATCGACATGAACGACGAACAGAAACTCGCCACCTCTCGGCGCAACTTCATCAAGGCCGCCGGTGCCGGCACCGCCGCCATGGCCCTCGGCGGCCTGGTGGTCGGCAAGGCCGGCGCCGCCGACAAACCCTTCGACAGCGAGCACGATATCGTGGTCTGCGGCGGCGGAGGCGGCGGCCTGCCCACCGCGCTGTTCGCCCGCTGGCTGGGCAACGACGTGGTCATCCTGGAGAAGGCCGCGAGCCCCGGCGGCACGGCGGCCAAGGCGGCGTTCTGGTACTGGGTGCCGAACAACAAGGCCATGCGCGATGCCGGCATGAGCGACCCCAAGGCCGACTTCCTGCGCTATGTGGCGCGCCTCACCCGGCCGCAATCCTTCGACCCGGCGCTGCCGAAGCTCGGCCTGAGCGACTGGGAGTACGAAATGTGCGAGGCCATCTACGACAGCGCCTCGCCCGCCGCCGAGCTGCTGGCCGAGAAGGACGCCTTGCCCTACCGCCATTGCGCCGACGTGCCGGACTACTGGTGCGAGATTCCCGAGGACAAGGCGCCCAAGGGCCGCGTGCTGGTGCCCCGCGATGCGCGCCCGAGCATGTCCGACGGCGGCCGCGTGGCGATCCGCACCCTCACCGCCGCCGCCCGCCGCGATGGCGTGGCGATCCGCACCGGCCATCGGGTCACCCGCGTGATCACCAACGAACAGGGCGCCGCCATCGGCGTCGAGGTGGAAACCGAGGAAGGCACCCTGCAGCGGGTGCGCGCGCGCAAGGCGGTGATCTTCGCCAGCGGCGGCTTCACCCACGATGCGGAGCTGCGCCGCAATTTCCTCAACGCGCCGGTCTACGGCGGCTGCGCCACCCTGACCAACGAGGGCGACTTCATCCGCATCGCCAGCGAACTGGGTGTGCAGCTGCGCAACATGAACTACGCCTGGCATTGTCCGATCCTGCTGGAGAAGGCCCTGGCCAAGGACGGTTCCATGTCCGGCATCTTCACCATGACCGGCGATTCCATGCTCATGGTGAACAAGTACGGCAAGCGCGTGATGAACGAGAAGACCGTCTACAACGAGATGGTCCCCGGCTTCTTCCAGTGGGACGGACTGAAGGCCGAGTATCCCAACCTGGTGATGATCTCCATCTGGGACCAGCGCGCCCAGACCTACTGCGCCAGCGACGAGTACGGCTCGCCCATCGTCCCGGCCGGCGGCAACGACCGTCATGTGATCAAGGGCGACACCCTGGAGGCCCTGGCCAAGGCCATCGGCGAACGCCTGGAGAAGTACCGCTCCGAGACTGGCGGGCTGACGCTCGCGGACGACTTCCTCGCCAACCTGAAGGCCAGCATCGCGCGCTTCAACGATCTGGCGAAGGCCGGCAGGGACAGCGACTTCCATCGCGGCGAACTGACCGTCGAGCAGCTCTTCAACGGCAGCGTGAAGCCGGGCGAGAACAGCGAAAACCCGACCCTTCACCCGCTGGCGGGGGAGGGGCCGTACTACGCGGCACTGATCACCGGCGGCAACCTGGACACCAAGGGCGGGCCCAAGACCAACTCCCACGGCCAGGTGCTGGACAACGCCAACCAGCCCATCCCGGGACTCTACGGCGTCGGCAACTGCGTCGCCTCGGCGTCCGGCCGCGCCTACTGGGCCGGCGGCGCGACCCTCGGGCCGATCCTGGCCTTCGCCTATCGCGCGGCGAACAAGGCCCATCTCGAATCCAGGAAGGCCTGACGGCCGCCACTTCCGCGAGGCAATCACCATGCGATACCCCTTCAAGCGCGAGCTGGCCCTGGGCCTGCTGCTCACCGTCGGCGTGGCCCAGGCCGACGACCTGGCCCTGGCCGCAAAGCTGACCAGCAACCACTGCGCGGTCTGCCACACCTTCAAGCAGGGCGAACCCCATGGCCAGGGCCCGAACCTGTACGGGCTGATCGGCCGCAAGGCGGGCAGCGCGGCCGGTTTCACCTACTCCGAGGGCTTCCGCCAGGCCATGGCCGACAAGACCTGGGACAACCAGCTGCTCGATGCCTGGCTGGCCGACACCCAGGCCGTGGCACCGGGCAATGCCATGACCTACTTCCAGGACGACCCGGCCAAGCGCGCGCGGATCATCCAGTACGTCCAGTCCCTGCACTGACCCTTTCATCGCCAACCGGGAGATTCCCATGCTGAGCACACAGACCATGACCGACGAGCAGCGCAAGTCGGTCGCCCTGGAATACCTGAAAGCCTTCGACAATGGCGGCATCACCTCCACTGGCGGCAGCATCCTCGACCTCTTCGCCGAGGACGCCCAGGTGCTGTTCCCCAAATGGGGCCTGGCCACCGGCCGCGAGCAGATCGGCCGGATGTTCGGCGACCTCGGCGGCCGCCTGAAGTCGATCACCCATGATTACTCGCACTTCAACTGGATCTTTTCCGGCTCCGACCTGGTGGTCTGCGAAGGCACCAGCTTCGGCGAGCATGTCGACGGCCCCTGGCGCGCCGGCGTGCCGAGCTGGGGGGCGGGGTGCTGGTGCGACGTGTTCGAGATCCGCGACTGGAAGATCCAGCGCTGTTTCATCTACCTCGACCCCGACTACGGCGGCCGCGACACCGCGCGCTATCCCTGGCTGAACCGCTGAGGGCGCGGGCGGGCGTTCCCGGCGAACGCCCGCCTCATCCGACTTTCCCGCGAGGAGAAACACATGGGTATCACCGACTGGAAGCACTGGCTGGTCATCATCGTCGTCGCCGTCCTGCTATTCGGCAGCAAGCGCCTCAAGACCCTCGGCCCGGACCTGGGCGAGGCCATCAAGGGCTTTCGCCGGAGCATGGGCCCGGAGGCGGCGGACAGCCCGCCGGAGGTGCCGGCCCCGTCGCCCGCCATTGGCCAGACGGTGGCGCAGGCGTCCACCCCTGGTGCCGAGGTACCGGCATCCTCGCAAAGGGGTTGAAGTGGTTCAACGGGGCGACGAGTGGTGGTATGAGCTATATTGCGCTCATAATATTACGTGTGTAATTTAAGTCAGACGCTCGGATTCCCGAGCCCTTTCCCTGGAGACAGAACCATGAGCGAACAGAAGCACCAAGGCGTTGCCCTGATCACCGGCGCGTCCACCGGCATCGGTGCCACCTATGCCAAGCGCCTGGCGGAGCGAGGCCACGACCTGCTGCTGGTCGCCCGTGACCTGGAGCGCCTGGAAGCCCTGGCGGCCCAGTTGCACGAGCAGCATGGGGTGCAGGTGGAAGTGCTGAAGGCCGACCTCACCGACAGGGCCGACCTGAATCGCGTGGCCCAGCGCCTGCGCAGCGATCCCGCCATCAGCACGCTGGTGAACAACGCCGGCGTGGCCCTCAGCGGCAGCCTGCTGGATACCGACCTGGACCGTTTCGACGCCATGATCCAGCTCAACGTGGTGGCCGTGACCCACCTGGCCGCGGCGGCCGCCGCCAACTTCGTCGCCCAGGGGCGCGGCACCCTGATCAACATCGCCTCGGTGCTGGCCCTGGCCCCGGAAATGTTCAACGGCACCTACAGCGGCACCAAGGCCTATGTACTCAACCTCAGCCAGTCGCTGAACAAGGAAGTGGGGGACAAGGGCGTGCGCGTGCAAGTGGTGCTGCCGGGGGCGACCCGTACCGAGATCTGGGAGCGCTCGGGCACCGGCATCGAGAACATCCCCCAGGAAATCCTCATGGACGTGGGCGAGATGGTGGACGCTGCGCTGGCCGGCCTGGACCAGGGCGAGCTGGTGACCATTCCCGCATTGCCGGACAAGGCCGACTGGGAGCGCTTCACCGCCGCGCGCTTCCACATGGCGCCGAACCTGTCCCTGTCCAGGGCCGCTGCGCGCTACAAGGCGTAAGCGCCCAGGAAGCCGAAGGCCGGGCGAATGAATCGGCCCTTACAGGAAGCGCGCAGACCCTCGGGGGTTGCACGGACTGCCCCCTCTCCCTCCGGGAGAGGGTTGGGGTGAGGGAAGCCATCGGCCGGCTCGGAGCCAATCCTTCTCGCGAATGAATTCGCTCCCACGGGCTACGGCACTGCGATAACGGATCGATGGGTTTCGCTTCGCTCTACACCATCCTACGGGGAATGCGCTTTGTAGGATGGGGCGGGCGGCGCTCCGCTAGAGCGAAGCGATACCCATCAAGGCGGTCGGCGCCGCCTTCAATGCGTGCCCGAGGTGTCGTGTTCCTCGCCGCGGCCATAGACGTCGTCCAGCCGCGTGATGTCGTCCTCGCCCAGGTAGCTGCCGGTCTGCACCTCGATCAGCACCAGCGGGATCTTGCCGGGATTGGACAGACGGTGGACCGAGGTGATGGGAATGTCGGTGGACTGGTTCTCGGTGAGCAGGAATACCTTGTCGTCGCAGGTCACCTGGGCGGTGCCCGAGACCACTATCCAGTGCTCGGCACGGTGGTGGTGCATCTGCAGCGACAGCTGGCCGCCGGGCTTGACGGTGATGTGCTTGACCTGGAAGCGCCCGCCGGTGTCCACCGAGTCGTAGGAACCCCAGGGCCGGTAGACCTGGCAGTGGTTCTCGGTCTCGCAGCGGCCCATGCCCGTGAGTTTTTCCACCAGTTGCTTGACCTCCTGCACGCGGTCCTTGCGCGCGACCATGATGGCATCCTTGGTTTCCACCACCACGACGTCATCCAGGCCGATGATCGACACCAGCTTGCCGTTGCCGTGCACCAGGCAGTTGTGGCTGTCCTGCACCACCACGTCCCCCTTGATGACATTGCCGTCGTCATCCTTCTCGTGCACGTCCCAGATCGACGACCAGCAGCCGACGTCGCTCCAGCCGGCGTCCAGCGGTACCACGCAGGCGCGCTCGGTCTTCTCCATCACCGCGTAGTCGATGGAGTTCTCCGGGCAGCAGGCGAAGGTGGCTTCGTCGATGTCGATATGGTCGTCCTGATGACTGCTGCGCTCCAGGGCCTGCCGGCAGGTCTCGTGGATGTCGGAATCGTGCTTCCGCAATTCCTCGAGGTAGCGGCTGGCGCGGAACAGGAACATGCCGCTGTTCCACAGGTAGTCGCCGGAGGCCAGGTACTGGCGCGCGGTTTCCTCGTCCGGTTTCTCGACGAACCGGGCGACGCGGCTGACCCCTTCCGGCAGCCGGGGGTCCGGCTCATGGCGAATGTAGCCGTAGCCGGTTTCCGGCCGGGTCGCCGGCACGCCGAACAGCACCAGCTCGCCTTGCTCGGCAGCGTCGGCGGCCAGTGCCAGGGCCCGCTGGAAGGCCTCCGGGTTTTCCAGTACATGGTCGGAGGGCAGTACCAGCAGCAGCTCGTCACGGCCCTCGTTGAGCAACTGCATGGCGGCGATGGCCACCGCCGGCGCGGTGTTGCGGCCGAAGGGTTCGAGCAGGATCACCCGGGGCGCGAGCTGCAGTGCGTCGAGCTGTTCCCGGACGATGAAGCGGTGGTCCTTGTTGCAGACCAGGATGGGAGCCTGCATGCCGTCGAGCCTCAGGCGTTCGAGGGTCTGCTGGAACAGCGTGCGCTCGCCGGTGAGGGCGAGGAACTGCTTGGGGAACTGGCGGCGCGAGAGCGGCCACAACCTTGAGCCGCTACCACCTGAGAGGACGACGGGAGTCATGATGTTTTCTCCTGCTGGTTGCTTGAGCGTGCTGCACCCGGGGTGCGCAAGCTTCAGTCGCTGGACGCCGGGCGCTTGACCCAGACCGGCGCGAGCCTTCCGGTATTGCCGGTGACGTACAGGCAGACGACCTCGCCGCGGCTGAAGGCGACCGGCTTGAGGTCGCTGACCTTGCGCTCGCCGGCGAACAGCGCGAGGTTGACCTTGACCGGGTTGATCTCGCGGTCGCCGGAGCTTTGCGGCGCGACGTTCTCCACCACCGGCGTCTTGCCATCGGCGGTCTTCACGGTGAGTGGCGTGTCACTGAGGTTCTGTACCCGCAGCAGGGCCTTCTGCTTGTTCTGGTAGGGCTTCTCTTCCACCAGCCGGGGCTGGCCGCCGGGCAGGTTGACCAGGGTGTAGTAACGGTTCGGGTCAAGCTGCACCGGCACGCTCTGGGCGCCGACCCTGGCGTTGTAGCTGCCGCCGGGCAGGAAGCTGAATTCGGTGCTGGACTGAGGGCCTACATCCTCCAGCCTGGCGCTGCCGACATTGGCGCTGACTTCCTCGTTGCTGGCGTTGTACAGGCGAACGAAGGTCGATCCCTTGGGCGCGGCGGGACCGTAGAGGGCGGCGTCGTCGGCCCGGGCCTGCCAGGTGCCCAGGCTGGCGAGCAGCAGCGCGCCGGTGGCGAGCAGGTGGATGCGGTGAGGTGCGTGAGCGATCGGTTTCATGGGTGGTTTCTCCCTGGTGATGCGGATTCGGCGGTAATGGCGCGGTGTTGCCCGCTCGACCCGGCGGCTACCAGCCGGGCGATCCAGGTCGCGTCGAACTGGCTCAGGTCGGGCGACATCGGCAGATAGCGTTCGGGGAACTCCCAGATCACCCATTGCGGCGGGGAGTCCCGGAACGCGCCGGTTTGCAGGTACTTGAGCATCGGCGGTAGCGGCCCGTGCCCGCTTTCGGCGAAGTCCAGCACGTCGCTGCCAAGGGCCTGGCGCAGGGCGCCGGAAAAGTTCCAGGCGGGGTCGTCGCTGTAGCTGGTCCCGACCAGGGCAACCGGAATGCGGACCTCTGCGAACAGGGCCGCCGAGGCGTCCTGCCGAGTCGCCGCGAGGGCGTGGGTGATTCGTGGCTGGAGGCGGTCGGGCGGCGGTAGCAGGCCGCTGAACAGTGGGTCCAGCGGCAGGAACTTCGCCAGGTCGCCCAGGTACGACCTGCTGGCGGAGGGTTCGGTGGCGAACCCTTGTCGCTCGCCCAGCGGCGGCCCGTTGCGTTGCAGCGCATGCGCCACTTCGCGAGCGACCAGTTCGGCGCCGTGGGGCGTCCAGTGGGTATCGGTGCGCAGGAACAGCTGCCCGCTGGGCTTTTCCTTCAGCAGGCTCGCCAGCAGGTCGGGGGCGACGATGTCGGCATGCTGAGCCGCCTGATGCAGCCGCCGATACAGGTCGCGCTGCTGCCGGGTGGGTTTCGCCTCGGCCAGGTATTCCGGGTACAGGCGGGCTTTTGCCGGGACTATCACCAGCAGCAGTCTCACGCCGCGTTCGCTGAGCTGCTGGTCGATGCCGCGGATGAGTTGCAGGTTGGCCCCGATCTGCTGCTCGCCGCGGGGCTGGGGGTTGAACTCCTCGTCGCTGAACAGCCAGCCGTGCCTGCCCAGCACCACCCCCGGCCGGCCTTCGCCGAACAGGCTGTAGTCGAGCGCGGCCCAGAGATTGGTGCCCAGGCGCTTCAAGGGGAACTCGGCGTCGTAGTGGTTCTCCACCGCCTTGGCCAGCTTGCCGTCGTGCAGGGTGGCGTCGGCTGGCAGGCCGAGGTCCACGAACGCGCGCACCGACCAGGCGCCCAGGCCGAGCAGGAGGCCGAGGAACAGGGCGATGTAGGTGTTGCGGGACAGTGGGCTCATGACGCCACCTCAGAACTGGAAGTACAGGAATGGCGAGTAGCTCTGCGCCGAGAGCTTCAGGACCGAGGCGCAGAACAGCAGGAGCAGCAGCGGGTGCTGCACCCTGCCTATCCAGGCCAGGGCCTGCCCGCCCCGGGCGGGTGCTGGCGGCGCATCTGCCGCCACCCCGGGTGCGCCATGGGCCAGCGGCCGGGTGTAGAAGTCGTGGAGGCCGAACAGCGCCAGACAGAGGTAGGCGATCACCAGCGTGACCAGTTGCAGGTCGGTGATGCCCACCTGGCCGAGTTCCGACAGCCACCAGCCGCTGAAGCCGAACATCGCCTGGTACATGCGGCCGGCGACCTCCAGGTTCTCGGCGCGGAACAGCACCCAGCCGAGGATCACCAGCAGGAAGGTGAAGGCCCACTTCAGCGGGTTGAAGCGGCGCGGCGCGGCGTCCACCTCGCGGGCGCGCTCGATGGCCAGCCAGATGCCGTGCCAGGCGCCCCAGATGACGAAGGTGAAGTTGGCGCCGTGCCACAGGCCGCCCAGCAGCATGGTGAGGATCAGGTTGCGGTAGGTCTGGAAGGTGGTGCCGCGGTTGCCGCCCAGGCTGATGTACAGGTAGTCCCGCAGCCAGGTGGACAGGCTGATGTGCCAGCGCCGCCAGAATTCGCTGATGGACTGGCTGATGTAGGGCTGCTTGAAGTTCTCCAGGAAGCGGAAACCCATCATCAGGCCGAGGCCGATGGCCATGTCGCTGTAACCGGAGAAGTCGAAGTACAGCTGCGCGGTGTAGGCCAGGGCACCCAGCCAGGCATCGGCGGCGCTGGGGTTTTCCAGGGCGAAGCAATGGGCCACCAGCGGCGCCAGGGTATCGGCGATGAAGACCTTCTTGATGAAGCCCTGCATGAAGCGGGTGCAGCCCTCGGCGAACTTGTCGAGGTTGTGGGTGCGCTGGTGGAACTGGCCGGAAAGGTCGCGAAAACGCAGCACCGGGCCGGCGATCAGGTGCGGGAAGATCGCCACGAAGGCGGCGAAGTCCACCAGCCTGTGGGTCGCCGGGGTGTCGCCGCGGTAGACGTCGATGATGTAGCTGATGGACTCGAAGATGTAGAACGAGATGCCGATGGGCAGCAGGATGTGGGTGAGCACGAAGGGTGCCATGCCGAAGCTGGTGATGATGGCGTTGAGGCTGTCGACGCCGAAGTTGGCGTACTTGAAGTAGCCGAGGATGCACAGGTCCACCACCACTGCGAGGGTCAACCAGTGCCGTGCTGGCCTGGTGCGCACCCCGGCGGCGCCTATGCGCAGGCCGATCCAGTAGTTGAACAGCGTGACCAGGGCGAACAGGGCGAGGAAATCCACCCGCCACCAGGCGTAGAACAGGTAGCTGGCGGCCAGCAGCAACAGGTTGTGATAACGCTGCCCGCTCAGGTAGTACAAGCCGAGGAAGATTGGCAGGAACAGGAACAGGAACACGTTGGATGAAAACACCATCGGCGTTTCCTCCATAGAAGAACTGTCAGGGCCTTGCGGCCCACCCGTTTCTCCCCTGGTTCAAGGTGCCGCGCCCGCCGCTTCTAGGTGCGATCGGGTTACCGCCTGGATATCCCCGCCACCCGCTGCGCCCGCCATGCGCAGCGCCGGCGGTATCAGCCTTTGTTCTCCTTTGCCTTGGGATCGAACAGCCGGGTCAGGTCACCGCCGAGGCGGAAGTTGCGGAACGGCTGCATGGACCGTTTCCACTTGAGCGTCGCCTCGCTGCAGCGATAGAGCGTGCAGTAGGGCTCCAGCCAGGAGAACTTGCCGTGCTCCTCGAGCTCGGAGACGTTCTGTTCCTTGCCCGTCTTGTCGGCGAATGCGGTCGGGTCTGCGATGCCTTGCATCACCCGCTCGGCCAGCCGGCGCAGCGCCGCGTCGTGCTCGGCGCGCAGGTCGACGCCATTGGCCTGGGCGAAGGCCGCGACCATCGCCAGCGGCGGCAGGCTGTAGTTGTGATAGGTCAGGGCGCGTTGCTGGCGCCTAAGCTCGTTGGGCAGGAAGCCCTGGTCGTCGACCTGGCCCGCGGCGACCCGGAACTGCCGCACCGACCAGTCGAACAGGTCGCGGCGGTCGCTCACCACCGCGGCGGCCATGACCGACCAGGCGGCCCAGTAGGAGTGGTTGTTTATCTCTTTGAGCGGCAGGTCGCTCCAGTCCATGACCGTCTGCTCGGCCAGCCGGGTGAACCAGTCCTCGATCCGCCGGCTCTGCTGGCCGTAGGGGGCGAGGGGCCGCGAGCTGGAGAACTTCAGCCGCAGCCAGGCCGCGGCCAGGCTGCCCAGGGCCCATTTGCGCATGGACTTGCCGGTGTGGTTGAACTCGGTGGACAGCAGCGCACCGGCACCGGCCCAGGCGTCGAGCCACTCCAGGGTGCACTGCAGGCTCTCGGGCTTGCCGTCGCGCATGTAGCGCATCACCTGCTTGTTGACGCCCCGTTCCAGGTCGTTGATCGGTTTGGTCTTCTCGCGGAACGCCTTCTCGGCTTCGCGATTGAGGGTCGCGCGTGCCTTGTCCGAGCCTTCGTACTTGCTGCGGAACACCAGGGCTTCGGTATAGGGCTCGGGTGTTTCCTGGTCGCACTGGCGCGGCTCGGCCTCGCGTTCCTTCTCGACGGGGGCGTAGTAGCCGGGCGGCGGCACCAGGCCGGCGCTCGCCGCCGCCGGGACGAGCAGGAGCCCGGAAAGGAGGAGCAGCAGGCCGCGTGCGCGCATCATCCCGTGCTCAGGGGGCGGCCCGGGCCGTCTGCTGCGACGGGGCGCTGTCATTGCGCTGGCATACCCTGACCTCGACATCCTGCGGCGGGCTGCCCGCCGGTGGGCCTTGCAGCTCCAGGGAAAGCAGGGTCATGCCGGCCCAGTCGCGGTCGGTACGCAGCTCGAAGGCGAAGCGGCCATCGGTGTCCACTGCCTTGGGCTTGTCGAGCTTCAGCGTCTCGCGACGGCCATTGAGGTGCCAGATGGTGGCCTGCATGGTTTTCACCGAAGGGTCGGCGAAGCGCACATCCACCTGGTAGCGGTCGTTGCGCACGTCCTTCAGGCCGCCGCTGCCGTTGACCAGCACTTCGTTGTTCCCCGGGCGCAGGCGGGTGCGGGCCGACAGCACCGCCGGCTTGCCCTCGCAGCCGTTGTCGAGCATGGCGAAGAGTTGCCGGTAGGTGCTTTCCTGGTCGAGGTTGTAGAGCGGCGAGAATTCCCAGATGAGGATCTTCGGTGGATGCTCGAGAAACTCCTTGCTGCCCAGCAGTTGCAGCATGGCGCCTTCCAGGCCGCCGCCGGGGAGGGCGGCGTTGTACACCTCGGTGCCCAGGTACTCGGAGAGGAAGCCGGCGAAATTGTAGTTCGGGCCGCTGTGGCTGGTGCCGATGAGGTACACCTGCGGCTCGCCGGCATCGCCGAACAGCGCGTCGCCGGCGCTGGCGTCCTTGGGTTCGGTGCTGAACTGGTCCATGTATTCGATGGCGTAGCTGCTGCCGCACAGCTGGCCGGCGACTTTGTGCAGGGTGCCTTTCTTGCCCATGCGGCCGACCACCTTGCTGACGAACTCGCGCTTTGGAATGCCCTGGTAGACCGGCATCCGCTTGACCGTTTCGGCCACCAGCCTGGCGGTGCGTTGCGCACCGTAGGGGGTCCAGTGCTGGTCGCCGCGGAAGTAGAAGGCATGTTCTTCCTGCTCGCCCGCCAGTACCGAGAGGTCGGGCACCTGGTAACCCAGGCCGCGGAGGCGGTCGAGCATGGCGCGGTAGTTGGCCAGGGCGCGCGGGTAGTCGAAGCTGGCCAGTTCCGCCGGCTTGAGCTTGTTGCGGTTCACCAGGCCACGGGTCGGCTGGTAGACCACCACCAGTTCGATGCCCTTGCGCTGGAAGGCATCGTGGAGCTGCTGCAGGCGGCGGTAGCCGGCGGGCGAGGTCTGGAATTCGGTGCGCAGGTCCTCGCCGGTGCGGAACAGCCAGTCGCCCTGGGCTTGCACCAGCGTGATGAAATTCTTCTGGTAGTTGGTGGTGTACAGGCTGGCGTCATGCGCCGCCGGACAGAGGCTGCAGCAGGGCGCTGCCTGGTAGACCGGCCCCTGCGCCTGGGCCGTGCCGGCTGCCGTGGCCAGCAGCAGGGCCAGCGAAAGGTGCATCGATTGGCTTGCGTTCATGACGGTCAACCTCAGGGTTGAAGATCTGACTGACTGTCCACCAGGTCGATTCGAACGGCTTTCCGCTGGCGCACCAGCAGATCGAATATTTCTTCCTGGCGCTCGCCCAGGATGCCGCTGAAGGTGATGCCCGATGCCTTGTCGGGCATGGCCATGTCCACCCGATAGAGTTGGAGGGACAGCGGCGAGTCGATGACCAGCGGGACGGAGCCATTGCCGGCCAGCTGGCCGCCCACCAGCACCATGGACACCTTGGTCTCGTAGGGATCGAGCTTGAGGTTGCGGTGCTGGTCGGCGAGGTCCTTGATATGCCCGTACACGCCGGAGAGGCCGTTGCCGACCACGAGGTTCTCGTACAGGCGGATGTTCACGCTGTTGCGCAGGCGGATGCCGTGGCGGGTGTTGCCTGCCACCTGGTTGCCCCACAGCAGGTTGTCCGGGCTCTCGTAGAGCGTGATGCCATCGGAACGGTTGCGGTAGACGTCGTTGTAGGCCACCAGGGTGTTGCTGCTGTCGCGGTCGAGGACGATGCCGGAGAGCGCGTTGTCATGCACCTGGTTGTTGAAGATCCAGCTGTCGTTGACCTCGCGGGAAAGGATGATGCCGTGCTTGCCCCGCGTCCCGTGGACGCTGTTGCCGGCGATGATCAGCCGGCGCGAGTGGTCGTGCGGGTCGATGCCGTAGACGATGTTGTCGCGGTAGGTGTTGTCCTTGATCACCACGTCGTCGGCTCCGAAGCAGTAGAAGCCGAACCACAGCTCGCTGAATTCCGAGTCCAGCAGCCAGCCGGTGGGAGGCTTGCGGCCCATGCGCTTGCTCATGGAGGGCGTGTACTGGGAAATGCTGAAACCGAAGGATTTCTCGCCGCTGTAGCCGAGGTGGCTGATCCGGCTCCCGACCACGTAGGTCTCGGTGCCGCCCCAGGCCAGCAGGAAGGGGCGGAACTCCCTGTCCCGGCGGAAGCTGGCCGCGCCGTTGGCCGCCTCGCGCCAGCCGATGATGCTGCTGTCGGTGACGAACAACCTGCCGTCGTTGACCAGGAATGCGCCGCGCTCCTGGGACAGGCGCAGGGTCGCACGGTCGATGTGCAGGGTCGCGCCGCGCGCCACCACGATCGGCAGGCGGGCCAGGTAGACCCCGTCGGCGGTAGCCCGGAAGTACTGGCGGGGCAGCTTCTGCGCCAGGGTGGCGAGGGTGGCGTAGCCGTCCTCGATGAAGATCGCCTGGGGCATGCCACCCTGCCGCCTGACCCATTCGCCCATGCGGTTGTTGCCGCCGATGAAGTGCTTCAGGGTGGGTTGCTGCAACATGCGCCGCACGCTGATCCGGCCGGGCTTGTCGCGCTGGATCTTCGCCGCCACGGCGCTGGCGGTGTAGCCGGACAGGTCCGGCAACTCGGGCGCCTTCAGGGCCAGTCTTTCCTCCGGTGGACTGCTGAGGGCATAGGTCCTGGCCGCTGCGCCGGCCTTGGCCGGCTTGTCGGCGAGAGGGGGGCTCGGTGGCGCGGCCAGTGCGATGCCGGCCAGCAGGCTGACCAGCAGGGCTGAGGCCAGGGAGCAGGAAGCGCGCCACCGGCTGTTCATTGCAGGATTCCTCCTGTCAGAAGCGCCAGATCACGTCCACGAGGGCCCGGTGCATCTTCGAATCGACGCCACTGCCATAGGCATCGCCGGAGAAGAACAGGCCACCACGCAAGCGCACCAGTGCGGAGGGTTCGTCGATCGCCTGGCTCATGGAGTCGGGCAGCAGGCCTTCCTTGAAGTACTTGGTCAGCACCAGGTCGACCTCCTGGCCGATGTCCTCGTCATCGGTGGCCAGCGCCGCGTTGACGCCGCTGTCGCCGATGGGCTGGTCGCCGTCCACGCGCCAGAAGCGGTGGTAGACCAGACTGGCGTCATACTCGTCGCGCAGCTGCCAGGAGGTGAACAGGGTCGCCACCTGCAGGTTGCTCAACTCGCCACGGAAAGCCTCGCCGAAACGGTGCACCCGCGAGCGCGTGCCGGTGAAGCTGTTGCGGTTGCTCTCCAGGCCGGTCTGCTGGAAGTTCTCGTCGCCGTCATCGCCGCCGCCGCTGCCGCGCGCATAGGCGATACCCGCCTGCCAGCTCGGGTGGAAGCGCCAGCGCAGGCCGAGGTCGGTGCCCCAGGCGCTGACATCGGCGCTCTGCTTGCCGGCGGCGATGGTCTCGCCGCCGGGGCCGGCGGTGGTCAGCAACTGGTCGCGGTCGCCATCCAGCCAGATCAGGCTGGCCCAGTAGTTCAGCTGGTGTTCGTTGCGCCAGTCGAAGGCATCGCTGTTGGCCTGCAGGCCGAGCCAGGTCAGGTCGCCGGTGCTGTCCTTGTCCAGTTCCTCGACCGCTTCGCCGGCGTCGCGCAGGTCGCCATCGTCGCGGCTATGGTGGAGGTTCAGGCCCACCCAGTGGCCGGGTGTCCACTGGGTGGCGATGTCGCCATAGAAGTGCAGGCGGTCTTCGTCTTCCGGCGCCAGTTCGTCGATATCGGTGCGGTAATCGGAGAAACGCTCGGCCAGGCCGAGGTGGGCGCGCAGCAGGGTGGTGTCGAAGGTCCAGTTCAGCGCCTCGATGTTGGTGTCGCGCCAGAGGCTGTCATCGTTGCGCAGGCGCTGCCGGCCGAAGCGCAGTTCCTCCCCGGGGTAGGCGGTCAGGCCGGAATAGCCGATCCAGAACTCGCGCATGGCCAGGTAGCTGTCATCGGCCTGGCGATCGTTGCTGCTGCTACCGCCGGTGTCGCCTTCGAGGTCGGGGGACTGCAGGGGGTCCGTCTCGATGGTGTCGGTGGCCGCCACCGCCTGGGCCATGGCGTAGGCGCTCCAGTCGCCGCGCTGCAAATAGGCCCAGGGCCGCACGTCGATACCGATACCATTGACGTCGCCGCCATTGCGGGTGCCCAGGTCCCGATCATCTTCCGACTGGGCGGTGACCTTCACATCGAGTCCGAATGGTTTGTCCGGCGACGCCGCCCAGGTAGGCGCGCCGTACATCAGCGGAAGTGCCAGGCTAACGCGGATCCATTGTTCTAGTTTCATGGTCTGTTCCAGTTGGGCGGAAGGTCTTTAGAACTGTCGACGGCCCTCCGGCGGTCAGAACAGCTCCCCATGTGCTGCAGCACCTAGCATAGTGCCAGCCCCTCTGAACTGCCGCTCTTCCTCCAACCGCTTCTGCGCACCGGTTCTCTGCACGGGGGAAAGCTGCTGCTCCAACTGCATCGCCAGCTCCGGCGCCTCGGGCCTGCCTGCTTGCACCGCCAACTGGCTGAACACATAGGCATTGACCGGGTCGGGACGCACGCCGCGGCCCTGGCTGAACATCTGCGCCAGGGCGTAGTCGGCGTTGGCATGGCCGCCGCGTGCGGCGCGGAGCAGGTGTTCCAGCGCCTTGTCCGGGTAGACCTGGCCGAGGAATCCACGGCGATAGATCTGCCCCAGGTAGTAGTTGGCGCTGAGCTCGGTCGCCGCCGCCTTGAGCAGGTGCTGCTCGGCCTTCGCCGGGTCCATGGGCACCAGCTTGCCCTCGTAGTAGAGCTTGCCGAGCAGCAGTTCGGCGCGCGGCGAGCCGGCCGCGCGGCCCTGTTCCAGGTAGGTCAGCATCTGCTCGGTGTCACCCTGGTCGGGGGCGTCGTAGATCAGGCGGGCCAGGCTGACCCAGGCCTCCGGATAGGTCTGGGCGATGGGTTCCAGCAAGGCCTTGGCCGAATCCATGTCGGGCGCGCCCAGGGTGGGGTCGGTCAGTACCCGCGCCACCGCGTCGAGGCGCTGGGGCGGTACCTGGCCGCTGCGGTAGGCCTCCTGCAGCCGGGCGATCAACGCCTGCTTCCGCTGCGCCTGGCCGCGCTTCCGGTACACCGTGGCCAGTTCGATATAGCAGGTGTCTTCCACCGCCAGTTGCGCTTCGCAGATGCGCTGGATCTCGTCCAGGTGCTGGTCGTAGCTGCCCTGGGCCCGGTACAGCAGCACCTGGGCCAGGTCCGCCTGGGGCAGGCCGTCGGCGCGCCACTGGCTTATCTGCCGCTGCGCATCGACCTCGGGGAAGCTCTGCGGGTGTGCCAGGTAGAGCAGGGCCAACGGCAACACGGTGTTGCGTTCGCCCGCGGCCATGGCGTCCTTGAGCAGGGTCTGTGCTTCGCGATATTCGGCCTCGCTGGCTCCGGGCTTGCCGGCCAGCAGCCGGCCCAGGCGCGCGGCGGCTCGGGGCGAGTTGGCAGCGGCCTGGCGATAGGTCGCTTCGGCGGCGCGCAACTGGGCCGGATCGCCGGTCGCCAGCTGGATGTCGGCGAGGCCCACCTGGGCATCGGCATAGCCGAGGTCGGCGAGCTGGCGATAGTTCCGCTCGGCGGTGCCGGTATCGCCACGGGCCATGGCTTCCTGGGCCAGGCGCTGGTCCGGAAGGCCGCTGCAGCCGGCGAGGCCTAGCGCGCCGAGCAGCAGCCAGCATGATCTTGGGCTATTCACGGTTCAGTTCTCCGACGAGTCCGCTGGTGCTCGTGACTCCATCCATCAGCCAGACGAAAGAGGGACCACGGCTGGCGCTGACTTCCACAGGCCGGCCGACCAGGGTGTTGTCCAGCGGCTGATCGGGCTGGATCTGCACGCGGATGTCGGCGGTCAGGTCGTTGTCGCCGGCGGGGTTCAGGTTGCTGCTGACCACCTTGCCGCCGCGCGCCCGGTCTTCCCCGGCGACCACGAAGCTGACGTGGCTGCCGGGATGCACGGCATTGAGCTTGGCGTAGGGGAACAGCGCTTCCACGCTGGCCTGGCTGCCACGGGGAGAGAGCTGGAACACCACGTCGCCCTTGTTGGCGAACTGTCCGTCGGCCACCAGTTGGCGCACCAGGGTGCAGTCGCAGGGGCTGGTCAGCGTGCCTTTCATCTGCCGGCCCAGCAGTTCCTCGATATCTGCCGGCTTGATGTTGTCGTTCAACTGGCCGCGGATCAGCTCCAGCATCGAGGTGTTGAAGGTGGCGATGGGCATGCCCTTGCGCACCTGGTGGCCATCGCCGATCAGGCTTTGCACGATGCCTTCGCGGGGCATGGTCACCTGCACGTTGGGCACGCTGACCTTGGCCGACAGCGCATGGGTGATGAAGTAGAGGTCGTACAGCGACTTGCCGATGAAGGCGAAGGCGGCCAGGCCGACGGCCAGCACCGCCAGGCTGAGGAGCAACGCCCGCAGGCGGCCGACCACGCCCAGGCCCGGCCGGACCTTGTCCTTGCGTGCCGTGCCGAAGTTGTTGCGCTGCAGGGTGGTCAGCATCTCGCCGACGCTGACCAGCTCGCCGGAAAGGTGCGCCGTGATCAGGTGGCGCAGGGCGACGATGTCGCGGGGATCGAGGTTGTGGAACTGGCAGCCGACCCGCTCGCCCGGCGTCATCGAGCGCACCTGGAATTCCACCGGCATGGCCAGCTCCAGCTTGTCGATGGCGAATACCAGTTCGCCCTTGTAGTGACCGCCCACCGTTATCGCCAGCCGGTCGGTCTCGAAGCTGAATCCACCGGCCGAAAGCTCCTGCAGGGCGATCTCGATCGGTGGCTGCTGCTTCCTGGCGAAGCGGATCTTCGCCGGTATCCGTACCCGGGCATGCTGACGCTGGATTTCCGATTCATGCACGACATCGATGGCGGTGTTCATGGACGTTTTCCTACTCCATAGGGCGCGGCTCAGACCACCAGCAGCAGGGTGGCGACGAACAGGCTGGTGGCCGAGAAGGTCATGGACCGCGATGACCAGGTGTTGAACCAGTGCTGGAAGCGGCCGAGGTCACGCTCGAGCGTGGTCTGCTGGCGCGTCCAGGATTGCCGGTCGAGGTGGAAGAACACGTAGATCTTCACCAGGGCGCCGACCAGCTGGTTGTAATAAAGGAGCACGGGATAGGCGGGGCCGATGGGGTGGCCGGTGACCGACAGCAGCAGCGCCAGGATCAGCCGCGTCATGCCGATCCACAGCAGGTAGATCAGCAGGTAGGCGATGCTGTACTTGAGGCTGGCGATGATCGCCACCGTCAGGCCGAGCAGGCAGGTCCACATGGAAATGCGCTGGTCGAGCAGTACCAGGCTGGCGAACCAGCCGAGCTTTCCCGGGCCGAGCATCATCGCCCGGGCGTTCTGCCGCAGGTTGTTGCCGTACCAGCGGAACATCAGCCTGCGGCTGGACTTGAAGAAGCTCTTCTCCGGCGGGTGCTCGACCGTGTTGATCGCCGCATCCGGCACGTAGAAGGTGTCGTAGCCCAGGCGCATCAGGCTGTACCAGCTGGACTTGTCGTCGCCGGTGAGGAACTGGAAGCGACCCAGGCGCCAGTGGTCCAGATGGTCGCTTTCCACGTCGGCGATGAACTCCGGGTCGGTCACTACCCTGGCACGGAACACCGACATCCGCCCGGTCAGGGTCAGCACCCGCCTGGACAGCGCCATGGAGCACATGTTGATGTGGCGCTGGGCGAAGCGCAGCTTGTGCCACTCGCTCATGATGTAGCTGCCACGGACCTCGCAGAACTCGTTGGTGGTGAGCCCGCCCATCCTGGGGAAGAGTTGGAAATAGGGCACGGTCCTGGCGAAGACCCCGGGTTCGAGGACGCTGTCGCCGTCTACCACCACCACCACCGCGTTCGCGTCCGGCAGATGCCGGGAAATGGCGCGGAAGCCGTTGGCCAGGCCGTCGCGCTTGCCGGTGCCGGCGATGCGCACGAAGTGCAGCTTGACCCGTGCCGGCGGCTCGCACCTGGCCCAGAGGCTCCTCACCAGCATCTCGTCGGACAGCTCGACTATGGAGCAGACCAGTGTCACCGGGTGGCCATAGGCGATGGCCTCTTCGATGACCGAGCGGTAGACCTGGGCGGTGGTCAGGGCGTCGATGCGGAAGCTGGTGACCAGCACGCAGACGTGGGGCAGGGCCACTTCCTTCATCAGTCGCCGCGCCCGGCGCCGATAGCGTGGGAACACCAGGTAGAGGAACAGCAGGCCGCGCACGAAGTGGACCAAGCCCATGGAGTAGCGCCAGATGCCGACGGCGCCGAGCAGCAGGACGAAGTCCTTCGACAGCGGGTCGAACAGGGTCTGCGGCACGGCCAGGGCAAGGCCCATGAGCAGGCTGAGGTAGAACAGCCAGCCGGCGGCATTGATCACACCCTGGGTGAGCCTTTCCATCGTTCCGTGTCCATCATGGGGTTCAGACAAGGCGAGCTGCCGAATCGCCAATTCGTTCAGGGCCATCCGGGAGCGCGCCACCGCCGTTCAACTCACCAACAGATGCCTTCGCTGCAACCGTCGCTGGCGTGCTCCATGAAACCCACCAGGTCGACTATGTGCTTGCCCTCGGGCACGTTGCGCACGAGGTCGCGGAAGCGTTCGTCGGCATTGCCGAGCACGATGATTTCCGCGTGTTCGATGACACCCTCGAAATCGCTGTGGAGCAGCGAGGACACATGGGGAATCTTCGATTCGATGTAGTCCTTGTTCGCTCCGTGGACCCGCGCGTACTCGACGTTGGCGTCGAAGATGCGCAGGTTGAAACCCTTGCCGATCAGCATTTCCGCCAGCGCCACCAGCGGGCTCTCGCGCAGGTCGTCGGTGCCGGCCTTGAAGCTCAGGCCGAGGAGGGCGACCTTGCGCCTGTCGTGGCCAGCGATGATGTCGAAGGCCTTCTGCACCTGGCCGGCGTTGCTGCGCATGAGCGAGCCGATCAGCGGCGTCTCCACGTCCAGTTGCCCGGCGCGGTAGGTGAGGGCGCGCACGTCCTTGGGCAGGCAGGAGCCGCCGAAGGCGAAACCCGGGCGCATGTAGTAGCGGGACAGGTTCAGCCGCTGGTCCCGGCAGATCACCTCCATCACCTCGCGGCCATCGACGCCGAGCGCCTTGGCGATGTTGCCGATCTCGTTGGCGAAGGCCACCTTGGTCGCGTGCCAGACGTTGCAGGTGTACTTGATCATCTCGGCGACATCGATGCTCTTGCGCACGATGGGGGCATCGAGTTCCTCGTAGAGGCACTGCAGCAGGTCGCCGGAGTCGCGATCCAGTTCGCCGATCACCGTCATGGGCGGGAAGTTGTAGTCCTGGATAGCCGTGCTTTCGCGCAGGAATTCGGGATTGACCGCGACGCCGAAATCGATGCCGGCCTGCTTGCCGGAGCAGTCCTCGAGGATCGGGATCACCACGTTCTTCACGGTGCCCGGCAGCACGGTGCTGCGTACGACTACCGTGTGGCGCTCGGCCTTGTCGCGCAGGGCGAAACCTATCTCGCGACAGACGGCTTCGACGAAGTTGAGCGCCAGGTCGCCATTCTTCTTGCTCGGCGTGCCGACGCAGAGCAGGGACAGGTCGCTGGCGGCGATTGCCTCATACACGTCGGTGGTACCGCGCAACCGGCCGTTCCGGATCCCCTCCTGCAGCAGTTCCTGCAATCCCGGCTCGACTATGGGCGACTTGCCCTGGTCGATCAGCTCGACCTTGATGGCCGACACATCCACGCCGATTACCAGATGCCCGCGGGCGGCGAGACAACCCGCGCAGACGGCTCCTACATAGCCGAGTCCGAAAATGCTGATTCGCATTCCTGTTCTCCTCGCTCCACTTTTTCCCAATACCCAAACCGCTGGGCAATAAGAAACCTCTTGCTTCCCGTTCTGCCCTTGTCTGCGGGAGAACTTCGAGCTGTGGTCTTCATGGCGGGTTCGCGGTTCGTGAGATATGTGAGAGGCGGCCGAAGATTTAAGTTCAGGCTATGTGTCGCCGTTCTTGAAACGAATGGCTATGATCTTTATTGCTAAATTTGAATTTATAAATTATTGATATTTAATGTTTTTGTTAGTTTTCTTGTGGTTTTTGGCTTGCCCGCTGGATTGCTTGAAGGATTCGCGATCACGATAACTCTGGAGATTTTGTGGGATTATTTTGGCGCCATGAAAGTGTTGGATTTTTTCAAGCGTCCGATTGATAAGGGGCTTGAGAGATAGTGCTTCTTCCTGGCTGGCGTTTTTTCCTGAGTTGTATCCGACATGAAACAAATGGATGGACACAGGAGTAAAAATCCACGTTCGTAGAACCTGGACTTGCGCTAGCCCCCTGGAAGGGGGCGAATCCTCCCCGTGCACAAGACCGCCCCCTTTCGCCTGGCCTGGACCCTAGGGTGCGCTGCGCGCACCGATTCCGGGATCGGCTTCGGCACCACGTCAAACCGCCGGTGCGCACGGTGCACCCTACCGCATCGGCTTCATCCTGCTGGCCTGGGTATTCGAATCGTCACGGGCAGAGCCGCTGACTCATGAGCACGCCCCAAGGACGTGGTTTCCCAAGTTCAAACGAAAAAGGCCGGAACGAGGTCCGGCCTTTCTGATTCGCTTCGGTCGCCCGCTCGTGCCGGGATCGACGCCTCAGGCGAAGACGAAGTACTTGCGCACGGTCTCCACCACTTCCCAGGTGCCTTTCATCCCGGGTTCGATGACGAACACGTCACCGGCCTTCAGGTGCTTGGGCTCCTCGCCTTCCGGGGTGATGATGCAGTAGCCATCCAGGAAGTGGCAGAACTCCCATTTCTCGTAGTTCACCTCGAACTTGCCGGGGGTGCAGATCCAGGTGCCCATGATCTTGCTGCCGTCCTGGGAGACGTAGGCATTGAGGTTGACGGTGTGCGGGTCGCCGCCGATGCGCTTCCATTTGGTGGCATCCACCACCGGAGTGGGGCAGGTTTCGCGCAGAACGGTGATGAAGTCGGACATTTCAGCTCCAATCGATCTGATGAAAGGTCCGTCACCATAGGTCTAATGTCGTGCCGGGAGTTGTCTGGATTCGACCCCGAGGTGCCTGTATACGCGCCGGCAGAAGTCGCAAAAGGGCGCTAAGTTGAATTCCAGGGGTCAGGTCTCCGGCCTCAGGCGGCGGCCCGCGACGGGTTGCCTCGGCAGTAACCCTGTGGGGCGGTCGCTCCGCAAGGAGGTGCTCCCATGAACACCCAGTGGTTCAGGCATGACAACGTCGCCTCGGATGGCAGCTTCGACAAGTGGTGGGACACCTACGGCGAATGGTTCGACTCCCAGGACCAGCTGCTCAGCGGCGAGAGCGGGATCCAGCGCCTGCATGCCCCGGACGGCCAGGTGCTGTACAGCAAGCGCCAGATCAACCATTTCCACCGCGATCTGGTCCATCCCTTCGGCGAGCCGACCATCCTCCATGAGATGAAGGCCATGCAGGCCCTGGCCCAGTTGGGCATTCGCGTGCCCAAGGTGGTATACAGCGCCGCGCGCAAGACCGAGACCGAATGGCAGGCGCTGCTCGTCACCGAGAGCCTGGATGGCTTCATCAGCCTCGAGGAATGGTATGGCCAGCCGGCATCGCCCGGGCTCCGCCAGCAGCTGATCCAGCAACTGGCCAACACAATCGGGCGCATGCACCGCGCCGGCTGGGAGCATGGCCGGCTCTACCCGAAGAACATCTTCGTCAAGGTCAGCGGCGAGCGCGAGAAGAAGGTGGAGATCGCCTTGCTGGGCCTGGCCAAGAGCTGCCATCGCCTGACCGCCCACAGCGCGTCCCTGCATGACTTCGAGCAGTTCAAGCAGCACCGCAAGCCGATGCCGGATGACGACTGGAAGGCCTTCGCCAGCGCCTACCGGGAGGTCATGGAAAGCGACTACGTGCGTTGAATGACCGGCGGCCGATCGCGAAGGGGTTCGCGGTTGCCGCCCGGCCCTGCAATTTTGTCCAAGAAGCGCGACGTACCACGGAGTAAAGTGGCGCCCATGGACCAGAGCAATCACATTCCCAGCTACCTGCCCGGCGTTCGCCTGATCGACGCCGAGTATCAGCGCTTCAGCTTCCCCCGGCACTTCCACCTGGAGTACCACCTGGGGCTGCTGGTGCGCGGTCGGCAGCGTTACCTGCACCAGGGCGAAAGCCACCAGGCCGGCGCCGGGGATGTACTGCTGATGGCCCCCGAGCAGATCCACGACGGCGCCGGCGTCGATGGCCAGGGCTACCAGCTCCGCGTACTGGCCTTCGATCCGCAGTGGCTGGACGACGCCAGCCGCAGCCTCAGCGACGACCGCCAGGGCGCGCCGCGGCTGACCACAAGCATCCTCCGCGACGCCGCCCTGCGCAGTGAGCTGCAGGGGCTGCACGCCGCGCTGCTGGAGGGCTCGCGGCTGGAGCAGGAAAGCCGGCTCTGGTCGGCACTGGCCAAGTTGCTGGAGCAGGGCTCCACCTTGCGCATCCGCGAGCCGGAGCAGGGCTTCGATACGCGAACCTGGAAACAGCTGCGGGACTGGCTGGAATCGCGCCTGGATGCACCGCCTTCACTGGAGGAGCTGGCCGCGTTCTGCGGCCTCAGCCCCTGGCAGGCCTTGCGCCGCTTCAACCGCCAGTGCGGCCTTCCGCCGCACCAGTGGCTGACCCAGTTGCGCCTGGAGCGAGCGCTGCCACGGGTGTTGCGTGGTGAAAACCTGAGCGAAGTGGCCCTGGACCTTGGCTTCTACGACCAGGCGCACTTCTCGCGGCTATTCCGCCGCACCTATGGTGTGCCACCGGCCAGGCTGCGCAACCGCTGACCCCGATCCCCGCTGAACCCCCACTATCCTGGAGAACTTCCATGCAGGAGACTTCCGTCTTGCTGTCGCTGGCGGCGGTGTTCGCCGTCGCCCTGGTCAGCCCCGGCCCCGACGTCGCGCTGGTGGTGCGCACCGCCGTGCACCAGGGCCGCCGCGCCGGCCTGCTCAGCGCCCTGGGCCTGGCCTGCGGCATCCTCATCCACGGCACCCTGGTGCTGACCGGCGTGGCGCTGCTGGTCAGCCGTTCGCCCATCCTGTTCGATCTGCTCCAGCTGGTGGGGGCGAGCTACCTCGGCTGGCTCGGCGTCGGCGCGGTGCGGGCCTGGCGGCAGCGCGGGGAAGGCGGCGGTGGGAGCCTGGATGGCGCACTGGCGCCGTCAGCCCTGGGGCCCTGGCTGCGCGGGCTGGCCACCAACCTGTTCAATCCCAAGGCCCTGGTGTTCTTCCTCGCCTTGCTGTCGGGGCTGATCCCGGCGGACATGTCCGTCGCCGGCAAGCTGGGGGCCGCCGCCATCCTCTTCGGCATGGGCCTGGCCTGGTTCAGCCTGCTGGGCCTGGTGCTCACCCGTGGCAGCAACCAGCAGCTGCTGCTGCGCGCCGCGCCGGCCATCGACCTGGCCTGCGGGCTGGTGTTCCTGCTGGTGGCCCTGGGGCTGGTGGGGCGCCTGCTGGCGCCCGGAGTTTGGCAATAGAGCCATCATCACTGGCGGTTACGGTCATTGCCGCGTGCGCGGGGCTGCCGGACAATCCCGGCATTCCCCGACGAGCCGGACGCCATGCACACCATATTCTTCGCCCATGCCAACGGCTTTCCTTCGGCCACCTACGGCAAGCTCTTCGCCGCATTGGCCCCGGACTTCCGCATCGAGCACCTGGAGCAGCACGGCCATGACCCGCGCTTCCCGGTGAACGACAACTGGGAGAACCTGGTGGACGAGCTCATCCACCACCTGCAGGCACGTGGTGAGCCGGTGTGGGGGCTGGGCCATTCCCTCGGCGGCGTCCTGCACTTCCACGCGGCCCTGCGCCGGCCAGACCTCTATCGCGGCGTGGTGATGCTGGACTCCCCGGTGCTGACCCTGGCCGACCGCATCGTCATCCGCGCCGCCAAACGCTTCGGTTTCATCGACCGCATCACCCCCGCCGGCCGCACCCTGGGCCGCCGCGAGGAGTTCGGCGATTTCGACGAAGCCCGCGACTACTTCGCCGGCAAGACCCTGTTCCGCCGCTTCGACCCGGACTGCCTGGACGCCTACGTCCGGCACGGCCTGGCGCGCCAGGGCGAAACCCTGCGGCTGAAGTTCGATGCGGCCACCGAAATCAGCATCTATCGCAGCGTGCCGCACCGCACGCCGGGGCGCCCGCAGCAGCTCGAAGTGCCCCTGGCCCTGGTGCGCGGGCGTCACAGCCGCGTGGTGCTGCCGCACCATGCGCGCCTGGTGAAACGCGTGCCGCAAGGGGAGTATCTGTCGCTGCCGGGTGGACACATGTTCCCCCTCGAACGCCCCGGGGAAACCGCCGATCTGCTCAAAACCCTTATCGGTCGCTGGAGCGGCCGCCGACAGGAGCCCCGCGCATGAGTGCCCAGGTCGAAGAAATCCGCCTCAACCTGCCCCATATCGAGCTGGCCGCGCACCTCTACGGTCCGGAAGACGGACAGCCGGTGATCGCCCTGCATGGCTGGCTCGACAACGCCAACAGCTTCGCCCGCCTGGCGCCGTGCCTGCCGGGGTTGCGTATCGTCGCCCTGGACTTCGCCGGCCACGGCCTTTCGGCCCATCGCGCGCCGGGAGCCAGCTACCTGCTCTGGGATTACGCCGCCGATGTGCTGCTGGTGGCCGAACAACTGGGCTGGGAACGCTTTTCCCTGCTGGGGCACTCCATGGGCGCCATCGTTTCGGTGATGCTGGCCGCGGCCATGCCGGAGCGGGTCGAGCGCCTGGCGCTGATCGACGGTCTGATGCCCTACACGGGCGAAGCCGAACAGGCGCCCGCGAAGCTGGGTGAGGCCCTGCGGGCACAGCTGGCATTGCCGGACAAGCGCAAGCCGGTCTACGCCGACATCGACCGCGCGGTACAGGCGCGCATGCGCGGCACCGGCGCGGTCAGCCGCGAAGCTGCCGAACTCCTGGCCCGGCGCGGGCTGATGCCGGTGCATGGCGGCTACACCTGGCGCACCGACAGCCGCCTGACCCTGCCATCGCCGCTGCGCATGACCCGTGCCCATGCCGTGGCCTTCGCCCGGGCGGTGCAGTGCCCGGCCATGCTGGTGCTGGCGGAGGAGGGCCTGCTGCATGTGGAGCCGAAATTCTCCAGCCTCATGGAGGGGCTGTCCTTCGACGTTCGCCTCCTCCCCGGCAAGCACCACCTGCATCTGGATGACGAGGCGGGCGCACAGGCCGTAGCAGACTGTTTCAATCCCTTCTTCGCGATTCCTTGACTTGCACCCGCCAACCGGGAAGGCTGGCGGCTTTTGGTCAAGGAGCAGGGGTATGGACGACCATCGCGGAAAGGGCGCGCAGGGCAGGGCGGCCGGAGGCCATCGGCAGGAAAAGGACGCGAAGCTGGTCCAGACTGCTCACTCCGGGACTCATCGATAAGGATGCGCATGCGCCTCACCCTTCTTCTCGGCCTGCTGCTGGCCGCATCCGTCCAGGCTGGCGACCTGCCCGACAGCCACGACCTGGCGGCATTGCCACGCTTCCCCCACGCCGAGATCACCGATTTCAGCGAGTCCCCCGATCAGGAGCGGGTCTACCCGCAAAGCTCGATCCGCCGCATCAGCAACCAGCTGCGCATGGAGCGCAAGGTGGATGCCGAGGGCAAGCAGACCTCGGTGACCTACCGCCTGCCCGCCGGCCACAGTTCCACCGACGCCTTCGATCGTGCCCGCCAGGACCTGCTGGCCGGCGGCGCGGAGCTGCTCTACTGGTGCCAGGGACGTGACTGCGGCTCCAGCAGCCTCTGGGCCAATGCCATCTTCGGCAACTCGAAACTCTACGGCCCGGACGAGCAGCAGGCCTACCTCCTGTTGCGCCTGGCCGAACCGCACCAGGACAGCCTGCTGGCGCTCTACAGCATCACCCGCGGCAATCGCCGGGCCTACCTGCATGCCGAGCAACTGGACGCCAGTACCCCCCTGGGCGAGCTGCTGCCCACGCCCGACACCCTGATGCGTGAGCTCAAGAGCAGCGGCGAACTGCACCTGGTGCGCCTGCCCGCCGAACCGCCGGCCGCCTGGGCGACCCTGCTGGCACGCTGCCTGAACCTCGACAGCACCCTGCGCATCAGCCTTTCCGGCCCCGGTGCCGAGGCCTGGCGCGAGGCTCTGGTGGAGCAGGGGGTGCGTGCTTCGCGGCTGGAACTGGGCGAGGGCGGTGAGCCCGGCCTGCATCTGAACCTGCTGCGCTGAGAAACACTCGACATCAGTCTCTATGCTTGTGTCTGCCGGATGCGTGCTGCAGGGCGGCAGGCAGGGCTTTTCCCTCATGTAAGCCGGAGTGATCCACGGATGTTCAACAACGACCGACTTTTGGTGCAGATACTCCTGCTGGCCTTGCTCGGCGCCAGCCTCTGGGTGCTCGCCCCCTTCGTGTCGGCACTGTTCTGGGCCGCGGTGCTGGCCTTCGCCAGCTGGCCGCTGATGCGCCTGCTGAGCAATGCGCTGAAAGGTCGCGAATCCACTGCCGCGGCGTTGCTCACCGCGGGCTGGATGCTGCTGGTGGCGCTGCCCCTGGTGTGGCTGGTGAGCAACCTGGCCGAGCATGTGCGCGATGCCACCGAACTGGTGAAGGACGTCCAGGTGGAAGGCCTGCCGCCGCCACCGGACTGGCTGCCGCAGATACCCCTGGTGGGTGAGCGCCTGGTGCGCGCCTGGCACTCGATCGATGCCCAGGGCGCGGCGTTCTTCGCCAGCCTCAAGCCCTACATGGGCCAGGCCGGCAACTGGGTGCTGGCGCGCACCGCGCAGGTGGGCGGCGGCATGGTGGAACTGGTGCTGAGCCTGGTGCTGGTGTTCTTCTTCTACCGCGATGGCCCGCGCATGGCGGTTTTCGTCGAGCGTGCCCTGGAGCGGTTGATCGGCGATCGTGCCGAGCACTACCTGGAGCTGGTGGCCGGCACCGTGCAGCGAGTGGTCAACGGCGTGATCGGCACCGCCGCCGCCCAGGCACTGCTGGCCTTGATCGGCTTCTGGATCGCCGGCGTGCCCGGCGCCCTGGTGCTCGGCATCGTCACCTTCGCACTGAGCCTGATTCCCATGGGCCCGCCGCTGGTCTGGGTGCCGGCCACCGCCTGGCTGGTCTGGCACGGTGATTACGGCTACGCCGTGTTCCTCGGCATCTGGGGCATGTTCATCATCAGTGGCGTGGACAACGTGCTGAAGCCCTACCTCATCAGCCGCGGCGGCAACCTGCCGCTGGTGGTGGTGCTGCTCGGGGTGTTCGGCGGCATCCTCGCCTTCGGCTTCATGGGCCTGTTCCTCGGCCCGACCCTGCTGGCCGTGGCCTATAGCCTGATCTCCGACTGGATCGGGCAGCCCCAGCTGGTGGTGCCGAAGGAAGCTGTCGAGAAGGAGAACCGGCCATCCTGAGGAATACGGGGGGCCTGTTGTCATTCGTGCTGATGGTCAGGGCTGGGCACGAACCGCCATGCCGGTACGGACAGCCCCCACGGACCCCGGAACAGCAACCTTCCTTGAATGACTGTTGGCTGTCTGCGCAGCGTCGTGTCTGCGAGGGCGGTTATCTAGACTCCCGTTGCAGATGGTCTGCCCATTTGCCCGCAAAGCGATAGAGCGGCGCGAACGTTTCCGATAGCTCGATACCCAGTGGCGTGAGTGAGTAACCGCTATCGCCTGACTCAACGATGCCCGCCTTGCGGTCCGTAGGAACGAGCCCAATCGAACACCGAATCAATCGTCGAAATAAGATGGGCATCCAAACGAGCGCTAGAATCGGCGCTTCGTGAAACCGGACCAACCCGGCAAGATCGGACGAATAGCCCTCGAACTGGTTGGCACCTCGCTTGACACGCAAAGTGAGTGCAACTGAAGCTATACGCAAATTGCGCATGAATGCATGAAAGCACTCTTCGTTGAACTCACGACCTTTGAACGGCAACGCAAAGACTACCTGGACGACGACGAATACCGCGCGTTCCAGCAGATGCTTTTGAATGACCCCGAAGCCGGGGTGGTGATTGCTCATACCGGGGGACTACGGAAAATCCGCTTTGCTGATCCCAAGCGCAACAAGGGCAAGCGTGGCGGTATCCGGGTCATCTACTACTACTGGCACGCCGGCACGCAATTCTGGCTCTTCACCGTCTATGACAAGGACGAACTGGACGACCTGAGCAACGACCAGCGCAAGGCACTGAAAGCGGCGCTGGAAAGAGAAGTCAAAGCGAGAACGACCCCATGACCAAGCGCGATATTTTTGCCGAACTCATGCAAGGCTTCGACGACCTGGCCGCGGAACGCCAAGGCAAGTTGACCCTGCGCACCCACAAGGTAGAGGCCAAGCCTCTTGTGCCAGCCACTGGCCAGGAAATCCAGGCTGTCCGCAAGAAGCTCAAGATGTCCCAGGCGGTGTTCGCGCATGCCCTGCACGCCAAGCCGGCCACCCTGAAGAATTGGGAACAGGGCCGCTCCACCCCGAACGACCAGGCCACCGTCCTGATTCGCCTCCTTGGCAAGCACCCCGAGTTGATCCAGGAACTCGCCTGATCCAGCCGACGAGGGCATGTGTAGCGGCCCTTCTGTCCTACACACGAGGGCAATGAGTGGGTCGAAAGCAGCCGCTAGCCAGAGGTCGCTTTCGAGAGGCAACTGGCAGCCATTTGCGGAGGTCTTTCGCTTTTCAACTGGACATCTACGGAGTGGGGCTGTGGGTCGCCTATTCATGCAGGATGTTCAGCAGGTAACGACACCGCCCGCAATCGTGCGCCGCGTAGCTCACTTCCAATTCGCCCTCCAGGACCCAGAGCCTCTGCCGACGCTGGCTGGATCTGGCCTTCTATCGGAAAGTGCTGGCAACGCCGACGCATCCGAATGAGGACTGAACGATTCATACGACCGCGTCTGGCCGATCTCTGCCGGCCGTGACCGGCAGAAATCGTGCCTTTCACAGTCATTCAGCCAGCGCTGTAACAACCCGTTTGCGCGGTTGTGCAGGAATTTCACGGGGCCGGCATGGCCTCGCGTAAGCGATCCAGGAAAGGTTCGAACGTCGCTTGTCGCGCAATGGCTCGATTGTGGCCCAGTGATGGATTGTGAAATGCGGGTTGCCGACGAGGAACAGTTCAACCTCTGTGCGCGCCTCATCGATCCGGCCCGATTGGGCAAGGCTTGCCGCCAGGAAACGGCGTGAGCTTGTACGGTAGGTCTCGTCCCTGCGCAGGGTCTCGATGGCAGCTTCGTATTCGCCGGCCGCATATTGCGCCTGGCCGAGGGTGAGGTAGTACCAACTTGCCGGAAACGGGTTCAGCCGGAACGCCTTGCGAATGTGCTCAAGACCCTCTTCGACATGCCCGGCCAGGACGGCGATGTCGGATAAGGTCGCCCAGATATCGGCCTCGTTCGGATCGAGTTCGATCGCCTTGGTGAACTCCGAATCCGCCTGGGCGAAGCAGCGCTCATAGGCAAGCAGGTTGGCCAGGACCCAACGGCAACCGGCATCGTTGGGATCGATCGCCACTGCTTTGCGCGCCAGTTCCAACGCAATGCTACGGGTAGGTTCGATCGGTTCGCCCCAATGCACCCAACCCATCCAGTGGTTCATGGCAAGCCAGCGATAGGCCTCGGCGTATTCCGGATCGAGCGCTACTGCGCGCGTGAGCTTCAGATGCGCTTCCCGCGCCGTCTGCGGCGAATCATCGATCAGCTTGCGGGCCCGCACGCAGAGATCGTAGGCCTCGAGGTTCCTGGGCCGATTGCGCGGCGGTGGAGCACGCAGCCGGCCGAGTAACGCCTCGACGATCTTGCCGGTGACCTCGTCCTGAACGGCAAAGATATCTTCCAGGCTGCGATCGAAGCGTTCCGCCCATTGATGATCGCCACTCAGCGCATCGACCAGTTGGGCGTTGATGCGCACGCGCCCCGCGGCGCGTCTCGCGCTACCTTCCAGCAGGTAGCGCACGCCAAGGTCCTGGGCGATCTCGCCGGAGGCCAAGGTGCAGGAAAACCGATCGGCGTTTCGGGGCTCAGCTTGCATGCACGTAGGTGCCCGGCGAGGCCTCCAGCGGTGGATGGTCCTGATTGCCCAGGGCCGCCAGGGTTTCGCGTTGAGCTCCGGAGCGCGCCTGAATCCAGTCCAGCCACGCCGGCCACCAGCTGCCGTTGTGCTGCTGCGCGTCGAAATACCAGGCGCGCGGGTCGGAAGACAGCTTGCCGTTCTCCAGGTAGTTGGCCTTGGGGTTGCCGGGCGGGTTGAGGATGCTCTGGATATGCCCGCTGTTGGACAGCACGAAGCGTCGTTCGCCACCGAGCAGCAGGGTCGAGCGGTAGACCGTGTCCCAGGGGGTGATATGGTCATTGGTGCCGGCGACGCTGAAACTGTCCACCGTGACCTTCCGCAAGTCGACTGGGGTGCCGCAGATCTCCAGGCCGCCGCTGCGGGTCAGCGGGTTGTGCTTGAAGAGGTCGAGAAAATCGCCGTGCAGCGCAGCCGGCAAACGGGTGTTGTCGTTGTTCCAGTAGAGAATGTCGAAGGCCGGCGGCTGCTTGCCGAGCAGGTAGTTGTTGACCCAGTAGTTCCAGACCAGGTCGTTGGGTCGCATCCAGGCGAATACCCTCGCCATGTCGCGGCCGTCCAGCACGCCCCGGCGATAGGAGCGGCGCTTGGCCGCCTCCAGGGTTTCCTCGTTGACGAACAGCGCGGCCGGGCTCTCCACCCGGCTGTCCAGCAGGCTCACCAGATAGCTGGCGCTGGCCACCTTGTGCAACTGCCGCTTGGCCTGCAGGTGGCCTTGCAGGGCGGCGATGGTCAGGCCGCCGGCGCAGGCGCCCGCCAGGTTGACCGCCTTGCTGCCGGTGATGGCGCGGCAGGCATCGAGCGCTTCTTTCAGCGCCTCCACGTAGTTCGACAGGCCGCACTCGCGATGGCGTGCGTCCGGGTTGCGCCAGCTCACCATGAACACCTGCAGGCCGTTCTTCAGCGCGTATTGCACGAAGCTCTTCTCCGGGCTGAGGTCGAAGATGTAGTACTTGTTGATCTGCGGCGGGACGATCAATAGCGGCTGCCGGTATTGCTTCTCGCTCATCGGCTGGTACTGGATGAGCTCCAGCAGGTCGTTGCGCAACACCACGGCACCGGGAGTGGTGGCGATGTTCCGGCCGACTTCGAAAGCCGCCTTGCTGACCTGGCTGGGCATGCCGCCGTTGTGCAGCAGGTCGTCCGCGAGGTGACGCAGGCCGTGGAACAGGCTGAGCCCGCCGGTGTTGAACATCTCCTTGAGCGCCGCCGGGTTGAGCAGGCCGTTGGTGGGTGACAGCGCATCGCCGAGCAGCGTCACGATGAAACGTGCCCGGACCTGGTCATCGGCCGAAAGATCGCTCTCGTCGATCCAGGCGTTGAGCTGCTTCTGCCAGGCCAGATAGGCCTGCAAGCCACGGCGGTAGAAGGGATTGAGGCGCCACGACGGGTCCTGGAAACGCGCATCCTGGACAGGGGGCTGGTGCGGTGTGTCGCCAAGCAGCACGCGACCCAGTTGGCCACCCAGGGCCAGGACATGTCGGGTACTGTGCACCGGTTGCCTGAGGCCCTGCAGCGCCAGGGTGCGCAGGGTGGAGAACATAGCCCGGCCGCGCAGGCCGGGGGTGGAGCCTTCTTCTGCTGTCACAAGGGTCGCGGGTTCAGGCAAGGTGCCCGCTGCTGGTTTATTTCGCATGGACCATACTCCGTCTTCCTCCCGCCGGGGAGCCGAATCGAAAAGGGGTTGAACCAGGGGCTGCGCGGGTGCATCCATCTGCCGGGCGAACCGTCGCCCCAGCGGCACACCCCCGCCAATGGGTCAGGGAGCTGCGCGCCGTACCCTGAGTACGCGGTCGCTGGCGGCGTAGCGGTGTCGACCGTCCAGCGGCCGCGCGCTGGCCGGCTTGATCAGGCCGGAATCCGGCTGCAGAAAGCCGAGCAAGGCCTGCCGGGTGGCTTGCCAGGCCTCCTTGTGTTCCATATCGAGGAAGTGTCCGGTGTTGCGGATGGTGCGGAACTGGCACTGATGGGCATGGTCGGCGAACAGGCGGGCGTCCCCCGCCGAGGTGTACTCGTCCCATTCGCCATTGACGAACAGCAGCGGAATATCGATAGCGGCGGCGCAGGCGACATAGCGCTGGGTACCTTGCTCGAGCACCTCATTGAAATGAGCGTGCATCTGCCGGTATTCGTGTTCGGCCAGGCTGCTGATGTGGCGGAAATTGAAGCGTTTGAACAGCGGCGGCAGGTGCTTGCCGATGGTGGTGTTGATCAGGCGGCCCACCTTGATGCGGTCGCAGGTCTGCAGCACGTTCAGGCCGCTCTCCAGGTAGTTGCGCATTGGCTGATTGATCCGCGCGGCGAATGAAGCGATCACCGCCTTCTCGATCCGCCGCGGCCGCTGGGCCAGCGCCAGCAGGGTAGCCGCGCCACCCCAGGAGAAGGACAGCACATGGTCGGCGGCGACCCTTTCGATCAATTCCAGCAGAATCTCTGCCTCGTCTTCCTCGCTGATTGGCCGACCCGGGCAGTTATGCGGTTTCGACTGGCCGGCGTAGGGCTGGTCGTAGAGCACCACGTTGAACCGCGGCTGCAGGTAACGCACCGTCTGGGCGAACGATGCGGTGGTCGCGAACGCGCCGTTGACCAGAATGATGGTCTTCCTGGCGGCGGGGTTACCGTAACGCTCCGTATGAACCTTGTACTTCCTGTGAATGTCGACGATGGCGGTTTCCGGCTTCATGGATTTTCTCTCGCACGGATTGGGCTGAGCGGACAGCCGGAGCAGCTGTTCGCAGGGCTATTCCACAGACAGCAGAACGCCTCGGCCTGACATACGAGTGCCAAGCGAATGAGTTGACTACCTGGTTACTTTCGATGAGCCGCGAAAGTCGTATGGCATGAGTCCTTTCTGGGCACCGGGGCGGTGAGAACACCTGTGTGCCCGGCATGCGCGGTTCGACTTCCCTTGGCCTCACGAGGGACGAAAGCTGTGGGGAGTTCAACTATGCTGGCTCGGTCGAAACGCCACCATCGTCGTTTCCCGGAGAAGGCTGTGGCGATTTCGGGCGAGCATTTGTCGTGGATCGACTACGCGCCGTCGTGAAGGAAGCGGAGAAGCCCGCAGCAGTGGGCGGGAGATTTGTCCCTAGCCGTGGCTATAACTCGAAAAACTGCAGACTCCACTGGTCATGGGGGCACTTCTGTGCAGGTTGGCGGAACCGGAAGGGGATTTCCGGCCCTGGCAGTCCCGGCTGTGTGCGTTCTGTATCGGGACGCTGACACAGCATTGCGGAAGTCGATAGTAGGGTGCGCCGCGCGCACCGAGCGGAGTTGATCTCGGAGCCTGGGTATCAGTCGGTGCGCATGGCGCACCCTACGGGCCAATTTCGAGCAATCGCTGCCCACCTCTAGCGTGGACGGCTCCCTCTGAGAGAGGGCAGGGGTGAGGGTTGCCGATCTCACTCACGGTGTCTGAATACACATTCCTGATGCTCCGCCACGTTCCCGGGACTCGTTCCTTTGCGTCTTTCCTTTCGACAATGGCAAAAGTGGACCAAAGATTTATTTTCTCCACTCTAGACTTCCGCTCGTGGCCGGTTTCTATCGGTCGTGATCGGCAGAAGTCGACCCGAAGCGGTCGGTCGCAACAGGCAGAAACCGGCCAGGAGCAGACGCCCACCCGCCAGCTTCCAGCTCAGAGCAATCATTTAAAGCTGGCCGTGGTCATTTATTATTAATTGATATCAGTGCTATCCAATTAGTGCCATTTATCAATTAATCGTTGAGGGTTAGGTTGTATCTCAGGAATTTCAGGCCGAGAGCAACGCATGCCCCCAAGCACCCTTCTCAAGTGCGGAACCGCAGCCAGGGCGGAATCTCTTTGTCTCACTCTGGCTATCTGTACGACGGCCAGCGCTACCGAGCCCGGCCCGCTGACCATCGAGAGTCAGGGCAGCCTGATTGCGGTGGGGGCATTCACTCAGCCGGGCAGCTTTGATCCCTTTCTACCGATGAAGCCCGATGGCTAGAGCTATCACGGCGATCACGTGTATGCGTTCTATCAGGTGCCGGCCCACGCTCGACCGTTGCCCATCGTCATGTGGCATAGGGCCGGGCAATCCGCGACGTCCTGGGAGACGACGGCAGACGGCGCGCGAGGGATTGACCTGGATTGATCCACCACTGCGGCGATAGCTGCCGTGCCCCTTCAGAAGTAGCAATTGGCAGGAGTACTCATGAATCGACCAACGATAAAGGCCACCCTGATGGCCGCCATGATCGGAATGTCGGCGGCCGAGGTTGTGGCGGCGGACTACAAGCAGAACCCGTTCACCTTCGCCTACGACGGTGCGATTACGAAGAACGAACCGGGCAAGATCAACGTCCACACGGTCACGTACAAGCTCAACGGCTTGGACATCTCCGCCAACGTTTACACCCCTGCGAACTATGAGCCGGGGAAGAAGTATCCCGCAGTCGTTGTGGCACATCCGAATGGTGGGGTGAAGGAACAGGTCGCCGGGCTGTATGCGCAACGACTGGCAGACCAGGGCTATATCACCATCGCGGCGGATGCAGCGTATCAAGGTGCGAGTGGCGGTGAGCCACGCTATGTGGACAAACCTGCCTACCGCGTCGAGGACATCCACGGAATGGCGGACTACATCGCCCAATATCCGGGCGTCGATAGTGCGCGCCTGGGCTTGCTCGGCATTTGTGGCGGTGGCGGCTATTCGCTGAAAGCGGCGCAAACCGACAAGCGCTTTCAGTCGATTGCGACCCTGAGCATGTTCAACTCAGGACAGGTTCGCCGCAACGGCTACATGGATTCGCAACTGTCGACCATCCAGGAGCGTTTGCAGCAGGCTTCGGCCGCCCGCGCCCAGGAGGCAGCAGGCGGGAAGGTTCTTTACGCCAATGACGTACAGCTGACCGACGAACAAATCGCCAAGCTACCCTTCGAGCTGTATCGCCAAGGACTGGTCTACTACGGCAAGACCCACGCCCATCCGAACTCCAGCGGGAAGTACACACTCAGCAGCCTGCTGGACCTGATGAGCTTCGATGCCACCGATGAGATCGAACTGATCGACAAGCCGTTGCTGATGATCGCGGGCAGCAAGGCCGACAGCCTGTACATGTCAGAGCAGGCCTTTGCCAAGGCCAGCGGTACCAAGGACAAGGAGTTGTTCAAGGTCGACGGAGCCACGCATATCGAGACCTACTGGGTTCCCAAGTACGTGGATGCCGCAATGGACAAGCTGACAGCCTTCTACGCCAGGACGCTCTGAGCACAGATTCCTATTGGGGATAATGAGGTGAGATCGCAATGGAAAATGTCGCAGGTAAGGTAGTCGTCATCACAGGTGGCAGTTCCGGCCTTGGCGCTGAAACCGCCCGCCATCTCGTAAAGGCGGGCGCCAAGGTGGCGCTCGGTGCGCGTCGTCTGGATCGGCTGGAGGCGCTCGCGCAGGAGTTGGGCAGCGAGAACTGCACCGTCTTCAAGGTGGACGTCGCCGAACGCGATCAGGTCGGGGCCTTTGTCAATCACGCGGTGAAAACCTTCGGGCGAATCGACGTGATGATCAACAATGCAGGCGTGATGCCGCTCGGGCCGTTGGAACTGCTGCGCCTCGATGAGTGGGATCAATGCATCGACGTCAACATCAAGGGCGTCCTGTGGGGTATTGCTGCTGCGCTGCCCCATTTCAAGGCGCAGAACTCCGGCCAGTTCATCAACGTTGCGTCCGTAGCCGGCCATAGGGTCGGTGTGGGTACTGCCATCTACTCGGCCACCAAGCACTCGGTACGCGTGATTTCCGAAGGGCTACGTCAGGAAGTGAAGCCCTACAACATCCGCACCACCATCCTGTCACCGGGTGCGGTGGATACGGAATTGCCTGCATCGGTGAAAGCTGAAGGTATCGCTCAGGGCGTCGCGCAGTTCTACGAGGCCACTGCCATTCCGGCTTCGAGCTTCGCCCGCTGCGTTCTGTTCGCGATGAGTCAACCCGAGGATGTGGATATCAACGAGATCCTGTTCCGTCCCACGAAGCAGGATTTATGAGGCCAATCACCCTGAAGGACCCTTCATCATGAACAAGACCTTGTTGGGGCTGGCGGTGTGCGCCGCGACTCCCTTCGCCAGTGCCGCCAGCCAATCTGACAACCGCAGTGAATCTTTGGCCGCTCAATCGGCCCAGCAAATCACCCGCGCAGGTAGTCAAGCTTCGGCAGTGGGGCCAGCGGACTACTTCTCCGGACGGGTGCGCGTCGATCCGTTGTTTACCGCCACCAGTGAGATCAACGCATCCGGCGCCTATGTCACCTTCGAACCTGGTGCGCGCTCGGCCTGGCACACACATCCCGCAGGACAACGCTTGGTGGTCGTTTCCGGCGTGGGCCTGACTCAGGAATGGGGCAAACCTGTGCAGGAAATCCATCCGGGCGACGTGATCGTTTGCCCACCGGGGGTTAAGCACTGGCACGGTGCCGCACCGTCGACCGCAATGACCCACCTTGCCGTGACCGGCGCGGTGGATGGCAAGAGCGTTCAATGGCTGGAGAAAGTCACCGATGATCAATACAACGCACGCTAATCGCTTCACGCCGGGAGTGCTGGCAGTGGCATTCGCGCTGTGCGTGGGGTTAGCGATTTCGCCGAGTCACGCTGCCCAGAACTCCGCGGAGGCGCGTCCCATGTCCAATTCACAGCCCGCATCCGAAACCCTGTCCGCCAAGCAGCAGGCCATCCCGTTGATCGCCGCGACCATGGCGACCAGCAACATGCCCAAGCTCAATGCCGCGCTGAACCAAGGTCTGGATGCAGGTCTGACTATCAGCGAGGCCAAGGAGATCCTGGTGCAGCTCTATGCCTACACCGGCTTTCCTCGCAGCCTCAACGCATTGAGTGAGCTGATGAAGGTGGTGGAGGCGCGCAAGCAGCGCGGGATTCAGGACGCCCCAGGGCGAGAGCCTAGTACTGACATTCCCACTGGCGACGAACTGGTGGCCGTGGGCAAGGCCAACCAGACCCGTATTGCGGGTGCGCCCGTCCAGGGTCCGCTGTTCGACTTTGCCCCCGTCATCAACCAGTACTTACAGGCGCATCTGTTCGGCGCCATTTTCGAGCGCGACAATCTGGACTGGCAGAGTCGTGAGCTGGCGACGGTTGGCGCACTGGCCGCGACGCCTGGCGTAGAGGCGCAACTGCGCTCGCACATGGCCGCCAGCATGCGTGTAGGACTCGCCGCCTCGCAGTTGCGTCAGCTGATCCAGGTGCTGGCCGACCATGGCGATGCCGAAGCAGCTCAGCGTGCCCGCGAAGCGCTGGAGACCCAAGTGGCCGGAGCTGCCGGGCGTTCATGAGTGAGGCTGCGCTATCTGGCGAATGAGCGGCACATTAGCCGGAGTAGCGCAGCGCATCACGGAACAACGTGAAGGCCGGAGACGCTTGGCGCCGGCTGGGATAGTAGAGGTGGTAGCCGGAAAACGGCTCGCACCAGTCCGCGAGCACGCGAATCAACCGCCCCTCGTCCACATGCGCCTGCACCAGGTCTTCAGGCATGTAGGCCAGCCCGAGCCCCTTGAGGACGGCTTCCAGGCGCATAGCGATGTTGTTGAACACCAGTTGGCCCTCGACACGGACTTTCAGCTCCTGCCCCTTCTTCTCAAATTCCCAGGGGAAGATTCCGCCGTAAGTCGGCATCCGGAGGTTGATGCAGTTGTGCTGCATGAGATCGCGTGGAATCTTGGGTTTCGGATTCCGGGCGAAATACTCTGGGGAGCCGACAACTGCCATCCGCATGTCGGGGCCGATGCGAACGGCGATCATGTCCTTGGCGACCTGCTCACCCAGCCGGACACCGGCGTCGTAGCCTTCCGCCACGATGTCGGTCAGGCCATAGTCCACGATGATCTCGATACTGAGATCGGGATGCTCCGGCAACAGTTTGGCCAGCACGGGCTGTAGGATAGTGATGGCCGAGTGTTCGCCGGCGGTGATACGCAGCTTGCCCGCCGGCTTGTCGCGGAACTCGCTGAGCAGCGTCAGCTCATTGTTGATTTCCTCGAACCTGGGTGTGACCACCCGCAGTAAGTGCTCGCCCGCCTCCGTGGGGGAAACACTGCGCGTAGTACGTGCCAGCAACCGGACGCCCAATCGCTCCTCCAATTGGCGCATGGCACGACTCAAGGCAGGCTGCGACATGCCGAGTTTGGCCGCCGCGCGAGTGAAGCTGCGCTCCTGAGCCACGACCGAGAAAATCGCGAGCTGGTCATAGCTTTCAGTGGCCATTCATGTGCACCCGTTATGAGTCTGGTGCGATTATGCCATCTAGCGAGACGAGTAGTTCTTTAGCTAATGGGCAGATCTCTACGCTGAAGGTCAGCTTCTGGCCGATCTCTGCCGATCATGACCGGCAGAAGTCGACCCGCAGTTGTCGCTGACGGCAGGCAGAAACCGGCCAGAGCTGGGCGTTTAGAGTAGGCGAAGTAAATCCGCCCGGAATGGCACTCGAAGGTGGACAGCTCGACGAATTGGATACCTAAGGCCTGCTCGCCTTCCAAACCAGCACCGCCCTGGCATGGATTTTCACGTCGTCCATGGCCACGGTTCGCGTTTTGTGAGCCGGACTATCCGATATCAGCTCCAGCTGATCGGCACCCGCCAGTTGAAGGCGCTTGAGGAACAAATGCCCCGCCCAGGTGATGAGATAAATGCCATCGCCGACGTATTCATTGATGCCGCGATCGATCAGGGCCAGGTCCTTGTCGCTGATGGTTCCCCTCATCGACTGGCCCCAGGCAGTGATGATGGAAAGGTTGGCGGGGGCGGTGTAGCCGAGCCCCAATCTTTCGAGCTGCTGCTCGAAGAGGGCGATGCTGCTAACCAGCTCGGCGTAGTCAACTGGTACTTGGCCGGTTTCCGAGTTTCTGTCCAGCTCATACTTCTGAATCAGAATCTCGCCGTCCTTTGGACAGGCTGCTCGTGCGGCTCCCCTTGAGTCGTTGCTCGGCAAGCCGCGTGGGGAGATTGGGTCCGTTTCGGGCCCATCTCGATCAACCAGAGCTGACACCGGCACGTCCAACGCCGCAGCTATGTCACCGAGCCTTCCAGGGCGGGGAGTGTTCTTGTCGGACTCCCATGCCTGAACGGATTGCGGTGTAACGCCCACCAATCTGCTCAGTTCGGATTGTTGGCCTTTGGTTTGTAAGTTTGAGCTGTATTCCAGGGATGGAGGTGATCAGTGAAAGAGAACCCCGCTCAACGCGCCGCAAAGGCGGCTGGTGGTCAGTCGGCTTTGGCGAGGGCGCTTGGTTGCACACCTCAAGCAGTACAGCGGATGTGCGCAACGGGGCATGTGCCCGCGGAGCGTGTCTTGCAGATAGAGGCAGCAGTAGCCGCACGAGTGACAAGGTATGAATTGCGGCCGGATCTATATCCCTGCGAGTCGAATACGTCTGAAGACTGGGACTTGAACCAATGCACGGACAGCTGACCGAATGGACCCGAGACGTTGCCGATGTACTGGCGCAACCGCCCGGCCACCCGCAACTGCAGGCGCTCACCGACTGGCTGAAACGCCTGACCTTCACCGACCACTTCGCACTGCTCATTTATAAACGGCGCCATCCGCCGCAGACGCTGTTCGACACTTTTTCGCCGGACCTGTGCCCTGCCTTCGTGGGCGACTACCCGGCCTTGTCCGAGAAGCTGGGTTTCATCATCAGCCTGGGGGAGGAGGGTAGGGCGGTGCTGTCGCTGATGCGGCTGCAGGGTACGGTGGCTGCCAGTGAGGAAGAGCGGCAGTTGCTGCACAGCGCGGCGCCGGTGGTGGAGCAGGTGGTGCGTTCGGCCTGGGAGGCGCATCGGCGGAACGGCCGGAATGTTGCCGATGACCTGGGCGACAGGGTGGGTGAGGTGGTCGCGCGATTCGGCCGGGGTGTGCTGACCAGGCGGGAACGTGAGGTGGCGCGGTTGCTGCTGGAGGGGCATTCGAACCGTACGGCTTCGCAGCAGCTGCGGATCGCGCCGGGGACGGTGAAGGTGCACCGGCGGAATCTCTACGAGAAGCTGGGGGTTGGCAGTCAGTCGGAGTTGTTCGCGTTGTTCGTGCGGGAGTTGAAGGGGGAAGGGGGTAGCCGATGGCCAGGCGAACCAATAACGATATGAGATGGCTCACAGCTCGAACAACGCTCTCACAGGGCATCCCACATGGTCACCAGATTGCTCGGCGACAATTTTCGCGCCTCGGTCAGGTTCCTTCAGGGATATCGGTTTGCCTACTTCTTTCTTGCTCTTGCTCTTGCTCTTGCTCTGGCCTGCAGCCGTGCCGTTGGAGCTGATGAAACCGAGGTGGCCGTGCACCCGCTTTCGTTGCCTCGCGCCATCCCTTGCTCGATGAAGTTCGAGTCCCCGCCATCGAGTGCGTCCGGATTGAAGGCCAGCGCAATACCCAGAGTTTCAGGGTTCCCGTGCACCTGCGCCTTCAAAAGCCGAAAGCGATCCTCACGCAGAGTCGCCGGGTCCGTCCCGCTGCCAATGGCTTGCTTCCCGGGTGCCAGAACCTGAGCAGATCCATCAGGGCCAGGACGATCAGGGTGGCGACGACGAACCTGGAAATGGCGATGAAGGTGGCCGGCAGCAGGGGCAAGTCGAGGAGCCGGCAAAGCATGGCCATGGCCGGCATCAGCGCGTACAGGCCGTAGCTGAAGCTGCGCACCAGCAGCGTCGGCAACTCGCCGGAAACCAATGGCGAAGGTCGATCCGGTATGGCGAAGCCGAGGAGATGGGCAAGGACGATGGACAGGGCCAGCATCAGTGGTGGGCTGAGCATGCCGCTGAAGCGCCGGTCAGGCTGCTGTTCGAGCTGCCGTCGGGTATAGAGCGAAACGGCGATGGGGTTGCGTAGCACTCGCCAGAGCGTTCGCGGAAAGCAAACGGGCCAGGTCGCGACCTTCCAGAGGAATGCTTCGAG
>NZ_JBHSOU010000066.1:190644-263884 GCF_042656385.1 Pseudomonas sp. GCM10022186
TCCAGAACTGATCTGCGCGATGCGATCGAAGCAGATCCGGTTCACCTGAGCATAGCCGAACCCCCTCCGGTATTCGTTTCACCGCCAGCCGGGAAGGGCGCCCGAGAGCGCTCCTCCTGAACAACCCGGGCCTTGCACGGTTTGAGGTAAGAGCTTCGTTGGGGCATGGAGATCCTGACGTCAAGGGCGATCACGTCCGCTTATGCATCGATTGCTGGAGATGAGGTTTCCAAACCCGATACGAAGGAATCTCAGCAGTCCGCGACAAGGTGCGCCAAACCTATGTCGGTTTCCTGACTGGGCGATGTTGACCGTGGCGGATGATTTCAATGCGGAAGTCCGTTTCATACGGAGGGACATGGCACTCGACGATGTCGTCCGGAGCGACCTGCAATCGGATACCCACGATGTCCGCGTGGATCGGCTGGGTACGAACGCAACGGTCAACCAACACTGCGGCGTGTACCCTGCGCGCACCCAGTTGTGCCAGGTAGGCGCAGGAACGCAGGAGTGAATGCCCTTCGTAGAGGACATCATCCACCACCAGCAGCGGGGTTTCGGCAAGGTTGAGTGCCGCCAGTTCCGGACTTTCGGTAAGGGCTGTGCCGGGATGCAGCAGACTGAGGTCGTCGGCATAGCGCTTGACCTTGAGCGTGTAGAGTGGCGGAGGCATTTCGCCTGTTTGGCTGCAGTAGTGCTTCTGCAGCAGGCCCGCCAACGGCGCGCCGCGGCGGAGGATTCCGACCAGGGCGAAAGGCTGGCCGTACAGTAGCGAAGCCAGCTGACGAGCCATGGACGCCAGGACGGCCTCGAGTTCCTGCGCGTCGTACAGGCAGAAAGGTTCGACCATGCCCGCATCGTTCATTCAGCAGCGTCCCTTTGAATATCGCCAATGCCGTACTGGACGGCGAGGGCCGAAGCGATACTGGCGGCAGTGTCCAGTACATCGAAGTGACCCGCCTTCAGGACCGACTCCAGTTTGGGCGGCGGAATGCTGTCACTGACTACGACTCTCTTGAACAATGGGCTTTCCAGCAACTCGTTACTGCGAGTGAATAGCCCGTGTGTGGCCATCGCATAGATGTCGCGGGCGCCGCCTGCATGGCAGGCATCCGCCGCACGCAGCAGGGTGGATCCGGTGCTGATGAGATCATCGACCAGGATGACGGTACACCCTTCGACTTTCCCCACCAGCATGCCGCCGCTCAGAGACTCGTCGTGGCGGTATTTTTCCACACACGCACGACCTATCGAATGTCCAAGCCGCTCTTCCAGAATCTGACGGAAGCGTTCGGCTCGCTTGATTCCACCTAGATCTGGAGATGTGACTACGAGGGGTTCGCCTTCGTACGAGCGGATAAAGTGCTCGGCGAAGAGTTGGGCGCTTTCCAGATGCCGGGTTGGGATGCGGAACGCATTGTCGAAGGCCGCCTGGTCGTGCACATCCATGGTCATCAGGCTATCGATGCGGCTCGCTTCCATCAGCGTGGCGAGGTAACGAGTGATGACCGGGTCCTGCGCCTGGATGCGTCGCTCCTTGCGCGTGTAGCAGAGGTAGGGGGAAACGATCTGAAGATGCCGGGCGCCCGCATCCTTGATTGCGGAACAGAGGAACAGCAGGCGGCACAGTTTGTCATGCACGCTCAGCCCGGGCTCCGGATAGAGTCCGGAAAATACGACGACATTTCTCCCTGCAACAGGATCCAGAGGGTGGCACTTGTACTCGCCGTCTTCATACCCGTGTTCCCCGATGCTGCCCAAGGTTAAAGCGAGGTGCCGGGCGACGCGGGTAGCGAAGGACTGGCTTTCATGAAGTGCGAAAAGCAGGGGAGCTTCATTGACCATGCATCACCTCCGCGGGTTCGTGGCGCCATCGAGGCGCTGGAGGACGCAGGCCCTACCGGATGCAGGGCCTGCGCAACGGCGATCAACTCGACTTGACCGGGATGACTTTCTCCGGCTTGACCTCCTCGGGGCGCTTGGGCAATGAAATCGTCAGGACTCCTTTGCTGAAGCTCGCTTCGATCTGCTCCGCATCGACGCCCTTCGGCAGGCTGAAAATGCGCTGGAACGAGCCATAGTGCCTTTCCGAGAGATAGTAATCCTTGCGCGACTCTTCTTTTTCGTCCTTCTTTTCACCGCTGATGACCAGGTTGCCATTGGCCAGTCTGATCTGAATGTCCTTCTCCTCCATGCCCGGCAGCTCGACCGTTACTTCGAAGGATTTGTCCTTTTCCGTGATATCGACGGCCGGCACGCTGTGGCCAGGAATGCTGCGCCTCCAGAATGGCTCGACGTCGAATGCGCTGCGGCTGAACGGGAAATGCAGGGGGGATCGACCAAAGTCCTCGAATAGACGGTCTACCTGCCGGCGCAAAGTATCCAGCGGTCGCCACGAGTCGCTCAGGGCAGGGCTTCTGCTTACTTGGGTTTCGGACTCTTCAGGAAGTTTCTTTGCCGAATCAGCCATTTTCATTCCCTCCTGTTCGGGGGTGTTTGGAATGTGACTCTTTGATTCTGTGGCACCTGCCGGGGAACTCATGATCGAAATCAAGGAAGCGCCTGGCAGCCGGCAGATACTTACAACTGCAAGCTGTGAATCAGCTGTGCGGCATCCTCCGGGTCGTGTGCACTCCGGAAGCCCAGATCGCGGGCCAAGGCTTGCAAGCGGGTATTGTCCACTGCATCCACCGAGTACATCTGCTTGAAACCGTTCTGCCGGGCGGTCTCAATGAGATGCCGCATCAGCGCGGTGCCCAGGCCCCGATGCTGCCAGGCATCCGCTACGGTCACGGCACATTCGCACTGACCGTTTTCTTCGGAAGCGGCGTAACGGCTGACCCCTACCTCGATCAGTTTTCCGTCCTGGTGGGCAAGCGCGACGAACGCCATCTTGTGGCGGTAATCGACTTGCATGAGTTGCTCGAGGAGCGCGGGGCTGACTTCCTTGACTGCGCCAAGGAAGCGGAAATGGCGGGCTTCCGGCGACAGATTACGAATGAACTCAATCTCGCGTTCCCGATCCTCCTCCCTGAGCGGTCGAATGAGGACGTGGCTGCCGTCGTTCAAATGCTCGATCCAATGCTCTTCGGCTTCGGAGAGCGCCCGGTGAGTGGTGTAGGGCGAGGGCATGTTGCGTACTCCATTGAAGAGGAAGCCGCTTCAGATTTACGCCCATGCCCGGGCGGCGGATTGACAGAGATCAATTCCGAGACAGACAGCGATTGCCTTGTGTCCGCATATCTCGATATGCCGGATAGGACGGGGCTTCGCGCGCTGGTTCGCCGCCGTGGAGAACTGACAGCGGCCCTTTTTGCCGAGCCTTATGGGGCCGTGCTGAACTATCGAGGGCCCTGCGGAGTCGGCTGGCCCTTGTTGGTCGGCGGATGCAGGACGGTCGGCAGCGGTTGCCTTGATGCACATCAATCCGTTGCGGGGTGACCAGGCGCAGGCTGACCGCACCGGGCTCCGGAGCAGCCCTGATCGGCAACTTGCGAGAGGTCATCATGAACGCACGACAACGCCTGTTAGTGATCAGCGATCCGGACCAACTTCAATCCCCAGCTCTCGATAGGGCGGCTGCACTGGCGGAGGCCATCGGGGCCACCCTCGATATACTGGTCTGTGGTGGGCCTTCGGAAACGCTCTGGATACTGGACGAGAGCATTCTGGAGCAAGTAAGGAAAGGTTTTCTCGAGCGCCAGCATGCCTATCTTCAGAAGTTGGGAGAGGAATTGCGTGCCAAGGGAATCGAGGCGAGTGCTGAAGTTTTCTGGGCCGACAAACCCGAAATGGAAGTGCTCCGCTACCTGAAAACCAAACCGGCTGACTTGGTGATCAAGCCGGCCAGGCACGAGTTCCCGCTCAAGCGCATGTTCATCACGCCGCTGGATTGGCAACTGCTCAGAAATTGCCCCCTTCCGCTGCATCTGGTCAGCACCGCCGAGCATCCGCTTCCACGCAAGGTGGCCGCAGCCGTGGATCTTTCGCGCACCGATACGGAAGGCATGGCACTGAACGAGAAAATCCTGTCAGTGGCGGAAGAGTTCGCACGGCAATGTGGTGCAAAGTTGCATCTGGTGATGGCCTACGAACAGTCACGATCTTTCTTTGCCTATGCGGCGGGACCTGTGGCTTGGACTGAGGAGCTTCAGCAGCAACTCAGTGGAAATCTGCACAGCGCTTTCAATCTGTTCGCCGAACGCCGCGGAGTTCCTCCACATCATCGGCATTTCCTTTCTGGCACGCCTGCGAAGACCATCGCCGAGTTCGCGGTTCACGAGCAGATGGATGTGGTGGTGATGGGAACCCTGACACACAAAGGGTTGGACAAGGTACTTGGTAGTACGGCGGAACAGATCCTCTACAGGGTGCCGGCAATTATCGCGGTACGCCCGGATGATTGAGCTTCAGGTCATTCAAGTATCAAAGGTTCCCTTCGTCTGAAGGGCGGCCCTGCTCGCACAGCGCCTGGATATTCAGAAGGTGTGAGTCTTGGCCAGAGCTGTCTACGAGGTTCATGTCACGAAAGCGGGCGAACAGGCGGCTTACCGTCTCCATCGACATGCCCAGGTAATTGCCGATGTCTCGACGGTTCATTGGCAAGATGAAGTGCGATGCCGAGAGCCCGCGCGGATCAGGAAGTCGTGCTTACGTAGCGGCCGGTTGCGCTTTGCAAAAGCAGGTCATTGTAAATAATCGATTTCTTAATGCTGGAAGCCTTTCTCAAGCTCGCTTGCGAGGGATCGTCAGGGCACTTCCGGGCAAACAGTTGATGCACATCAATTCGCTCTCCCTTTCCTTGCTTGAGGCTGTACTCCGGGCCAGCGTTTGAGATGGCAGTCCTGGTCTTTCACAAGCTGCGAGGATCTGAACCATGAAAGCTTCAAGACTCGCCGCCATCGCTTTGGCGGCTGCGCTTTTTCCCGCGCTGACCATTGCGCAGCAGGACTCCAGAGCCGCCAACCTGGCTCAACAGCAGCCGATGAGCATTGAGAAATTTGATCAAGAGATGGCTAAGGCTCAGGAAAACCTGCAAAGAATGCAGGAGCAAATGAGCCTGATTCAAAAAGCTGCCGATCCTGCGCAGCGCCAGAAACTGATGCAAGAGCACCAAGCCATGATGAAGCAAGGAATGCGGATGATGAATGGCATGTGGGGCGGAGGAGTGATGGGGTGCTGCGCGGGCGGCATGATGGGCGGCCGTATGATGGGTTGGGGCCAGATGGGCAGCCACTATTCCCAAATGACGCCCGAGCAGGTGAGGCAGCATCAGTACATGATGGACAGGTACATGGGCATGCAACAGATGATGATGGACCAGATGATGCAGCATCAGCAGCACATGGGCCCGCCGCTCCGCTAAGACTCACGGAGAAGCGCCTTGCTAACCAGGAAAAGTACCTGCGCAGGGGTGATGCTGCGTTGAAATCGACCTCAGACAGTTCATTTGCAGCCCGTAGACTGCACTTCTTCGGCCGACTTCATCTTGCCTGACCTTCGCTCGATGACTTTTCGTACAGCTCCTGCGCGACATCGTTCGACGGAGGTGGGCAATGAGCCAAAACCATAGAATTCTGTTGGTAGGTCATGCGGAACAGCGTCGGTCCGCGGCGTTCGAGAGAGCGGCAGCACTCGCGATGGCCAGCAGCGCTCCGCTCCATATCACGGTTCTGGTCGAACCTTTTATGACCTTTCCACTACTGGCGGCTGAACTCAGGGAGCAGATTCGCAAAAGCCTGCTCAACGAGCAGCAGAAAGGGTGGAGCAAGGAAGTCGAGAGGCTGAAAGAGAAGGGCATCGACGCCACGTTCTCTGTGGTGTGGACCGACGACCCGCACGAGGAGATCATTCGTCACGTGCAGGAGATGCAGCCAGATTTACTGGTAAAGGACATTCAGCGCGAGCCGGTCCTCAAACGTGCTTTTGTCACACCGCTGGACTGGTGTCTGTTGCGTGAATGCCCTGTGCCGCTTCACCTGGTGAACGATGCCCGTCATCCAAGGCCGCAGGTGGTCGTGGCAGCGGTCGACCCGACCGATCCCGAAGCACAGTACTCGGGCCTCAACGATCAGATCATCACGGCCGGCGCCGGTTTGGCCACGCAATGCAGCGCCGAGTTTCAATTGCTGTATGTCTACAGCAACATCCCGGCCTACATGACGAGCGCCGGCGACACGGTTGCCGGCTGGGCGGATGTTGTCGAGGAGTTGCGCAGCGCACTGCATCAGTCCTTCGTCGACTTGGCCGAACAGCACGGCGTCCCGCCAGAGCGACGTCACTTCATGGTTGGCCATCCAGTCACGGGAATCACCGAGTTCGCGGAAGAACAACAGGCTGATGTCGTGGTCATGGGGCGCGTTCACCGAAAGGTCCTGGACAACTTGATCGGCAGCACGACCGAAACGGTACTTTACCGGCTCTCTGGAAGTGTCCTGGCAATTCAACCCAAGGAGAGGTACGCAGGTCCGTGATTTGGGTTGCCTGCGCTATTTCCATCACTCGGTAACGCGCGGTAAGCGACCCGGCCGCAGTGCTGCAGGGAGAAGCGGTCGCGGCTGGAAACTGGTTAGGGACTGGAAGGTAGAGCCGGTTTCGAGGACGGGCATTTTTAGAGCAGGCAGGCTGCGGATGAGCTGCCGCGCTTGCTACATCCCAGGGCTGGTTTCGTGGGTGGCAGGATGACGCATTACGGTTCAATCCAAGCAAGCCGTGCGTGCCCAAGGGGCGGCGCGAGTGATAGTCGCTGTACCTGTGGCGCCGGATGACACCCTGGAGAAACTGCGAGAGGAAGTGGACGAGGTGGTCTGTCCCTTCGTACCTGAATGGTTCACGGCTATCGGCCGCTGGTACATGGATTTCTCGCAAGTCGCGGATCGCGAGGTGGTTGATCTGCTGCAACATGCCTGGCACCGCGGATTGTATGGGCAAGCTGAGCCTTAGGAGGTGACCAATGCTTCAACCTCGGCAAAGCATTGAGCTGCCGGATGCGCGTTTAGCCGGTGACCTGTTGATGCCGGACGGGGCACGGGGCCTTGTGGTGTTCGTGCACGGCAGCGGCAGCAGCCGCTCGAGCCCCCGCAATCAACATGTAGCGCGTTACCTTTGCGAGCGCGGCTTGGCAACCCTGCTGTTTGACCTCCTCACCGAAGCAGAGGATCGCGTCGACCGGGTCACCTGTGAAATGCGCTTCGACATTTCAATGCTGACGCATCGGCTTGTCGGGGTCCTCGACTGGCTTGCCGCCAAGTCCGAGCTGAAGCACCTGCCGATCGGGCTGTTCGGCGCCAGCACTGGCGCAGCCGCAGCGATCCTGGCTGCCATCCAGAGGCCGGATCGGGTCGATGCAATCGTCAGCCGCGGAGGCCGGACCGACCTGGCCGGCAGCGAACTATGCCGGTTGAGTGCACCGATCCTGCAAATCGTCGGCGCTCGCGACCGGGTCACGCTCGGGCTGAACCGGAAGGCCAGTCGCGCACTGGTGTGCGAGCAAGGCCTGGAGGTGATTCCTGGCGCGACGCACCTGTTCGAAGAGCCGGGCGCGCTGGAGGAAGTCGCGAGACTGGCCGGCCAATGGTTCGAGACGCACTTGGGCGACCCCGTGCAAGGGCCCACCAGGTTCTGACCAACGCTGGTGGCTGCATCGCGCTGGGCGACAAGGGCACGCGGATGAAGATTCAAGCGCTGTAACCGGCGGAGGCCTTGCCCAGCCTCCAATGGAGCGACCCGGACAAGGGCATGGCCACCCTGGGGGTGGCCATCGTCTGCGTCATCCTGAATCTGGCGCGGCATTCCCCATCACTCTTCTTTACGCATTCTTGATGCCCCACCACCTCCCCGGGACTCGTTCCTTTACGCCCCTCGTTCCGACAATGGCTCCACGGCGGCAAAGACCGCATCAAGGAGCAAACGCAATGAGCATTCTCGACGGGGTGTCCCTGGTCCTGGCCATGGGGCTTTTCATCTATCTGCTGGTGGCGCTGCTGCGCGCCGAGCGCGGCTAGGAGGCTCCATGCAACTTCAGGACATCGGCCTGATCCTGGCCTTTTTCGTACTGGTGCTGGTGCCGGCACCTTTCCTGGGGCGCTTCTACTACCGGGTGATGGAGGGGCAACGCACTTTCCTGACCCCGGTGTTCGCGCCGGTGGAGGGCTTCTGCTACCGCATCTCCGGCGTCGACATCGAGCATGAGCAGGACTGGAAGGGCTATTGCGCGGCCCTGCTGGCCTTCAACCTGGCGGGCCTGGTGCTGCTGTTCGCCATCCTCATGCTGCAGGGCGCGTTGCCGCTGAATCCGCAGAAGCTGCCAGGCCTGGAATGGAGCCTGGCGTTCAACACCGCGGTCAGCTTCGTCACCAACACCAACTGGCAGGCGTATAGCGGAGAAGCCACCCTGAGCTACTTCAGCCAGATGGTGGGCCTGGGCGTGCAGAACTTCGTCAGCGCCGCCGTCGGCCTCTGCGTGCTGGTGGCCTTGGCCCGTGGCATCAGCCGCCGCAGCACCGACCGCCTGGGCAATTTCTGGGTCGACCTGACTCGCGGCACCCTCTACGGCCTGCTGCCGCTGTGCCTGCTGCTGGCGCTGTTCCTGGTCTGGCAGGGTGTGCCGCAGACACTGACGGACTACGCCCACGCGGTGACCCTGCAGGGTGCCGAGCAGAGCATCCCGCTCGGCCCGGCGGCCAGCCAGATCGCCATCAAGCAGCTGGGCACCAACGGCGGCGGCTTCTTCGGTGTCAACTCGGCGCATCCCTTCGAGAACCCCACGGCCTGGAGCAACCTGCTGGAGATGGCCTCCATCATCCTGGTCCCGGCGGCCCTGGTGTTCACTTTCGGACACTACGTCAAGGACCTGCGCCAGAGCCGTGCGCTGCTGGCCTGCATGCTGGTGCTGTTCATCATCGGCCTGGGCGTGACCCTGTACAGCGAATACCAGCCGAACCCGGCCCTGGCCGCGTTGCCCATCGAGCAGAGCGGTTCCCTGGAGGGCAAGGAAAGCCGTTTCGGCATCGCCGCCTCGGCACTCTGGGCGGTGACCACCACCGCCGCCTCCAACGGCTCGGTCAACGCCATGCACGACAGCTTCAGCGCCATCGGCGGGATGATCCCGATGTTCAACATGATGCTCGGCGAGGTCATCTTCGGCGGCGTCGGCGCCGGTCTCTACGGCATGCTGTTGTTCGTGCTGATCGCCGTGTTCCTCGCCGGCCTGATGATCGGCCGCACCCCGGAATACCTCGGCAAGAAGCTGGAGGCCCGCGAAGTGCGCCTGCTGGTGGCGACCCTGCTGGTGATGCCGGTGGGCGTGCTGGTGTTCTGCGGCCTGGCTATCAGCCTCGAAGGCCCTGCGGCGTCCATCACCAACCCGGGCGCCCACGGCTTCAGCCAGGCCCTCTACGCCTACACCTCGGGCACCGCCAACAATGGTTCGGCCTTTGCTGGCCTCCAAGCCAACACGCCGTTCCACAACGTGCTGATCGGTCTCGCCATGCTCCTCGGCCGCTTCGGCTACATCCTCCCGGTGCTGGCCATCGCCGGCAGCCTGGCGATGAAGAAGCGCGCGCCGCTGGGCGCCAACAGCTTCCCCACCCACGGCCCGCTGTTCGTCACCCTGTTGACCCTGACCATCCTGCTGGTGGGCGGCCTGACCTTCCTCCCGGCGCTGGCCCTCGGGCCCATCGCCGAACACCTGGCGCTGGCCCAGGGCTTCTGACGGAGAACTTTAATGAATGCCCCGATAAAGGCGCTCAAGGGCGCCAAGCAGCAACCCGGGACCTCCTTCGCCGCGCTGTGGAAGCCGGCGCTGCGCCAGGCCTTCGTCAAACTCGACCCGCGCCAGCTGGTGCGCTCGCCGGTGATCCTGGTGGTCGAGTTGACCGCGCTGCTGACCACTGTGCTCTGCTTCATCCCCAACCCGGCGGTGAGCACCGCTCTCGCCGTGCAGATCGCCCTCTGGCTGTGGTTCACCGTGCTCTTCGCCAACTTCGCCGAGGCCCTGGCCGAGGGCCGTGGCAAGGCCCGCGCCGACAGCCTGCGGGCCGGCAGCCAGGGCCTGACCGCGCGGCGGCGCAAGGGCAATGGCCAGTTCGAGACCATTTCGGCCGCCAGCCTGCGTCGTGGCGACATCGTACGTGTCCAGGCCGGTGAGCTGATTCCGGGCGACGGCGAAGTGATCGAAGGGATCGCCGCGGTCAACGAAGCGGCTATCACGGGCGAATCGGCACCGGTGATCCGTGAGTCAGGCGGCGACCGTTCCGCCGTCACCGGCAACACCCGCATCGTCTCCGACTGGCTGCTGGTCAGAATCACCGCCAACCCCGGCGAATCCACCCTGGACCGGATGATCGCCCTGGTGGAGGGCGCCAAGCGCCAGAAGACCCCCAACGAGGTGGCGCTGGACATCCTGCTGATCGGCCTGACCCTGATCTTCCTGCTGGTGGTGGCCACCCTGCAGCCCTTCGCCCGCTTCGCCGGCGGCGACCTGCCGCTGGTCTACTTGGTAGCGCTGCTGGTGACCTTGATCCCCACCACCATCGGCGGTCTGCTCTCGGCCATCGGTATCGCCGGCATGGACCGCCTGGTGCGCCTGAACGTGATCGCCAAGTCCGGCCGCGCGGTGGAAGCCGCCGGTGACGTGCACGTGCTGCTGCTGGACAAGACCGGCACCATCACCTTCGGCAACCGCCGCTGCAGCGCGATGATCAAGGCCCCCGGCGTGGCCGGCAAGGAGCTCTCCGATGCCGCGTTGCTGGCCTCCCTGGCCGACGAGACCCCGGAAGGCAAGTCCATAGTCGAGTACTTGCGTGCGCTGCATTCGATGCAGGAACCGGCCCGCGAGGAAATCCAGGTGATCCCCTTCACCGCCGAGACCCGCCTCTCCGGCGCCGACTGGGCGGGCCGCAGCTACCGCAAGGGCGCGGTGGACGCTGTACTGGCCTGGGTCGGCATGGGCCGCGAAGACGTACCGGCGCCGCTGGCCCGCGAGGTCGAGAAGATCGCCCAGAGCGGCGGCACCCCGCTGCTGGTGGCGGCCGACGGCAAGCTGCTGGGCGCCATCCACCTCAAGGACGTGGTCAAGCCCGGTATCCGCGACCGCTTCGCCGAATTGCGGCAGATGGGCATCCGTACCGTGATGGTGACCGGCGACAACCCCCTGACCGCTGCCGCGATCGCCGCCGAAGCCGGGGTGGATGACGTGATCGCCGAAGCCACGCCGGAGAAGAAGCTGGCGCGCATTCGCCTTGATCAGGGTGAGGGCAAGATGGTCGCCATGTGCGGCGACGGCGCCAACGACGCCCCGGCGCTGGCCCAGGCCGACGTCGGCCTGGCGATGAACGACGGCACCCAGGCCGCCCGCGAGGCCGCCAACCTGGTGGACCTGGACAGCGACCCGACCAAGCTGCTGGACGTGGTGCAGGTGGGCAAGGAGTTGCTGGTGACCCGTGGTGCGCTGACCACCTTCTCGGTGGCCAACGACGTGGCCAAGTACTTCGCCATCCTCCCCGCGCTGTTCGCCGGCATCCATCCGCAACTCGGCGTGCTCAACGTCATGGGGCTGGCCAGCCCGCAGAGCGCGATCCTCTCGGCCATCGTGTTCAACGCGCTGATCATCGTCGCGCTGATCCCCCTGGCCCTGCGCGGGGTACGGGTGCAGGCGACGGACGCCGCCCATCTGCTGCGGCGCAACCTGCTGATCTACGGCCTGGGCGGCATAGTCGCGCCCTTTATCGGCATCAAGCTGATCGACCTGCTGCTCAACGCGGTGGGATTGGTCTGAACCCGGTTTTTTCTCCCCTCTCCCGCTTGCGGGAGAGGGGCCGGGGGAGAGGGAACCGCCCCTGCTCTGACTTAGATTTCCAACGAGGAACTGAATATGCTTAGCCAACTCCGTCCAGCCTTGAGCCTCCTGGCCCTGATGACCCTGATCACTGGTGTCGCCTACCCGCTGACCGTCACCGGCATCGCCCAGCTGGCCTTCCCCGAACAGGCCAATGGCAGCCTGGTGCATGACGCCAAGGGCGAGGTGCGCGGCAGCGCGCTGCTGGCGCAGAACTTCGAGGGCGCCGGTTGGTTCCAGCCGCGCCCGTCGGCCGCCGGCTACGCTACCCTGTCCAGCGGCGCCAGCAACCTGGCGCCGAGCAATCCGGCCCTGGCCGAACGCATCAACCAGGATGCGCACCGCCTGGCCACTGAAGGCCGTGGCAAGGTGCCCATGGCCCTGGTGACCACCTCCGGCAGCGGCCTGGACCCGCACCTGCCGCCGGCCGCCGCGCGCTTCCAGATCCCGCGCATCGCCGCTGAACGCGGCTTGCCCGTCGAGACCCTGGAGCGCCTGGTGGAGCAGAACACCGCACGGCCCCTGGTGGGCCCGGCGGTGGTCAATGTGCTGACCCTGAATACGGCGCTGAACGAGATGACGCGATGAGCGATGCCCTGCGCGCCGACGCGCTGCTGGCCGACACGCCCCGCGATGGGCGCGGCCGGCTGAAGGTCTTCCTCGGTGCGGCCCCTGGCGTGGGCAAGACCTACGCCATGCTCCAGGCCGCCCAGGCGCAATTGCGCCAGGGCGTGGACCTGCGGGCCGGGGTGGTCGAGACCCATGGCCGTGCGGAAACCGAAGCCATGCTCGCCGGGCTGCCGCAGCAACCGCTGCGGCGTTTCGAATACCGGGGGATGAATCTTGCCGAGATGGATCTCGACGGCATCCTCGCCCATCCGCCGAAGCTGGTGCTGGTGGACGAGCTGGCCCACACCAACGCCCCCGGCAGCCGCCATGCCAAGCGCTGGCAGGACGTGCAGGAACTGATCGATGCCGGCATCGACGTCTACACCACGGTCAACGTCCAGCACCTGGAAGCCCTCAACGACCAGGTGCGCGACATCACCGGCGTGCAGGTGCGCGAGACCCTGCCGGACTGGGTGCTGCAGGAGGCCGACGAGATCCTGCTGGTCGACCTGCCGCCGCGCGAACTGCTGGAGCGCCTGCGCGAGGGCAAGGTCTATGTGCCCGAGCAGGCGCGCGCGGCCATCGACGCCTTCTTCTCCCAGACCAACCTCACCGCCTTGCGCGAGCTGGCCATGCAGACCGCCGCCGCGCGGGTGGACGCCGACCTCAACCGGCGATACCGCCAGCGCGGCCTGGAAGCCCCCGCCGTGCGCGGCCGGCTGCTGGTGGGCATCGACGGCGACCATCAGGCCGAGCGCCTGGTGCGCCATGCCAGCCGGGTAGCCGAACGGCGCCACCTGCCCTGGTCGGCGGTGCATGTGGACACCGGCCGGGACCGTTCCGAAGAGGGGCGCGCGCGGCTGCAGGGCGCCCAGCAGTTGGCCGAGCGCCTGGGCGGCGAAGTGGTGACACTGCGCGCCGAATCCGTGGCCAAGGCCCTGGTACAGCACGCCGAGGAGCGCCGCGCCAGCCTGCTGCTGGTGGGGCGCAGCCGCTTGCGCCTGCGTCGCCGCCTGTTGGGCCGGGGCCTGGCGGAACGCCTGCTGCGCCTGGCCGAAGGGCTGGAAGTCAGCGTGCTGGACACCGAGGCCGACAGCCGCCCGCCCAGCTCACGCGTAAGTTACCCCACGAGCCTGCTGGACTACGGCCTGGCGGTGCTGGCAGCCGTCGCCGCCAGCGCCCTGGCCTGGGCGGTGTCCCATACCCTGGCATTGCCCAACATCTCCCTGGTGTTCCTCGCCGCGGTGCTGCTGGTGGCGGTGCGCAGCACCCTGGGGCCGGCGCTGCTCTGCGCCGGCCTGTCGTTCCTCGCCTACGATTTCCTGTTCATTCCGCCGACCTTCTCCCTGACCATCGCCCGCCAGGAAGATGTGCTGACCCTGTTGTTCTTCCTGCTGATGGCCGGGCTCACCGGCAACCTGGCCTCGCGCCAGCGCCGCCAGCTCGACGCCCTGCGCGATACCCAATCGGAAACCACGGCGCTGCTCGACCTGTCGCGCAAGCTCACCGCCGCCACCGACCGCCAGGCGGTGTTGAACGTGGCGACGCAGCAGTTCGGTGCCTGGACGGATCTGGAGGTCTGCCTGCTGTCTCGGGGCCGCGATGGCGTCTGGAAGGTGGAGGCCGGTGCCCAGCGCCTGCTGGGCGATCAGGAACGGGCGGCGGCGGAGTGGTCCTGGCAGCATGACCAGCCGGCGGGACGGAGCACCGATACGCTGCCGGGCGGCCGTTGGTGGTGGCTGCCGCTGTCGGTGGAGGAGGGACCGCTGGCGCTGCTGGGCGTGAGCCGCCGCGATGATGCGCCGTTGCCCGCCGACCGGCGCCGGCTGATCGCCGCCCTCGGCCAGCCCCTGGCCCAGGCTCTGGCCCGCGCCCAGTTGGCCGAGGAACTCGAAGCGGCGCGCCTGCATGGTGAAACCGAACAGCTGCGCAGCGCCTTGCTGGCCTCGGTCTCCCACGACCTGCGCACGCCGCTCACCGCCATGCGCGGTTCCATCGACAGCCTGCTGGCCCTGGGCGAGGCCATTCCCGTGGCCGATCGCCGCGAGCTGCTGGAAGGCACCCGTGACGAAGCCGAACGCCTGGACCGCTACATTCAGAATCTGCTGGACATGACCCGCCTCGGCCACGGCACCCTCAAGCTGGCCCGCGACTGGGTGGCGCCGGTGGACATCGTCGCCAGCGCCCTGCAACGCCTGCGTCCGGTGCTGGCGCCGCTGCAGGTGGAAACCCTTGTGCCGGAGACCTTGCCGCTGCTCTATGTGCATGCCGCCCTGATCGAGCAGGCGCTGGTCAATGTGCTGGAAAACGCGGCACGCTTCTCCCCCGGCGAGGGGCGCCTGCGGATTGCGCTGGAGGCCGACGAGGCCGAGCTGCGCTTCGCCGTCAGCGACCAGGGGCCGGGCATTCCGCCGGAAGAGCGCGACAGGATCTTCGACATGTTCTATACCGCTGCCCGTGGCGACCGCGGCGGGCAGGGCACCGGCCTCGGCCTGGCGATCTGCCAGGGCATGGTAGGCGCCCACGGCGGCCGCGTGACAGTCGGCGATGGCCTGGACGGCCGCGGCGCCACCCTGACCCTGCACCTGCCGCTGCATCCGCAACCACGGTTGGAGGAAGAATGAGAGCTACAGGTGGGGGGATGTTGTAGGGGCGAATTCATTCGCCAAGGGCGGCGCAGCTGCCCCCGTCGGGCTACCAGGGCAGACCTGCGGTCGGCTTGGCGAATGAATTCGCCCCTACAGAGAATGGCGCCCCAACCGCAAATGGATTCGATGAAGGACCCCATGACAACCAACCAACCGACCATCCTGGTCATCGACGACGAAGTGCAGATCCGCAAGTTCCTGCGCATCAGCCTGGCTGCCCAGGGCTACCGGGTACTGGAAGGTGCCAATGGCCGCGAGGGACTGGCCCAGGCCGCGCTGGCCCTGCCCGACCTGGTGGTGCTCGACCTCGGCCTACCGGACCTGGACGGCAAGGACGTGCTGCGCGAATTGCGCGAGTGGTCCCAGGTGCCGGTGCTGGTGCTCTCGGTGCGTGCCAGCGAGGGTGAGAAGGTGCTGGCCCTGGACGGCGGCGCCAACGACTACGTGACCAAGCCCTTCAGCATTCAAGAGTTCCTCGCCCGGGTGCGGGTGCTGCTGCGCCAGGGCGGTGCCGGCGAACAGCAGCAGGCCAGCATCGTCAGCGGCCCGCTTTCGCTGGACTTCGCCTACCGCCGGGTGACCCTGGACGGCGAGGAGGTCGCGCTCACCCGCAAGGAGTACGCGGTGCTCGCCCAGCTGGCCCGTCACCTGGGCCGGGTGGTGACCCAGCAGCAATTGCTCAAGGACATCTGGGGGCCCACCCATGTCGAGGACAGCCATTACCTGCGCGTGGTGGTCGGTCACCTGCGGCAGAAGCTCGGCGACGACCCGGCCAACCCGCGTTTCATTGTCACCGAGGCCGGGGTCGGTTATCGCCTGAAGGAAGCCTGACCGCAGCTGTGCCGCCAGGGGCGCGGCGCGCGTCAGGTGCTCCATGAGCGCGGTGGCGCTCCCCATTGGAAGGACCAGCATGCAGCAGCTGTTGAACGAAATCCTCGAAGACGTCCGTCCCCTGATCGGTCAGGGCAAGGTCGCCAGTTACATTCCCGCGCTTTCCTGCATCAGCCCGGACCAGCTCGGCATCGCCGTCTACAGCAACGACGGCGAGTTGTCCTACGCGGGCGATGGCCTGACGCAGTTTTCCATCCAGAGCATCTCCAAGGTGTTCAGCCTGGTGCAGGCGATCCAGCATTCCGGCGAGTCCATCTGGCAGCGCCTGGGGCACGAACCCTCGGGCCAGCCGTTCAACTCGCTGGTGCAGCTGGAGTTCGAACGCGGCGTGCCCCGCAATCCCTTCATCAACGCCGGTGCCCTGGTGATCTGCGACATCAACGAATCGCGCTTCGCCGCGCCGCCGCTGTCCATGCGCGATTTCGTCCGGCGCCTGTCGGGCAACCCCCACGTGGTGTCGGACGAGGTAGTGGCCCGTTCCGAGTACCAGCATCGCGCCCGCAACGCTGCCATGGCCTACCTGATGCAGTCCTTCGGCAACTTCCACAACGACGTGGAGGCCGTGCTGCACAGCTATTTCCACCATTGCGCCATTCGCATGAGCTGCGCCGACCTGGCCCTGGCCTTCAGCTTCCTCGCCAACAACGGCGTCAGCCCCCACAGCGGCGAACAGGTGCTCACCCCGCGCCAGGCCAAGCAGGTCAATGCCATCATGGCCACCAGCGGCCTCTATGACGAGGCCGGCAACTTCGCCTATCGCGTCGGCCTGCCGGGCAAGAGCGGGGTAGGGGGCGGGATAGTCGCGGTGGTGCCCGGCCGCTTCACCGTCTGCGTGTGGTCCCCGGAGCTGAATCCGGCCGGCAATTCCCTGGCCGGCATGGCGGCGCTGGAAATGCTGTCCGAGCGGATCGGCTGGTCGATTTTCTAGGGGATGAATGCTGGACCTGCCAGGAGCGACCTGTGGGGGCGAATTCATTCGCTGAGGGCAGCGAAGCTGCCCCATGAGGCCTCGCCGGCCGAACCTTCGGTCCGGTTAGCGAATGAATTCGCCCCCACAACGATCTGTACCGCCCCTCAATTCCCCTGCTCGTAGCGCTCCAGGGTCTCGTGGGCGATCTGCCGGCCCAGTTGGATCAGCTCCGGAGCCTTGTAGAACTCGAAGAAGCGGCACACGCGCTTGGGCACGTTGATCAGGATGTCCGGCGGATAACCGGCGATCTTGTATTGGGCGAGGGAGGTCTGCATCACCTCGAAGCTCTGGTTCACCAGGTCCAGCAGGGACGCCGGGCCGACGCTGGCGATCACCTGCGAGCCGCTGGCGGACCTGGGGGCGCCATCGGTTTCCGGGGCGGCCGCCAGCTGTTGAGTCTGCGGTGCCGCGGCTTCCAGCCAGGGGTTGCCGCCGGGCAGGCTTTCCGGGTCGAGCAGGCCGTGGGGCTCGTCGCCGCCACGCTTGAGGAAGGGCAGGCGCGAGCCGAGGGAGGCCATCAACAGGTCGATGCGGCCCTTGATCGCCGGCGGGCGTTCGATCACCGGCAACTGGTACTCGCGCTGGGTGGTGGCGTTGAGGTTGACGGCGATGATCAGGTCGCAGTGGCTGGACACCACCGGAATGATCGGCAACGGGTTGAGCAGGCCGCCATCCACCAGCATGCGGCTGCCCTGGACCACCGGGGTGAAGAGGCTGGGAATGGCCGCCGAGGCGCGCATGGCCTGGTGCAGGCAGCCCTCCTGGAACCAGATTTCCTGCTGGTTGGTGAGGTCGGTGGCGACCGCCGTGTAGGGGATGGGCAAGTCTTCGATGTTCACCTCGCCGACGATGTCGCGAATGCGCCCGAAGACCTTCTCGCCACGAATCGCGCCGAGGCGAAAGCTCACGTCCAACAGGCGCAGCACATCGAGATAGTCGAGGCTTTCGGTCCAGTCCCGGTAGTGACGCAGCTTGCCGGCGGCATAGATGCCGCCCACCACGGCGCCCATGGAACAACCGGCGATACAGGCGATGTCATAGCCGCGCGCCTCGATTTCCTCGATCACGCCGATGTGCGCGTAGCCCCGCGCGCCTCCCGAACCCAGCACTAAAGCCACACGCTTGCCCATTCGGAATTCCCCCGCCAACGATGTTTCGACGATACGCCCGTGGCGGGAGCCGCGCCAAGCCGAGTGGCCCAGCGCCTGCACCGGTCGTCGGCAGTGCCGACCAGTCCGCGGAGTTGGAGCCTCCGGGTACCGGACCGTCCATCGACACACTAGACTTTGTCGATCTTCAGCAAAGGAGCCTTATTGATGAAAGCCTGGATCAACCTGCCCCTGATTACCCTGTTGCTCGTCGGTTGCGCTGGCAAGACCGCCTATCGCGACAGTTGCGCCACGGAACTCGATGCCGCCTGGCAGGAACTGGACCTGGCCAAGGCCGAAGGATTCTCCGGCACCGTCAGCTACTCCAAGGCCCTCAGCCTGCTCACGGCTGCCAAGACGCAACAGCAGTTCGAAGCCTTCGAGGGCTGCACCAAGAAGGCCGAAAAGGCCCGTTTCTACATCCGCGAGTCCCGCGCCGGGCGCTGATGTCCGTGCCCGCGAGGCCATCAGGCTTCTCGGGTGGTCAGCCGATACTGATGGGGTGTCATGCCTTTCCAGCGCTTGAAGGCATGGATGAAGTTCGACACTTCGCCATAGCCCAGGCGCTCGGCGATCTCCTCCAGGCGCAGGCCGGTGGAACCCAGCAGTTCCTCGGCCAGCGCCCCCAGCACTTCTTCCTGTAACTGTCGAAAGCTCGTGCCTTCGGCGTCCAGCCGGCGGCGCAGGGTGCGCGAGGTCATGTGCAGTGCCTGCGCCAGCCGTTCCATGTCAGGCAATTGCCCCGGTCGTGCCAGCAGCAGGTCGCGGACGCGCCCGGCGAAACCGACACGTTCCCGGCGACGGGCGAGGATGGTCCGGCATTGTTCCTCGCAGTGCAGCGCCACCTGCGGATTGGCACCGGGCAGGGGCATGTCGAGCAGGGCGCGGGCGAAGGCGATGCGGTTGTCACTGGCGCCGAAGTCCGGCGTCACGCCCAGCAGCTCGCGCCAGGGCGTGACGTCGGCAGGCTCGGCGATGCGGAAGCGCGCCTGGCGCACGGGCATTTCGGTGTTCAGCAGGTCGCGATGCACGCTGAGGGCACCGGCGACATCCCGTTCCAGCAGGAACACGCGCAGGTCCTCGGGCAGGTCCCGGCCCTCGAGGGTCAGCCAGGCCTCGTCGCCCTGTTCCTCCAGGCGCATGCTGTGGAAGGCGTAGGTCAGGTCCAGGTAGCGCAACCCCAGTTGCACCGCGCTACGGTAGGTGGCGCTGCTGAGCAGGGCGAAGCCCCAGATGCCATAGGTGTGGAGGCGGTAACACCGGCCGACCTGCAAGCCCATGCCGGGGCGCTGGCCAAGATGCCGGGCGAGGTTGCGCAGCAGCCCCAGTTCCTGGCCGGCGTCCACTTCCGCGCCGGGGTCGCCGAGCAGGCGCCAGTCCAGCCCGGTACCGGCCAGGCATTGCTCCAGGCCAAGACCCTGTTCGAGGCCGAACTGGGTCATCAATTGCACGCTGATGGCGCTGCGCCGGGGCGGGCGGGGTTCGAGGCCGGGCATGGGGGAGCCTGCGCTGGGTTGTCCGAAACTCACAATTTGCTGTCCGACTATGCCATAACGCGCGGCTATCGGCAGAACTAGCATTCTCCCATCCGCACAGGCCGCGAGCCCGCGCGGCATCACCAATGGGAGACAACAATGATCGACAATTCCCAGCCCGGCGCGACCCAGCACGTGCTGATCATCGGCGCCGGCTTTGGCGGCCTGGGCCTGGCCATCCAGTTGCAGAAGGCCGGCATCCACGACTTCCTGATCCTGGAGAAGGGCTGCGAAGTAGGCGGCACCTGGCGCGACAACAGCTATCCGGGCGCAGCCTGCGATGTGCCTTCGCACCTGTATTCCTTTTCCTTCGAACCCAAGACCGACTGGTCGCGCAAGTACGCGCCCCAGGCGGAGATCTTCGCCTATCAGCGCCACTGTGCCGACAAGTACGGCCTGCGCCGGCATATCCGTTTCGGCTGCGAGGTGGCGGGAGCCGAGTTCGATGAGTCCAGTGGTACCTGGCAGGTTCGGACCCGCAGCGGTGAGTGCATTCGGGCCCGGGCCCTGGTCAGTGCCTGCGGCCAGCTGAACCGTCCGGCCTGGCCGCGCATTCCCGGCCTGGACGGATTCCGGGGCGAGCTGTTCCATTCGGCTCGCTGGAACCACGACTACCCCTTGGAGGGCAAGCGGGTGGCGGTCATCGGCACCGGCGCCAGCGCTATCCAGTTCGTCCCGCAGATCGCCCCCAAGGTGGCGCGGCTGTCCCTGTTCCAGCGTTCGGCCGCCTACGTGATCCCCAAGCCGGATCGCGCCTACCGTGCCTGGGAGCTGGCGCTGATGCGACGCCTGCCGGGGCTGCAGAAGGCCGACCGCTTGCTCAAGTACATCCAGCACGAGTCAAGGGTGCTGGCCTTCTCGGTGTTCCCGCCGCTGATGAAGCTGATGCGCCTGCGCTTCCACCGGCACCTGGCGCGCGGCATCGCCGACCCGGACCTGCGCCGGCGCCTGCTGCCGGACTACCCGTTGGGCTGCAAGCGCATCCTGATTTCCAATGACTTCTATCCGGCGCTGGCGCGGCCCAATGTGGAGGTGATCGACCGTGGCATACGGGAGGTCACCGCAGACGCGGTGGTGACCCATGACGGCCAGCGCCACGAGGTGGACGCCATCATTCTCGGCACCGGCTTCGCCGCCACCGACTTCCTCGCCCCCATGAGCATCCGCGGGCTCGGCGGGCGCGACCTGAACCAGGCCTGGCGCGAAGGCGCCGAGGCGTATCTCGGGGTCAGCGTCAGCGGCTTTCCCAACCTCTTCATCCTCTACGGACCCAATACCAACCTGGGGCACAGCTCCATCATCTACATGCTGGAAAGCCAGTACCCCTATGTGCTGGACGGCATCCGCGCGCTCGGCGGTCTACGCTTGCTCGACCTGAAACCCGAGGTGCAGCGCAGTTTCAACCAGCGGCTGCAGCAGGACGTGCGCCACACCATCTGGGAGCAGGGTTGCACCAGTTGGTACAAGACCGCTGACGGCCGCAATACCAACAACTGGCCGGGATTCACCTTCAGCTACCGTCAACAGACCCGTCGCCTGGAACTGGATCACTATGAATGCACCCCTTGAGTTCACTGCGCCCGAGCCTGGCCAGCCGTGGTTGCGCGCGACCCTGCGCGGCGCCCTGCGCCTGCTGTTCCGTGGTCTGATGCGCCCGCCGATGCCGGTCACGCTGCAGCGGTTGGTGTTGCGTCTCCTCACTGCCGGCACCCTGGCGCCCCGTGGCCTGCTGCGGGAAGACGGGCAACTGGCCGGCCGCCCCTGCGAGTGGCACCGGCCCCGGGGTGGCAGCCATGTGGTGCTGCTCTACCTGCATGGTGGTGCCTTCATCACCGGTTCGCCGGCCACCCATCGGGCCATCACCGCCGGCCTGGCCAAGCGTGCCGGTGTGGCGGTGTGCGCGCTGGACTACCGGCTGGCGCCGGAGCACCCCTTTCCCGCCGCGCGGGATGATGCCGCCGCGGCCTACCGCGAGCTGTTGGAGGCGGGTTACCCGGCCTCGCGCATCGTCATTGGCGGCGACTCGGCGGGGGGTAACCTGACGCTCCTTGCCGCATTGGAAATCAAGCGCCAGGACCTGCCCCGGCCGGCGGGGCTGATCTGCTTCTCGCCGGTAACCGACCTCAGTGGCACGGCGCAGCACTGCCCGCCGGCGGGCGACCCGCTGATCCACCCGGCCTGGGTGGATCAGGCGATGGCGCTTTATTGCCCTCCCGGCCTGGATCGGCGCGATCCGGCGTTGTCGCCACTGTTCGCCGACCTTGCCGGTCTCGCCCCCATGCTGGTGCAGGTGGCCGAGGACGAGGTGCTGCGCGACGACAGCCTGCGCCTGGCCGCACGGGTGCGCGCGGCGGGTGGCTGGGTGCGGCTGGAACGTTATCCGGGACTCTGGCATGTGTTCCAGGCCCACACCGGGGTACTGCGCACGGCCGACCAGGCCCTGGCCAGCGCGGCGGACTTCATCTGTCGGCACGTGGAGGAGGAAGCCTGAGGTGGACAACATCCTGATTACCGGCGCCGCCACGGCATCCGCGTCGGCGACCTGATGCCGCCCTTCGTGCGCATGCCCATGGTCAGCGGCCAGCGCTTCGAAACGCCGGTATTGCACCGCCTCGGGATGAAGCTGGATGCCGAGGACATCGCCCGTGCGGCCTGGCAACAGGCCCAGGGCGCGGTGCATCGGCCGGTGAGCTGGCTGTTCCGCCTGATGTACGGCGCGGGGCAGGTTTCGCCGGCCTGGGGGAACCGGGGGATCATGAAACTGTTGAGCGGGGCTTGACCCTCGGTCATTGCCCAGCCTTGTAGGGTGAAAATCCCTTTGGGGATTTCCACCATGGGCGTCTCGGCCGGCCTCGCTGGTGGATAGAAAAGCGCTATCCCCCTACAGGGCTGGAGGCGGTCTGGCCGGGCGCAAGGCCAATATTTTGGCGGATCAGGCCTGAGAGCCGCCTGTCGCCACTTTTGCGACAATTTGTCCAGCTTTCCGGCAGACCCGCCGTGGTGGCGCTACCCTGCAAAATGAAAGCTGAAAAAGGTCACTTGACGAGTGAGTCAATGGCCGGGTCCGCGCGGGGCCCGGCCAGGGCTTGGCGCTGTGTCTGCAGGGTCGGCCCGGGGGCGGCACCGCATGGTGTCGCGGAGCCGACTCCATCGGCTTCTCGGAAAAGCGGAAAAACGCGGAACTCTCATCCATCGCTAAGAGGAGGTCGTTTCATGAGCACAGCCTTCCACGATGATGTCAGCAGCAATCTGTTGCGCCGCATGAAAGAGGGCGGTTTCGATTTTGCCCGTGTCCATCCGATCGAGTTCTATGCCATTTTTCCCGACGAGGACCGGGCACGAATGGCAGCGAAGAATTTTCGTGGTGAGTCCTTGAACGCACAGGTGTCGGTCCGCGCCGATGGGGCCTGGCACCTGCAGGTGAGCAAGGTGATGTACGCCACCCACGCGGGAATCGGTGATTTCGAGCATGACCTGGAAGCCCTGGTGGTGCCGCTTGGCGGCGTGCTCGATGGTTGGGGCGTGACCCAGGAAGTGTCTGTCACGCGACCTTGAGACAGGCTCGGTTCGTGGCGGCAGATCCGCCGCGAACCGGGCATTCCGGACAATTCCCCGGCTGGTTTTTCCTCCTCCTTCCGCAGTCCGCATTCCCCGCAAGAATCTGCACTTCCTTTACTCGACCTCGGCATGGGCTTTGCCGCAGACTCCGCCAACGGAGGGGACCCCATGACCGATATCCTGATTCTTACCCACGCCGACTTCTGCTCGCCCGGCTACCTGGCGAGCGTCCTGGATCGCGAGCAGCGCGACTTCACCGTGCTGCGCGCGGATCTGGGCGAACTGGCGGGCTACGACCTGGAGCGGCCCAGGGCCGTGGCCATCATGGGCGGGCCCATGAGCGTCAATGATCCGTTGCCGTGGATCGGCGCGGAGCTGGATGCCTTGCGACATTTCCTGGCCCGCGATGTGCCCATGATCGGCCATTGCCTGGGCGGCCAGCTGTTGGCCCGCGCCCTTGGCGCCGCGGTGCACCGCATGCCCTACACCGAGATCGGCTGGCAGCCGCTGGAGAAACGCGCCCTGGCCACCGACAACCCCTGGCTGGCGCATCTGCCGCAGGAATTCGCCATCTACCAGTGGCACAGCGATACCTTCGACCTGCCGGAAGGCGCGCAATGGCTGATGAACAGCCCCTGGTGCCCCAACCAGGGCTTCTCCTGGGGCGACAAGGTGCTGGCCCTGCAAGGCCATCCGGAAATGACCGAGGACCTGGTGCGCCTCTGGTTGACCGACTGGGCCCACCTGCTGGACGAGACCCAGCCCAGCCAGCAGGCCAGGGCGCGCATGCTCGAGGACCTGCCGGCCCGGGTGGCGGCGCTGAACCAGGTGGCCGAGGGGTTCTATCGCCGCTGGCTGGCGCTGGCGTTTGGTTGAGGATTTGTAGGGGCGAATTCATTCGCCAAGGGCAGCGCAGCTGCCCCCTCGGACGTCCAGAGGCAGACCTGCGGCCTGCCTGGCGAATGAATTCGCCCCTACAGGATTTGTCTCCGCTGGCGGTCAATGCCGGATCATCACATGCCGTACCACGGTGTAGTCCTCCAGGCCGTACATGGACAGGTCCTTGCCGTAGCCGGACTGCTTGAAACCGCCATGGGGCATCTCGTTGGTCAGCATGAAGTGGGTATTGATCCAGGTGCAGCCGTACTGCAGGCGCGACGCGACGGCGGCGGCGCGGCCGACGTCGCGGGTCCAGACCGATGAGGCCAGGCCGTAGTCGGAGTCGTTGGCCCAGTGCACCGCCTCGTCCACGTCGCTGAAGGGCGTGACCGTCACCACCGGGCCGAACACTTCCCGCCGCACTATCTCGTCATCCTGTTTCGCATGGGCCACTACCGTGGGCTCGTAGAAGAAGCCGCTGCCGGCCACCGGCTTGCCACCGGTGGCGATCTGGATATGCGGCAGGCCACGGGCGCGTTCGACGAAGCCGGCCACCCGTTCGCGCTGGCTCTGGCTGATCAGCGGGCCGAGCTCGGTGGCCGGGTCGTTCTGCAGGCCGGTCTTGAGGCTGGAGACCGCGCTGGCCAGGTCGGCCACGAAGTTGTCGTAGATCTTCTTGCCGGCGTAGATTCGGCAGGCCGCCGTGCAGTCCTGCCCGGCATTGTAGAAGCCGAAGGTGCGGATGCCGGCCACCACGTCGGCCAGGTCGGCGTCGTCGAAGACGATCACCGGCGCCTTGCCGCCCAGCTCCATGTGGGTGCGTTTCACACTCTCGGCGGCACTGCGGATGATGGCCTTGCCGGTGCCCACCGAACCGGTCAGGGACACCATGCGCACCAACGGGTGCGACACCAGCGGGCTGCCCACGGTCGGGCCGCGGCCGAGGACGACGTTGACCACCCCGGGCGGTAGAAGCTCGGCGATGAATTCAGCCAGGCGCAAGGCGGTCAGCGGGGTCTGCTCGGAGGGCTTGAGCACCACGGTGTTGCCGGCGGCGAGCGCCGGGCCGAGCTTCCAGGCCGCCATCATCAGCGGGTAGTTCCAGGGCGCGATGGAGGCGATCACCCCCACCGGGTCGCGGCGGATCATCGAGGTGAAGCCCGGCAGGTACTCCCCGGCGGCCGAGCCGGTGAGGCAGCGGCTGGCGCCGGCGAAGAAGCGGAACACGTCGGCGACGGCCGGCAGCTCGTCGTTGAGGGCGGCGGCGTAGGGCTTGCCGCAGTTGTCCGATTCCAGTTTCGCCAGCTCTTCGGCATGGCCTTCGATCCTGTCCGCCAGCTTCAGCAGCAGGGTGGCGCGGTCCCTCGGCGAGGTCCGTGCCCAGCCTTCGAAGGCCGCATCGGCGGCGCGCACGGCGGCGTCCACCTGGGCTTCGCTGGCCTCGGGGATGCTCACCAGCACCCCGCCTGTGGCCGGGTTGAGCACGTCCAGAGCTTCGCCTTCGCCGGCGGTGAACTGGCCATTGATCAGTAGTTTGGTTTGCATGGTGGGGGCCTCGCTTTTGTTCCCTCTCCCTCTGGGAGAGGGTTAGGGAGAGGGGAGAAGGGCTACTTCCCACCCCCCGCCACCGACTCGGTGCCCCGTGTCAGGTAGTAGGCGCCGAGGATGGGCAGCATGGTGGCGAGCATTACCAGCAGGGCCACCACGTTGGTCACCGGGACGTCGCGCGGGCGGCTGAGTTGGCTGAGCAGCCAGAGGGGCAGGGTCTGTTCGTGGCCGGCGGTGAAGGTGGTGACGATGATCTCGTCGAAGGACAGCGCGAAGGCCAGCATGCCGCCGGCCAGGAGGGCGGTGGCGATGTTCGGCAGGATGATGTAGCGGAAGGTCTGCCAGCCGTCGGCGCCCAGGTCCATGGAGGCTTCGATCAGGTTGTGGGAGGTGCGGCGGAAGCGCGCGATCACGTTGTTGTAGACGATCACCACGCAGAAGGTGGCGTGGCCCACCACTATGGTGAAGATGCCGGGCTCGATGCCGAGGGTCTTGAAGGCCGAGAGCAGGGCGATGCCGGTGATGATGCCGGGCAGCGCGATGGGCAGGATCAGCATCAGGGTGATGCTCTCCTTGCCGAAGAAATCGCGCCGGTACAGCGCGGCGGCGGCCAGGGTGCCAAGCACCATGGCCAGGGCGGTGGCCAGGCAGGCGACCTTCAGCGACAGGACGATGGCCTGCAGCACGTCCGCTCGGCTGCCCACCACGGCGAACCACTCCAGGGTGAAGCCCCTGAGCGGGAAGCTGTAGGCCGACTCCTCGGTATTGAAGGCGTAGAGCAGGATCACCAGGATCGGGAAGTGCAGGAACAGCAGCCCGCTCCAGGCGGCCAGGCGCAGGCTCCATGAGGCTCGTTCAAAGCGCATCGAAGGCCCCCAGCCGCTTGGCGATGGACAGGTAGATGGCGATCAGCACGATGGGCACCAGGGTGAAGGCCGCCGCCAGCGGGATATTGCCCACCGAGCCCTGCTGCACGTAGACCATGGTGCCGATGAACAGACCGCTGGGCCCCACCAGCTGCGGGATGATGAAGTCCCCCAGGGTCAGGCTGAAGGTGAAGATGGAGCCGGCCACCACGCCGGGAAAGGCCAGCGGCAGGATGACCTGGGCGAAGGTTTGCCGTGGTCTGGCGCCGAGGTCCGCCGAGGCCTGCAACAGCGAGGGCGGCAGGCGCTCCAGGGAAGCCTGGATCGGCAGGATCATGAAGGGCAGCCAGATGTAGGTGAACACCAGGAAGCGCCCCAGGTGCGAGGTGGACAGGGTGTTGCCGCCCAGCCCGGGCAGGGTCAGCAGGCTGCCCAGCAGGCCCTCCAGGTGTAGCTGCTGGATCAGCCAGTAGAAGATTCCGCCCTTGGCCAGGATCACCGTCCAGGCGTAGGCCTTGACGATGTAGCTGGCCCACATGGGTAGCATCACGGCGATATAGAAGAAGGCCTTTTCCCGCGGCGAGGCATAGCGCGCCATGTAGTAGGCGATGGGGAAGGCCAGCACCGCACTGGCCAGGCTCACGGCTATGGCCATGGTCAGGGTGCGCAGGATGATGTCGTAGTTGGCCGGGTTGAACAGGGCGGCGTAGTTGGCCAGGGTCAGCTCCGGCGTTACCGCCATGGTGAAGTCGTCGAAGGTGTAGAAGCTCTGCCAGAGCAGGGCGAACAGGGAGCCCACGTAGACCACGCCGAACCAGAGCAGGGGCGGGGTCAGCAGCAGCGCCAGATAGAGCGTGGAGCGACGGTAGAGCAGGTTGGAGAGCCCGCGCAGGGGGCCGCTCTGCTGGCTGGCGAGGACGGTGTTCATGGCCTACTCGCTGAGCGCGATCATCGCGCTGCGGGCCCAGCAGGCCTGCACCTGCTGGCCGGGTTGCGGGCGCGCGCTGTCCGCCTGCTCGCCGTTGGGCAGGCTCACCGCCAGGCGGCCGCCGCCGTCGAGATTGAGTTCGTAACGGCTGCTGGCGCCCAGGTACTGCACGTCATGCACCGTGCCGCTGACCTGCAGCTCACCATCGCTCGCGCTGCCGAAACGTACGTGTTCCGGGCGCAGGGAGAAGGCGCCGGCGTTGCCGGTGAGGCGCTGGGCCAGGTCGCCGTGGAGCACGTTGGCGGTGCCGACGAATTCGGCGACGAAACGGGTACGCGGCTGGCGGTAGAGGTTCTGCGGGCTGTCCACCTGCTCGATGCGGCCCTTGTTGAATACCGCCACCCGGTCGGACATGGACAGCGCCTCGCCCTGGTCGTGGGTGACGAAGATGAAGGTGATGCCCAGCTGGCGCTGCAGCTTCTTCAGTTCCACCTGCATCTGCTCGCGCAGCTTGAGGTCGAGGGCGCCCAGGGGCTCGTCCAGCAGCAGCACGCGCGGGCGGTTGATCAGCGCGCGGGCCAGGGCCACGCGCTGGCGCTGGCCGCCGGAGAGCTGGGCCGGCTTGCGCTCGCCGTAGCCGGGCAGGGCGACCATCCCTAAGGCATCCTCGGCGCGGTTGAGGCGCTCGGCTTTCGCCACGCCCTTGACCTTCAGCCCGTAGGCGACGTTGTCGCGCACGTTCATGTGCGGGAACAGGGCGTAGTCCTGGAACACCGTATTCACGTCGCGCTCGTAGGGTGGCAGGCCGGCGGCTTCCTCGCCGTGGATGCGGATGGAGCCCGAGGTGGGTTGCTCGAAACCGGCGATCAGCCGCAGGCAGGTGGTCTTGCCCGAGCCCGAGGGGCCGAGCATGGAGAAGAACTCGCCGTCGCGGATTTCGATGGACACCCGGTCCACCGCCTTCACGTCGCCGTAGTGGCGGCAGACATCGGTGAACTGGACGGCTGTGGTCATGCGTGGCTCCGGGTTTGCGGCTCCCTCTCCCTCCGGGGGAGGGCTGGGCGGGCCGCGTTCGGGTGAGGGCAACTTCAGCCGCTCGGTGTTTCAGGGTGATTCGGACCAGCCCCCTCTCCCTTCAGGGAGAGGGGTGATGTCTGGGGAGAGATCGGTGCGCTACCTGCCACCCATGATCGCGATGTAGTCCTGGGTCCAGCGGCTGTAGGGCACGAACTTGCCGCCCTCGGCCTGCGGGGTCTTCCAGAAGGCGATCTTGTCGAACTGGTCGTAGCCGTTGGTGGCGCAACCGCCGGGGCCGAGGAGTTCGCTGCTGGTGCAAGCCTTGGCCACCACCGGCAGGGAACCGAACCAGGCGGCCAGGTCACCCTGAACCTTGGGTTCCAGGGACCAGTTCATCCACTTGTAGGCGCAGTTCGGGTGTTTGGCGTCCACGTGCAGCATGGTGGTGTCGGCCCAGCCGGTGACCCCTTCCTTCGGGAACACGGTTTCCACCGGCTGCTTTTCCGCCTTCAGGGTGTTGGCCATGTAGCCCCAGGTGCTGGAGGCGGCCACGCCCTCGTTCTTGAAGTCGCTCATCTGCACGGTCGCGTCATGCCAGTAGCGGTGCACCAGGCTGTGCTGCTTGCGCAGCAGGTCGAGCGCGGCGGCGTACTGCTCCTCGGTCAGCTGGTAGGGGTCGTCGATACCCAGCTCCGGCTTGGCGGACTTCAGGTACAGCGCGGCATCGGCGATATAGATGGGGCCGTCGTAGGCCTGGACACGTCCCTTGTTGGACTTGCCGTCAGCCAGGTCCTGCTGCTCGAAGACCACCGCCCAGCTATCCGGCGCCTGCTTGTACAGCTTGGTGTTGTACATCAGCAGGTTCGGGCCCCACTGGTAGGGGGTGCCATAGTGCTGGCCGTTCACCGTGTGCCAGGGGGCGTCCTGCAGGCGCTCGTCGAGGGTATTCCACTTCGGCACGAGGGCCGTGTTGATCGGCTGCACCCGCTTGCCGAAGATCAGCCGCAGGGAGGCGTCGCCGGAGGCGGTGACCAGGTCGTAGCCACCCTTGGCCATCAGGCTGACCATCTCGTCGGAGGTGGCGGCGGTCTTCACGTTGACCTTGCAGCCGGTGTCTTTCTCGAACTGGGTGACCCAGTCGTAGTTCTTGTCCGACTCGCCGCGCTCGATATAGCCGGGCCAGGCGATGATATCGAGCTGGCCTTCGCCGTCACCGATCTGCTTCAGCGGTTCGGCGGCCTCGGCGGAGGCGATGAGGCAGGCGCAACTGACGGCGAACGAGAGGAATGCGGGTTTGAGCGAAGGCATTGTCGACTCCTGTTGTACATGACGGGCGGAGCCTGTTCGGCGGAACTGCAAGCCGTTGGCAGTGCGGTCAAAGCGAGCCGAAATGTACGGCCGCTGCTCGCATTGAGCAGCGTAGTTCGGGGCCTTGGGGCTGACAAGGAAGGGGGCCGTGGCCCCCGCCGGAGTCCGGCGGGAATCAGCGAGGGCGCTGCAACCTCAACGCGGATACAGCGGAGGCAGCTGGCTCGGCTCGGTTGCCGTCTGCTGCTGCGCCTGGGGCGCGGGCAGAGCGCGGATGGCCTTCCACAGGTCCTCGCCCTGCCACTGCTGGCCGGTTTCGCTGTACAGCGCGCCATTGAGTCCATCCATGGCGTCGGACAGGGGCACGAAGCGGGCGGCCATGTCGGCGAGGGTTTCCGGCTGTTGGCGCGCCCAGTTGTCCAGGGCCTGGCGGGTGGCGTGGGGGTCATTGGATTGGCAGGCGCGGCGCAGGTCGTCCAGCAGCGTGCGTGGGCTCGGCCCGGCCTGGACGGTGGGCAGGATCGCCGGTTGGCGCCGGGCGCGCCACCAGAGGCCGAAGCCCAGCAGCGTGGTGCAGGCGAGCAGGGCGCTGGCCAGCTGCCAGGGCCAGAGCCGGGCCTGGTTGGTGGCAGCGCCGACCGGTGCGCCATCGGCCGGCCTGGTGCTGGCTTCCAGCTCCGGATTGCTTGCCACTTCCAGGCTGCGTGCCGGAATTTCGCTGCGTTCCAGGCGATCGTCGCGGGTGTTCCACCAGACGATGCTCACCGTCGGCAATTCCAGGCGGCCGCTGCTGGTGGGCACCAGGGCCTCGCGCTCTTCCCGGCTGCCGATCAGGCCGCGCTCGTCGATCTTGTTGTCCAGCTGCGGCTGGTCGGGATAGCGCCGCAGGCCGTTGGACCGGGTCGCCGGCAGGGGCGGGATCTGCGTACTGGACAGGCCCTCCACCTGGAGCAGCAGGCTGCGGGTCAGCGAGTCGCCGCTTTGCACCGCCTCGGGGTCGGGGCTCCAGGATTCGGTCAGGGTCAGGTTGCGCGCCGGTAGCCAGGGCGCGTCGGCCGGGTAGTCGGCGGGTTTGGGTTTGACCCTCAGGGGAATGCGCGGCGAATTGACCCGCGTCAGCTTGCCCGGCCTGGGGCCGAAGGGCTGGTAGCCGTTCTGGTTGCCGGGGTCGACCAGGGTCGCGCTGAAGACTTGCGGCGGGATGTTCAGCACGCCGCTCTTCTGCGGGAAGAGGGCGTAGCGCACTTCGATCACGCCGTGGCGCACCCCGTTGATTTCCTTTTCGTAGGTGCGTGGATCGCCCAGTTGCTGGACCACGGCATCATCCATCTGCAACGGGCTGAGGCTGCTGTCGTCGTAGAGCGAGACGGAGTGGTAGATGCGCAGGGTGAGGATGGCCTGGGCCTGCACGTAGACGCTGTCCTGGTCGAGGCTGGCGTCGATGAACACCGGCGCCAGGTTGCCGCTGCCGGACTTTTCCGCCTTCTGCACATGCAGGGTGATGGGGGCGCTGTGCACATCGCCCAGCTTCAGCGCCGGAATGGTGACGAAGCCGATCTGCTTCGGCTGCAGGGTGATGATCCAGCGGGTGGCACGGTCGTTGTGGCCGTTGAAGGTGCCGAGCTGGTTGATCTGACGCGTCCCGAGCACTTCGAACTGCGCATTCAGCGGCGTCAGGTCGGGCTTGCCGAACAAGGTCGGGTCGGAGGACTCGAGGGTCAGCTCGACCGTCTCGCCCTCGCTCAGGCGGGTACGGTCGACGGCGGCGGTGAAACCGGCGGCCTGGGCGGCCAGTGCCAGCAGGCTGAGGAGGAGGGTGCATAGCAGGCGCGTCATCATTGTTCTTCCTGGCGCTGTTGCTGTTCGTACCAGAACTTGCGGCGCAGCAGCTCGGCGGGGTCGTCCGGTATCCGCCGGAGCCATTGCTCCAGGGCCTGGCGACGCTCGTCGCCCAGGGGCTCGGTGCTGGCGGTGCGGGTTTGCGTGGCGTCCCGGGGCGTGGCCTCTTCGGCCGTGCCGCCGGTGCCGGGCTGGGTCGAGCCATTCTGCCCGGCCTCGCCATTGCCCTGTTGCATGGCCTCTTCGCTGGCGTTCTGCTCGCCGGCCCGTTGTTGCGCCGATTTCTGTTCGCCGCCCTCGGCCGACCCTTGCTGGTCGTCGCCGCGCTGATCCGGATCGCCGGCTTGCGCCTCGGCCGCCCGCTGGCGCAGCAGGGCTTCCAGCAGCGCCTTGTTCTTCTTCGCCGCCTCCAGGTCGGGCTGGCGTGCCAGGGCCGAGTCGTAGGCGTCGATGGCCGCTTCCAGCTCACCGGCCCGAGCCAGGGCGTTACCCCGGTTGTAGTGGTCCGCCGCGCTGTCGCCCTGGGCGAAGCGGGCGGCGGCTTCGGCGTAGTCGCCGGCCTGGTAGAGCGCCATGCCCTGCCAGCGCGGGTCGCTGAATTTCCTCGCGGCTTCGGCCGGGCGCTGGGCCTCCAGCAGGCGCTGGCCCTGCTGGTCCGGCCGCAGCCAGAGGTCTTCGAATTCCAGGGCGAGGCTGGGGCGCGGCAGTATCAGCAGCAGCGGCAGGCAGAACAGCCAGCCGCGGCGGCCGGCGCAGGCGGCGATCAGCAGCAGTGGTAGCAATAGCCAGTGGCCCTGGTCGGCCCAGGCGGCCAGGCGGGCGATTTCGCCGCCCTCTCGCAGGGTGCGCGGACCATCGAGCAGGCCAAGGCGGAGGAGGTCGCCTTCGTCCAGCTGGACGCTGGCATAGCGCCCGCCAAGGTCGGCGGTGAAGCGGCGCAGCTGGGCGCTGTCGAGCTTGGGCAGGAGGATGGCGCCCTGGTCGTCCTTGAGGAAGCCGCCGTCTTCCTGGGCGATGGGGGCACCGGCGGCGGTACCGACGCCGAGGATGACCAGGCGTTCGCTGCGCGAGCCGAGGGCCTGGCGGATACCGGCCTGTTCCTGCGCGTCGAGGCCGCTGGTGACCAGCAGCAGGCGCCCCTGGCCCTGGGCACCCTGCTCCAGCAGGCCCAGGGCCTTGGCCACCGCGAGGTCGGCGCGCTGGCCGGTCTGCGGCATGATCGAGGGCTTGAGGGAGTCGATCAGGTTGAGGCTGGTCATCAGGTCATCGGACAGTGGCACCAGGCTGTGGGCGCTGCCGGCATAGACCACTATCGCCGTCTGTGCGTCGCGGCGGGCTTCCAGCAGGTCACGGAGCTTGCGCTTGGCCTGTTCCAGGCGGCTCGGGGCGATATCGGTGGCGAGCATCGAGGGCGTCAGCTCCAGCATCACCACCAGCGGGTCGGCTCGCTTCTGGGTGCTCTGTTCCATCTGCTGCCAACTGGGGCCGAGCAGGGCCAGCAGGCCAAGCAGCCAGGCCAGGCCCAGGGCGAGCAGGGGCAGGCGGGTACCGCGGCGCCTACCGCCGATCAGCAGCCAGGGCTGGAATGCACGGGGCAGCAACTGCTCCCAGCGGCCGCTGCGGCGTTCGCGGTGCCAGAGCTGCCAGAGCAGCCAGCCCAGCAGCGGCAGCAGCAGTAGCCAGGTGGGGCGAAGCCAGTGGGGCCAGAGATCGATCATGGGCGCCTCCGCAGCCATTGTGGACGCTGCTGCAAGGCGTTGGGCCAGAGCACGCGGCACACCAGGACGAGGCTCAGCAGCAGGGCGCCGGCCAGGGGCCAGCTATAGAGGGCGTAGGCCGGACGCGCCTGGCTGGCGCGCTGGGTCACCGGCTCCAGGCTGTCGAGGGTATCCTCGATCGCCGCCAGCTCCTTGCTGCTGCGGGCGCGGAAATAGCGGCCGCCGGTCTGCTCGGCGATGGCGGTGAGGGTGGGTTCGTCCAGGTCCATGCTCGGGTTGAGGCCGAGGATGCCCAGCACGTCGCCTTGCTGCGGGTCGGCGCCGATGCCGATGGTGTAGATCTTCACCTTCTCCTCGGCGGCGAGGCGAGCGGCCGTCAGCGGGTCGATCTCGCCGCCGGTGTTGGCGCCGTCGGTGACCAGCACCAGCACGCGGCTGTTGGCCGGACGCTGGCGCAGGCGTTTCACCGCCAGGCCGATGGCGTCACCGATGGCGGTGTTCTTGCCGGCGATGCCGATCAGCGCCTCGTCCAGCCAGGTGCGCACGGTCTGGCGGTCGAAGGTCAGCGGCGCCTGCACGTAGGCCTGGCTGCCGAAGAGGATCAGGCCGATGCGATCGCCCTGGCGGCCTTCGATGAAGTCGCCCATCAGGTGCTTGACCAGGGTCAGGCGGCTGACGTCCTCGTCTTCCCACTGCATGTCGGCGTAATCCATGGAGCCGGATACATCCACCGCCAGCAGCAGGTCACGGCCGCTGGTGGGCATGGGCTGCGGCTCGCCGACCCACTCCGGCCGCGCGGCGGCGCAGAGCAGCAGCAGCCAGAGCAGGGCGAAGGGGGCCTGCTGGCGCCAGGCCGGCAAGTTGGCACGGGCGCGGCGGCCCACCAGGCCTTCGAGGTCGGCGAGGAAGCTCACGTTCAGGGCCGCCTCGCCGCTGTCCGCCGGCGGTAGCAGCAAGCGCAGCACCCAGGGCAGCGGGACGAGGACGAAGACCCAGGGCCAGGTGAACTCAAACATGCTTGCGAATCCAGGTCTCGACGGACTGGTAGAGGCTGCTGATGGCCTTGTCGTCCAGCTTGCATTGCGGGCGGTAGGCGCCCTCCACCAGGATCATCCAGCGCGTCAGGCCTGCGGCCGGGCAGCGGTTGTCGAGGTAGGCGAGCCAGGCGCGGCCGCTCAGGGTATGGCTCCGGTCGTCGGGGTAGTGCATGCGGCACAGGCGCTTGAGCAGGCCGTTGAGTTCCTGCAGCCAGGGGCCGGCCGGTGCACCGTCGTAGGGTTTGGGCAGGCGCGCCAGTTCCTCGAGGGCGGCCTGGCGCAACGGGTCGAGCGGCTGTTCGGGCTCGGCCGTGACCCGGCCCGTGCGGCGGCGCCAGCCGTACCACGACGCCCAGGCCAGCAGCCCGAGGAGCGGCGGCAGGCACCACCAGCCGGGGGCGGGTGGCCACCAGGCGATGGCCGCCGGGGCGATCAGCGGTTCCAGGCCGTCCAGCGGAGTCATCGTGTGCCGCCCTTGTGCTGCAGGTAGTCGCGCAATTGCTCGATCATGCCCTCCTGGGTGGAGAGCGGCAGCAGCAATACGCCGAGCCGTTGGGCCAGGCGTTCCCAGCGCGCGCTGCGGGCTTCGCCCATCTCGCGGTAGGCCTGGCGCAGGTCGCTGGCGTGGGTGTCCAGCTCCAGCTGCGCACCTTGCTCGGCGAAGCGCAGCAGGCCGGCGGCGGGCAGGGCATGGTCCAGGGGATCGGAGACCGGCAACAGGATCAGGTCGGTGTGGCGGGCCAGCAGGGCGATCTGTTGTTCAGCGGTATCGGAAAGCGTGCGTTCGTCGCAGAGGATCACCACCAGGCTGCCCGGGCGCAGCACCTCGCGGGCGCGGCGCAGGGCCAGGCTGAAGCCTTCCCGATGGGCCGCCACCGGGCTGCCGAGGGCCTGGTTGGCGCGGGCCAGCCGGCTGAGCAGCTGGAGCAGGCTCTGCTTGCTGCGCCGGGGCTTGATCTCGTGGTGGTCCTGGTCGCTGAACACCAGGCCGCCGACGCGGTCGTTGTGGGCCAGAGCGGCCCAGCCGATCAGGCTGGCGGCCTGGGCGGCGAGCACCGACTTGAACACCAGCCCGGTGCCGAAGAACAGCCGCTGACTCTGCTCGACCATGATGAACACCGGCCGTTCGCGCTCCTCGTGGAACAGCTTGGTGTGAGGCTCCTGGGTCCGTGCCGTGACGCGCCAGTCGATGGTGCGCACGTCGTCGCCGGCCTGGTAGACCCGCACCTGGTCGAAGTCCACGCCGCGTCCGCGCAGCTTGGAATGGTGCAGGCCGATCAGCGGGCTGCGCCGGGCCGGGCTGGAGAAGATCTGCACCTCGCGCACCCGGTGGCGCATGTCGATCAGCTCGGCGAGGTCCACATGAACCCCTTCCGCACTGGCCACGGGCGGGGTGGAACCGGGCGTCGCCGGACGGCGTTTCCGGACCCGGAACTTCCAGGCCGCCGCTTTCAGGCGCATCAGGCCACCGCCACCACATCCAGGATGCGCTGGATCACCCGGTCCTGGTCGATGCCGGCGGCTTCCGCCTCGAAGGAGAGGATCAGGCGATGGCGCAGCACGTCGAAGAGCACCGCCTGGATGTCCTCGGGGCTGACGAAGTCGCGGCCGGCCATCCAGGCGTGGGCGCGGGCGCAGCGGTCCAGGGCGATGGAACCGCGGGGGCTGGCGCCCCAGGCCAGCCAGTCGGCCAGCTCGTTGTCGAACTTGGCGGGGGTGCGGGTGGCCATGACCAGGTGCACCAGGTATTCCTCCACGGCTTCGGCCATATAGAGGCCGAGGATTTCCTTGCGCGCGGCGAAGATCGCCTGCTGGCTGACCTGGTGTTCGGCGCGGGTCTCGCCGTGCAGCGCCTCGCCGCGGGCCTGCTGGAGGATCTTGCGCTCCACGGAGGCGTCCGGGTAGCCGATGCGCACGTGCATGAGGAAACGGTCGAGCTGGGCTTCGGGCAGGGGGTAGGTGCCCTCCTGCTCGATGGGGTTCTGGGTCGCCATGACCAGGAACAGCGGCGGCAGGGCGTAGGTGGAGCGCCCGATCGACACCTGGCGCTCGGCCATGGCCTCCAGCAGCGCGGACTGCACCTTGGCCGGCGCGCGATTGATCTCGTCCGCCAGCACCAGGTTGTGGAAGATCGGCCCCTGCTGGAAGACGAAACTGCCGTTCTCCGGACGATAGATCTCGGTGCCGGTGATGTCCGCTGGCAGCAGGTCAGGAGTGAACTGGATGCGATGGAATTGCGCCTCCACCCCGTCCGCCAGGTCCTTGATGGCCTTGGTCTTGGCAAGGCCCGGCGCGCCCTCCACCAGCAGGTGGCCGTCGGCGAGCAGGGCGACCAGCAAGCGGTCGATGAGCTTTTCCTGGCCGAGAATCTGGGTGGATAGGAAGTTTCGCAGGGCGACTAGCGCGTCACGGTGTTCCATCGATGGACTCGTTGAACTATTGAGGAGAGAGCCATAAGCCCTCCGGTGATGGGGCATAACTTTAATCCAGACCAGGGGAAGCGGCCTAGAAGAGCCTGAATCCGGGCATTGGTTCCGTGACGGGGGCAGGGTTTACACGGGGCTTACACAGCGCTTGTGGCAGCGGATTCGTTTGAACTTGGGAAACCACGTCCTTGGGACGTGGTCATGAGTCAGCGGCTCTGCCTGTGACGATTCGAATACCCAGGCTGGCAGGATGAAGCCGATCCGGTAGGGTGCGCCGTGCGCACCGGCGGTTTGACGTGGTGCCGAAGCTGATCCCGGAATCGGTGCGCGCAGCGCACCCTACAAACGAGCCCGCACGCGCGCTCGCCAGCCTGACAGGGCGCTGCTTGAACGAATATGTCGCAGCGCCGTAAGCGCATCGCCTTTCTCCCTCGTTAAGCTTTCGCGGCAATGGTGACCGCCGGGTCGCAGTTGTCCCCCCGGCGTTCGCCCGGAGCGGGGCCACACTGCCCGGAACGACCTGTGGCCCTTTCTCCGCTTATTAGGCGTTCTACGCTTAACCCCAACAAAACGAGCCTAGCGGAGCACAACCATGACGTCCTTCACCGCAGCCAGCAAAGCCGACTTCCAGCACCAACTGCAAGCGGCCCTGGCGCAGCACGTCAGCGAAAAGGCATTGCCACAAGTAGCCCTGTTCGCCGAACAATTCTTCGGCATCATCGCGCTCGACGAACTGACCCAGCGCCGGCTGTCCGACCTGGTCGGTTGCACCCTGTCGTCCTGGCGTCTGGTGGAGCGCTTCGACGCCGCCAACCCGGAAGTCCGGGTGTTCAACCCCGATTACGAGAAGCACGGCTGGCAGTCCACCCACACCGCGGTGGAAGTGCTGCACCCGGACATCCCCTTCCTGGTGGACTCGGTGCGCATGGAGCTGAATCGCCGCGGCTACAGCATCCACACCCTGCAGAACAACGTGATCAGTGTGCGCCGCAACGCCAAGGGCGATCTGGTGGAAGTCCTGCCCAAGGGTACCCAGGGCAAGGACGTGCACCATGAGTCCCTGATGTTCCTGGAGATCGACCGCTGCGCCAACGTCGGCGCCATGAAGACCCTGGAGAAGGCCCTGCTGGAAGTGCTGGGCGATGTCCGCGTGGCCGTGGCCGACTTCAAGCCGATGAAGGCCAAGGCCCAGGAACTGCTGGCCTGGCTGGACAAGGCCAAGCTCAAGGTCGATGTCGAGGAGCTGGCCGAGGTGAAGGTGTTCATGGAGTGGCTGCTGGATGACCACTTCACCTTCCTCGGCTATGAAGAGTTCACCGTGGCCGAAGAGAAGAGCGGCGGCCACATGGTCTACGACGAGAAATCCCTGCTGGGCATTTCCAGGCTGCGCCGTGCCGGGCTGAAGAAGGAAGACCTGCACATCGAGTCGGAGGCCGTGACCTACCTGCGCGAGCCGATGCTGCTGTCCTTCGCCAAGGCCGCCGAGCCGAGCCGTGTGCACCGTCCGGCCTACCCGGACTTCGTGTCGATCCGCGAGCTGGACGCCAAGGGCAAGGTGATCAGGGAGTGCCGCTTCATGGGCCTCTACACCTCCGCCGTGTACGCCGAAAGCGTGGTGCGGATTCCCTACATCCGTCGCAAGGTGGCGGAGATCCAGCGCCGTTCCGGATTCGATGCCAAGGCCCACCTCGGCAAGGAACTGGCCCAGGTCCTGGAAGTGCTGCCGCGCGACGACCTGTTCCAGACCCCGGTGGACGACCTGTTCTCCACGGCCATGGCCATCGTGCAGATGCAGGAACGCAACAAGATCCGCCTGTTCCTGCGCCGCGACCCCTACGGCCGCTTCGCCTATGCCCTGGCCTACGTGCCGCGTGACGTCTATTCCACCGAGACGCGCCTGAAGATCCAGCAGATCCTGATGGAGCGCCTGCAGGCCAGCGACTGCGAATTCTGGACCTTCTTCTCCGAATCGGTGCTGGCGCGCGTGCAGTTCATCCTGCGCCTGGACCCGAAGAACAAGCTGTCAGTCGATATCGCGTTGCTGGAGAAAGAGGTCATCCAGGCCTGCCGCTCCTGGAAGGACGACTATGCCGCCCTGATCAACGAAAGCTTCGGCGAAGGCCAGGGCACCCGCGTGCTGGCCGACTTCCCGAAAGGCTTCCCGGCCGGCTACCGCGAGCGCTTCGCCCCGCACTCGGCGGTGGTGGACATGCAGCATCTGTACAGCCTGTCCGACGAGCGCCCGCTGGTGATGAGCTTCTACCAGCCGCTGGCCCAGGGCGAGCAGCAGCTGCACTGCAAGCTGTACCACGCCGATACCCCGCTGGCCCTGTCCGACGTGCTACCGATCCTGGAAAACCTCGGCCTGCGCGTGCTGGGTGAGTTCCCCTACCGCCTGGTGCGCCAGGACGGCCGCCAGTACTGGATCCACGATTTCGCCTTCACCAGCGCCCTGGGCCAGGAAGTCGACATCCAGCAGCTGAACGACACCCTGCAGGACGCCTTCGTCCACATCGTCGACGGCCATGCCGAGAACGACGCCTTCAACCGCCTGGTGCTGACCGCCGCCATGCCCTGGCGCGACGTCGCCCTGCTGCGCGCCTACGCCCGCTACCTGAAGCAGATCCGCCTGGGCTTCGACCTGTCCTACATCGCCAGCACCCTGCTGAACCACGCCAATATCGCCAAGGAGCTGGTGCGCCTGTTCAAGACCCGCTTCTACCTGGCGCGCAAGCTGGCGGGGGATGACCTGGAAGACAAGCAGCAGAAGCTGGAGCAGGCCATCCTCGGCGAACTGGACAACGTCGCCGTGCTCAACGAAGACCGCATCCTGCGGCGCTACCTGGACCTGATCAAGGCGACCCTGCGCACCAACTTCTACCAGACGGACGCCGCTGGCCAGAGCAAGTCCTACTTCAGCTTCAAGCTGAGCCCGCGCCTGATCCCCGAGATCCCGCGGCCGGTACCCAAGTTCGAGATCTTCGTCTATTGCCCGCGAGTGGAAGGCGTGCACCTGCGCTTCGGCGACGTGGCCCGCGGCGGCCTGCGCTGGTCGGACCGCGAGGAAGACTTCCGCACCGAAGTGCTGGGCCTGGTCAAGGCGCAGCAGGTGAAGAACGCGGTGATCGTGCCCATGGGCGCCAAGGGTGGTTTCATCCCGCGTCGCCTGCCGGTGGGCGGCAGCCGTGACGAGGTCCAGGCCGAGGCCATCGCCTGCTACCGCCTGTTCATTTCGGGCCTGCTGGACGTCACCGACAACCTCAAGGAAGGCAAGGTGGTGCCGCCGGCCAACGTGGTGCGCCACGACCCCGACGATCCCTACCTGGTGGTGGCGGCCGACAAGGGCACCGCGACCTTCTCCGATATCGCCAACGGCATTGCCCAGGAGTACGGCTTCTGGCTGGGCGACGCCTTCGCCTCCGGCGGTTCGGCCGGCTACGACCACAAGGGCATGGGCATCACCGCCAAGGGCGGCTGGGTATCGGTGCAGCGTCACTTCCGTGAGCGCGGCATCGATGTGCAGAAGGACCACTTCACCGTGATCGGCATCGGCGACATGGCCGGCGACGTGTTCGGCAACGGCATGCTGCTGTCGGACAAGCTGCAGCTAGTGGCCGCCTTCAACCACATGCACATCTTCATCGACCCGAATCCGGACGCGGCCTCCAGCTTCCATGAGCGCCAGCGCCTGTTCAACCTGCCGCGCTCTTCCTGGGCCGACTACGACGCCAAGCTGATCTCCGAGGGCGGCGGCATCTTCCTGCGCAGCGCCAAGAGCATCACCATCAGCCCGCAGATGCAGCAGCGCTTCGAGATCGAAGCCGACAAGCTGACCCCCACCGAACTGCTCCATGCCCTGCTGAAAGCGCCGGTGGACCTGCTCTGGAACGGCGGCATCGGCACCTACGTCAAGGCCAGCAGCGAAAGCCACGCCGACGTCGGCGACAAGGCCAACGACGCCCTGCGCGTGGACGGCCGCGAACTGCGCGCCAAGGTGGTGGGCGAGGGCGGCAACCTCGGCATGACCCAGCTGGGCCGTGTGGAGTACTGCCTCAATGGCGGCGCCAGCAACACCGACTTCATCGACAACGCCGGCGGCGTGGACTGCTCGGACCATGAGGTCAACATCAAGATCCTGCTCAACGAGATCGTGGGCGCCGGCGACATGACCGGCAAACAGCGCAACAAGCTGCTCGCCGAGATGACCGACGACGTCGGCAACCTGGTGTTGGGCAACAACTACAAGCAGACCCAGGCGCTGTCCCTGGCGCAACGCCGCGCCCGGGAGAAGATCGGCGAATACAAGCGCCTGATCGCCGCCCTGGAAGCGGCCGGCAAGCTGGACCGTGGCCTGGAGTTCCTGCCGTCCGACGAGGAGCTGAACGAGCGCATCGCCGGCGGCCAGGGCCTGACCCGTCCGGAGCTGTCGGTACTGATCTCCTACAGCAAGATCGATCTCAAGGAATCGCTGCTCAAATCCCTGGTGCCGGACGACGACTACCTCGCCCAGGAGATGGAAACCGCCTTCCCGGCGCGGCTGGCCGAGACTTTCGGCGAGTCCATGCGCCGCCACCGCCTGAAGCGCGAGATCATCAGCACCCAGATCGCCAACGACCTGGTCAACCACATGGGCATCACCTTCGTGCAGCGCCTGAAGGAGTCCACCGGCATGAGCGCGGCCAATGTGGCCGGCGCCTATGTCGTGGTGCGTGACGTATTCCGCCTGCCGCACTGGTGGCAGCAGATCGAGGCACTGGACTACAAGGTGCCGGCCGAACTGCAGCTGACCCTGATGGACGAGCTGATGCGCCTGGGCCGCCGTGCCACCCGCTGGTTCCTGCGCAGCCGCCGCGAAGACCAGAACGCCGCCCGTGACGTGAACCACTTCGGTCCGCGCGTGGAGGCCCTGGCCGGCCGCCTCGACGAGTTGCTGGAGGGCCCGTCTCGCGAGCAGTGGCTGGCGCGCTACCAGTCCTACGTGGAAACCGGCGCGCCGGAAGACCTGGCTCGCGTGGTGGCGGGGACCACCCACCTCTATACGCTGTTGCCGATCATCGAAGCCTCGGACGTCACCGGCAAGGACACCACGGAAGTCGCTACCGCCTATTTCGCCGTCGGCGGTGCGCTGGACCTGTCCTGGTACCTGCAGCAGATCACCAGCCTGCCGGTGGAGAACAACTGGCAGGCCCTGGCGCGGGAGGCCTTCCGCGACGACCTGGACTGGCAACAGCGGGCGATCACCATCTCCGTCCTGCAGATGAACGAAGGCCCGGCGGACATCGAGGAACGCGTGGCCTACTGGCTCGACCAGCACCGTGCCCTGGTGGAGCGCTGGAAGGCCATGCTGGTGGAACTGCGCGCCACCACCACCACCGACTACGCCATGTACGCCGTGGCCAACCGCGAACTCATGGACCTGGCCCAGAGCGGCCAGCACGGGGTGTGCATTCCCTGATGCTTCTGGCCATGTAAGTGTTTAGTGCTCTCAGCCCCGCCTTGTGCGGGGCTTTTTTTGTGATTGCCTGGGGACAACCCGGCTTCCAACCGGGACGCTTTACCTGCCCGCCTTTCTAGCAGCCCGACAAGCGGCGAAATCACCCTGTTGACATCACCTGGGTCCGGGATCAATATCTCGCCATCGCATGCGATTACAGCGTATACGATTAAAGTGAAGATCAGCCACCTCGTGAGGAATTCGCCATGATCCACTTCCCCAATGCTGCCCGCCAATTCGTCGAGTCCGGCATCCCGGGCATCCGTGTGGCTTCCATCTGGAACGAAAACGGCGACGGCTCGGACTTCATCGAATTCAAGGCCGGCGCCGTCTTCCCGAACCACGACCACGAAGGCCCGGAGGAAATCCTCGTGCTGTCCGGCCGCATCCGCTTCGGCGACCTGGTCCTTTCGGCCGGCGACTACATGCGGATCGGCCCGGACGAGCAGCATGACGCCGAAGCCTTGGAGGATTCGGTGTTCTTCCTCGCCCACCTGGGCGGCGCGATCATCAAGGAGTGACGGGCCGGAAGAAGGGAGCAGGCTGAACGCCTGCCCCCTTCTTGCTGCCCATTCCAGCCTCGCTGGTGGATAGAAAAGCGTTATCCACCCTACACGGCTGGCCAGAGCGACGGAGCTGACCAGGTAGGGTGCGCCGTGTGTTCAGCCGGGATACATGGGTAACGCCTGTCGGGGGACATGGGTAACGTGTGGATGGTCATGTTGTCCGCTGCCTCAGGTCGACCTGGCGGATGGTTCGGTGAATGAATACCACCTCGTAGACGCCATCCACCGCGGTGGGACGGATGGCGACCCGCTCCCCATACAACCTGCCGCCGACGAACAGGCTCTTGCCGCGAAACGAGACCTGACCGATACGCCCGACCTTGAGCACCTGATCGCCCGGCTCGTACTCGATCTCCGGCAGCTGCTCCGGGTAGCAGCACCGGCTCGGTTGGTAGCTTCGTCCAGCCACCAGACGTCGTCTTTGCTGCGCATTGGACGTACCAGGCTGCGCAAGCGGCGCACATTGGTGCGCAGGTCATGCAGGGCGTCGTTGTCGGTATCGGCGGCCAGCCGGGCAACGGCATGGCGAAGGGTGACTTCGAGGTGGAGGACCCGGGATACCACTTTGTCAACGAAGGACATGGCGACCCTCATGGGCGGAGCTGACCTGGTTGCGATCGGAGAGGGAGCCGGGTCGTTCAACCTTTCCGCCGAAGGGCTGCCGAGCCGCCTGTCCTGGCCTTCAGCCCCACGGCCTCGTCTTTGCCTGAACTTTTCGCCTCCTGCCATGGCCCTCAGGAAGACAGGGGAGGACAAGCGATGGCCAGACCCGTGGTCTCCGGCTATTTCCTGGCCACCAGCAGATCCAGCACGCCACCGCCTTCCTTGATTTTCTGCAGGATGATCTCGGAGCGGATATCGGTGACCCCGGTCGTCCGGTTCAGGTTGTTGACGATGAAGTCGGAGTACTGCTTCAGGTTGCGCGCCTGCACTCGCAGCACGTAGTTGCTGGCACCGGTGATGACGTAGGCGCTGACCACCTCGGGCCAGGACTGCACCTTCTGGATAAAGGCCTCGTGCCAGTTCTCGTCGTCCTGGCGCATGGAGATGTGCACGATGGCTTCCAGCTCCACTCCCAGCCGCTCGGCGTTGAATACCGCGCGATAGCTTTCGATGACGCCGTTGTCTTCCAGGATGCGCAGCCGCCGCAGGCAGGCGGAAGGGGAGAGCGCGACCTTTTCCGCCAGTTCCTGGTTGCTGATGCGGCCGTTCTGCTGCAGGCAGAGGAGGATACGGATATCGGTGGAGTCGAGTGTCATGGCGTTCGAATAAAATTGCGTAGATTTGTTTGATAGTCGAATCATATTCGAGAAATTGACCATTCGGCACGCTACTTTGCACGAAAATGCGAAAGGGGTTCGTTCATCATATTTCCAGCAGAAACTGGAGAACGAGCATGTCGCGATCCCCTTCGTGGTGGGACGTCAGTCCCTGGATCGACCCGGGCATCCCCACCTGGCCCGGCGATACGCCTTACACCGAAGAGGCGGTCTGGCGCATGGGGCCGGACTGCCCGGTGAATGTCGGTCGCATCAGCCTGTCGCCGCACACCGGTGCCCACGCGGATGCGCCCCGGCATTACGACCCGGCCGGCGCAGCCATCGGCGCGGTGTCCCTGGAGCCTTACCTGGGGCCCTGCCGGGTCATCCATTGCATGGACGGCGGGCCGCTGGTACGTCCGCAGGATATCGTCGCGTCGCTGCGGGACGTTCCGCCACGGGTGCTGCTGCGCGCCTGCCGGCAGGCCGCCCAACGTCACTGGGATGAGCGCTTCCGCGCCGTGCAGGCCGAGGCCATCGAGCTGCTTGGCGCTCACGGCGTGCGCCTGATCGGCATCGATACCCCTTCGCTCGACCCGCAACAGTCGAAAACCATGGATGCCCATCGGGCCGTCGCCCGGCATGGCATGGCCATTCTCGAAGGCCTGGTGCTCGATGAGGTTCCTGCCGGCGACTACGAACTGATCGCCCTCCCACTCAAGTTCACTCACCTCGATGCCAGCCCGGTCCGCGCGGTGCTGCGTCCCCTTTCGAACCAGGAAAGACCATGACAACGAAAGACCACTGCCTGGCGCTCGACGCCCAGGACCCCCTTGCCCATTTGCGTGCGGATTTCGCCCTGCCCGAGGGGGTGATCTACCTGGATGGCAACTCGCTGGGTGCACGCCCGGTCGCCGCGCTGGAGCGTGCCCGTGAAGTGGTGGGGCTGGAGTGGGGCGAAGGCCTCATCCGCAGCTGGAACGCCGCAGGCTGGCGCGCCCTGTCCGAGCGCCTGGGCAACAAGCTGGCGCGGCTGATCGGCGCCGACGAGGATGAAGTGGTGGTCACCGACACCACCTCGATCAACCTGTTCAAGGTGCTGGTGGCGGCGCTGCGCATCCAGGCCATGCGCGACCCCGCGCGCAAGGTGATCGTCTCCGAGGCGAGCAACTTCCCCACCGACCTCTACATGGCCGAGGGTCTCGCCGACATGCTCCAGCAGGGCTATTCCCTGCGCCTGGTGCAAAGCCCCGAGGAGCTTCCCGAAGCCATCGGCACGGACACGGCCGTGGTGATGATCACCCACGTCAACTACAAGACCGGCTATCAGCACGACATGGCCGGCCTGACCGCCCTGGCCCACGAGTGCGGCGCGCTGGCCATCTGGGACCTCGCCCATTCGGCGGGCGCGGTGCCGGTGGACCTGAAGGCGGCGAACGCCGACTACGCCATCGGCTGCACCTACAAGTACCTCAACGGCGGTCCGGGCTCTCCGGCCTTCGTCTGGGTATCGCCGGCGCTGCGCGACCAGGTCTGGCAGCCGCTGTCCGGCTGGTGGGGCCACGCCCGCCAGTTCGGCATGGAGTCCCGTTACGAGCCGGCGCCGGGTATCGGCCGCTACCTCTGCGGCACCCAGCCGATTACCTCCATGGCGCTGGTGGAATGTGGCCTGGATATCTTCGCCAGGACCGATATGCAGGCCTTGCGGCGCAAGTCCCTGGCGCTGACCGACCTGTTCATCGAACTGGTCCGGCAACGCTGCGCCGCCCACCCGCTGACCCTGGTGACGCCGCTGGAGCATGCCCGTCGTGGCAGCCACGTCAGCTTCGAACATCCGGAGGGCTATGCCGTGATCCAGGCGCTGATCGAGCGCGGCGTGATCGGCGACTACCGCGAGCCGCGGATCATGCGCTTCGGCTTCACCCCGCTCTACACCAGCTTCAGCGACGTCTGGCAGGCGGTCGAGACACTCGGCGAGATTCTCGATTCCGGAACCTGGCAGCAGGAGCGCTTCCGGGTTCGAAACCGGGTGACCTGAGGATCCGACCGCAACTCGAAGGCGCCTCGAAAGGGGCGCCAAGCAATGACGTGCCACACCTAAAACAAGAAAGGAAAACCCTGTGAAACTGAATCTGTCTTCAGTGTGCCCGCTGCTGTTCGTTGGCGCCGCCAGCCCTGTTCTCATGGCCGGGGAGGGGCCTGCCGAGGGCTTTCTCTCCGCTGGCACCCTGACGCTGAACCAGCGCAACTTCTATTTCCACCGCAACCTGCTCAACAATCCGGGCGGGCAGAATTACAGGGAAGAATGGGCCCACGGCTTCATGCTCGACTTCGTCTCGGGCTATACGCCCGGGCCGGTCAGGTTCGGTGTGGATGCCTATGCCCAGCTGGGCCTGAAGCTGGATAGCGGCCGTGGTCGATCGGGCACCAATCTGATGCCGGTCGATTCGGATGGCCGCGCCGAGGACGATTTCTCCGAGGCGGGCGCGGCGATCAAGGCCAAGGTGTCGGAAACCGAGTTGAAGTACGGCAGCCTGACGCCGATGAATCCCGTGTTCGGCACCGGGAACGCGCGCCTGTTCACCTCGACCGCGACGGGTTTCCAGCTGACCAGCCAGGAAATCGATGACCTGACGCTCGATGCCGGCCACTTCACCGCCGGCAGCGCGGGTTCTTCCACCAGCGCCGACGGCCCGCTCACCGCGCTTTACACCTATGGCGTCGAGACCCGCGCAGCGGACTACGTCGGTGCCGCCTATGCCGCCGAGAACGGCACCAACCTCGCCCTCTACGCGTCGCGTTTCGAGGATGTCTGGAAGCAGTACTACGCCAACCTGGGGCACACCTTCACCCTGAGCCGGCAGGATAGGTTGGGCTTCGACCTCAACCTCTACCGCACCACGGATGAGGGCGGGCAGAAGGCCGGCGAGATCGACAACACCACCTGGTCGCTGTCCAGCCGCTACAGCCACGGCCCGCACAGCCTGACCCTGGCCTACCAGCGGGTGAATGGTGACGAGCCCTTCGACTACCTGGGCTTCGGCTTCGAGCCCGGCACCTCGATCTGGCTGGCCAACTCGGTGCAGGTGGTCGACTTCAACGCCCCCAACGAGCGCTCCTGGCAACTGCGCTACGACCTGGACATGGCGGCCTTTGGCGTGCCGGGCCTGAGCTTCATGGGCCGTTATGTCAGCGGCGACCATATCGACGACAGCCACTATGACGGTGGCCCGAACGGCGGCCAGGGCGCCTATGGCAACTACGGAACCGGTGGCAAGCGCTGGGAGCGCGATATCGAGCTGCGCTACGTGGTCCAGGGCGGCCCCGCCAAGGACCTCTCCGTGCGCCTGCGCCAGGCGACCCTGCGTTCGTCCGCCCAGGTGGCCGCGATCGACACGGCGGACAACGACGAGATCCGCGTCATCCTCGATTACCCCTTGAGCCTGCTGTAGCCCGGCGGCACGCGTCTTCCTTCGATAAACACAAGACTCCGAGAGACGAAATGAACGAATCCAACGGTTTCCAGGCGATCGCCGGGCGCGAGAAGGGGCTGCGGCAGCAGCTGACCAGCGCCCAGATGAGCATGATCGCGATCGGCGGTGCCATCGGCACCGGCCTCTTCATGGGCAGCACCTTCGCCATCGGCTTCGCCGGCCCCGGCGTGCTGGTCAGCTATGCCATCGGCGCCCTGATCACCCTGTTGCTGATGGGCTGCCTGGCGGAAATGACGGTCGCCCACCCGACGTCGGGCTCCTTCGGTGCCTACGCCGAGTTCTATATCAGCCCGCTGGCGGGCTTCCTGGTGCGCTACGCCTACTGGGCCTGCATCGTGCTGGCCGTCGGCACCGAGGTGACGGCGATCGCCAAGTACATGAAGTTCTGGTTCCCGCAGGTGGCGGAGTGGGTGTGGATTCTCTCGTTCTCCGCGGCCCTGGTGCTGATCAACGCGACCAGCGTGAAGGCCTTCGGCAACTTCGAGTACTGGTTCTCCGCGATCAAGATCACCGCGATCGTCGGTTTCATCCTGCTGGGGGCCTATGTGGTGTTCGGCAGCGGCGTCGCCGGGTACGGCCTGCACAACTACACGGCCAACGGCGGCTTCCTGCCCAATGGCCTGGAAGGCATGTGGGTGGCGGTGATCATCGCCATCTTCAGCTACCTGTCGGTGGAGATGATCGCGGTGGCCGCCGGCGAAGCGGAGGACCCGCAACGCGCGGTCAAGCAGGCCTTCCGCGCGACGCTGATCCGGCTGGTGGTGTTCTACCTGCTGACCCTGGCGCTGATCCTGGCGATCGTGCCCTGGAACCAGGCGGGGCAGGGCGCCCAGAGCCCGTTCGTCACGGTGATGGAGGAGATCGGCATCCCGGGGGCCACCGGCCTGCTCAACTTCGTGATCCTGATCGCCGCCGTTTCCGCGATGAACAGCCAGCTCTACACCACCACCCGCATGATGTTCAGCCTCTCCCGCGCCGGCCATGCGCCCAGGTCCATGGGCCGACTCACGCACAGCGGCGTACCGCTGAACGCGCTGCTGCTGTCATCCGTGGGCATTGCCCTGGCGACCGTGGTGAGCCTGGTCTATCCGGAGCAGTCCTTCACCCTGATGATGGCCATCTCCATGTTCGGGGCGCTGTTCACCTGGATGATGATCTTCCTGACCCACTACTGCTTTCGGCGCTATCACCAGCGCAATGGCGGCATCGAGCTGTCCTTCCGCATGCGCCTGTTCCCCTGGAGCACCCTGCTGGGGCTGGTGCTGATGGCGACCATCCTGGTGACCACGGCCTTCACCGAGGTGTTCCGGATGACGCTGGTGTTCGGCGCGCCCTTCCTCCTGGTGCTGGTGCTGGCCTATCGCTTCGGCCTGCGCAAGGGTTCGAAGCCCGTGCAGGCGGTGCTGGAGCCTTCGTCGCGCTGAGGGGGCGGGTCCCGGGAAAAGCCATGGCCAGCAATGCGGCCATGGCTTTTTTACTGGTGGCGGGGGCCTCAGGCCAGCGCCTGCAGATACCTCACCACATCCGCCGCGCCGGCCAGGCGCAGGCCTTCGCCCAGGGCGGTGGCTTCGGCGTGCTTCTTTGGCAGGAGGATGAATTCCGGGGCGCCGGCCTGGCGCAGGAAAGTCAGGCGCGAATAGGGAATGCCGCCGTCCAGCAGCAGGCCCATGAAGGCCGGGTTGCTCCAGGCCTGAACCGGCATGGCCAGGACGTGGTAACGGTCGTGCAGCAGGCCCAGCCCGTCGGGATCGAGGCGGTACTCGGTGATGTCGGCGGGGAGCGTGGCTTCCAGTTCGCGCAGGCGTGCATAGGCGATGGAGGCCGCGAAGGCTTCCACGTGCTGGTCGCCGTTCCAGAACAGCCGTTTGCCGTGCCAGTCGGCCCGGCACAGGCTGATGGGCTCGCCGGCGAGGAAACGCGGCAGTGGCAGGCTGATGGCCTTGATGAAGTCCTTGTAGCTGATGATCCGCACCTTGCGGCTATGCAGTCCGGCCAGGTATTCCTCGAAGCAGGGGGAGGGGAGAGGTTCGTGGTCGCTGCCGCAGAAGCCGTCCACCTGGCGCAGGTCGAAGCTGGCAAGCTGCTGTTCGCTGCGCTTCACCACGCCCACCAGTACCGCGTGGGCTTCAGCCTTGTCTTCCTGCACCGGGCCGGACAATGCACTGCGCGGCAGCTCCACCAGGCGCTGCAGGGGCGGGCCCGCCTGCCACCAGATGGTGTTCTGGAACGGCGGCAAGGGCTGGAAGGGAAGGCTTATCTGGCTGGCCTGCTCCAGTATCCGCCGCGGCGACTTGCCGATGCCGAATCGCTGGGCGATTGCAGCCAGGCGGGCGCTCAAGGGGGGTGACTGCATCTGACTCATGGCCTGAATACTCCCGGGGCACGAGGGGCAGTGTGGCAGAGGGCTGCCGGCCGCGCACGCCGGGCGGCGCGCAAATCCGCTTGGCGGGGACTGGGAGTGAATGGACGGTGTGGCAGAGTCCTGCTGTTCATTGCCGAGGGTGCCTCCATGCCCAGCCCGGTGCTGGATATTTCCCTGACTGCCGACGAAATCCCGGCAGTCTATCAAGGTCGAGCCAATCGCGTGCCATTGCGTAGCCGCGACGGCCGCAGGGTCAGCCTGCCGGCCCGCCACCTGCGTCCCCATCCGGGCCATTCCGGGGTGCGAGGCACCTTCGAACTGGCTGCTCAGCCCGCGTCGCCTCGCGTGACGAGGGCGGCGCAGCTATAATCGCCGGCCCATATCGCCGATCGATACCCGACCGACCATGTACAGACTGGCCCGCGAGCTGCTCTTTTCCCTGTCCCCGGAAACCTCCCACGAACTCTCCATCGACCTGATCGGAGCCGGCGGCCGCCTCGGCCTCAACCGCCTGTTGACCAAGGCACCGGCGAGCCTGCCGGTAAAGGTGATGGGGCTGGAGTTCCCCAACCCGGTGGGCCTGGCGGCCGGCCTGGACAAGAACGGCGACGCCATCGACGGCTTTGCCCAGCTCGGCTTCGGCTTCGTCGAAATCGGCACCGTGACCCCGCGCCCGCAGCCGGGCAACCCCAAGCCGCGCCTGTTCCGCCTGCCGGAGGCCGAAGCCATCATCAATCGCATGGGCTTCAACAACCAGGGCGTCGACCACCTGCTGGCGCGGGTTCGCGCGGCCAGGTTCGACGGCGTGCTGGGCATCAATATCGGCAAGAACTTCGACACGCCGGTCGAGCGTGCGGTGGACGACTACCTGATCTGCCTGGACAAGGTCTATGCCCATGCCAGCTACGTGACGGTGAACGTCAGCTCGCCCAATACCCCCGGCCTGCGCAGCCTGCAGTTCGGCGATTCGCTGAAGCAGCTGCTGGAAGCCCTGCGCGCTCGTCAGGAAAGCCTGGCCGCCCAGCACGGCAAGCATGTGCCGCTGGCGATCAAGATCGCCCCTGACATGAGCGACGAGGAAACCGCCATGGTGGCCAAGGCGCTGCTGGAGTCCGGCATGGACGGGGTGATCGCCACCAACACCACCCTTGGCCGCGAAGGCGTCGAGCACCTGCCCTTCGGTGACGAGGCGGGTGGTCTTTCCGGCGCACCGGTGCGCGACAAGAGCACTCACACGGTGAAGGTGCTGGCGGGGGAACTGGGTGGGCGCCTGCCGATCATCGCGGTCGGCGGCATCACCGAGGGCCGTCATGCGGCGGAGAAGATCGCCGCCGGCGCGAGCCTGGTGCAGATCTACTCGGGCTTCATCTATAAAGGACCGGCACTGATACGCGAGGCGGTGGATGCCATCGCCGGCCTGCCGAGATTCTGAGGGCAAATAAAAAGGGCTCCCTCTCAGGGAGCCCCTGGGCTCGCGCCCGCCGCCCGGATGGGGCGTGCTTGGTGAAGTCGGTGTGATCCTGTGTCAGCCGACGGCGTGGAGTTCGTTCAGACGATGAATACCGGCGGCGCCGGTGTAGCCATCCCAGTTGTCGCCACGGCCCTCGCGCCAACCGTTGATCCAGGCTTGCCGTGTGGTGGGATGGGTGAAAGGACAAAGATCGCGGGATTTGCCATTGATGCCGTGCTGATAGCCGCGCAAGAATGCTCGCTCCATCGGATCACGCTTAAGTCTTCTCATAGGGTGTAGCCCTCATTTGTTGACTGTTATGTCCATTGGCCCCAAGTCGGGGCCTGGCAGAAAATGTTCTGCCCTCGAAGTCCCGTTGCCGGCGTGACGGGCCTTCATCCATCGCCATTGCGGCGGCGGTTAAGCTGAGTTCTAACCAATGCCCCCAGGCATGTGAATGATCGTTTTGTCATAAGGACGTAACTTGTAGGTGGCAACGGCCATAAGCTGACGGAAACGATTTTTGCCAGTTTTCGGTCTAACCCCCGTGGTTTAAGGGCCGGCGAAAGTCATGATGTCGTAGTGCCATTTCGTTTTTTGCACGATTCAGTAACTTTTCCATTCCGACGAAGGGCCCGTTCCGCGACCTTACGTCACACATTCTGTTACCGCACAGCTCAGATTCTGTGCCGCTGATCGCCTTTGAAGGCCTGGATTTTCCCATGTCGGACCGCTACGAACTTTTCCTCACCTGCCCGAAGAGCCTCGAGGGCCTGCTGGCCGAAGAGGCCGTGCGCCTCGGCCTGGAGGACGTGCGCGAGCAGGTGGCCGCCGTGCGTGGCCAGGGCGACCTGGAAACCGCCTACCGCCTGTGCCTCTGGTCCCGTCTGGCCAACCGCGTGCTGCTGGTGCTCAAACGCTTCCCGGTGCACAACGCCGAGGATCTCTACCAGGGCGTGCTGGCGGTGGACTGGCATGACCACCTGCTGCCCAGCGGCAGCCTGGCGGTGGAGTTCAGCGGGCATGGCTCCGGCATCGACAACACCCATTTCGGCGCCCTCAAGGTCAAGGACGCGGTGGTGGACAAGCTGCGCGGCGCCGACGGCGTGCGCCCCTCCATCGACAAGGTCAACCCGGACCTGCGCATCCACCTGCGCCTGGAGAAGGGCGAGGCCATCCTCTCCCTCGACCTCGCCGGCCACAGCCTGCATCAGCGCGGTTACCGCCTGCAGCAGGGCGCCGCGCCGCTGAAGGAGAACCTGGCCGCCGCCATCCTGATCCGCGCCGGCTGGCCGCGCATCGCCGCCGAGGGCGGGGCGCTGGCGGACCCCATGTGCGGTGTCGGCACCTTCCTGGTGGAGGCGGCCATGATGGCCGCCGACATGGCGCCCAACCTCAAGCGCGAACGCTGGGGCTTCTCCAACTGGCTGGGCCATGTGCCGGCGCTGTGGAAGAAGCTCCACGAAGAAGCTCGTGCCCGCGCCGAAGCCGGCCTGGCTCGCCCGCCGCTGTGGATTCGCGGCTACGAGGCCGATCCGCGCCTGATCCAGCCCGGCCGCAACAACATCGAGCGCGCCGGCCTCGGCGACTGGGTGAAGATCTACCAGGGTGAACTGGCCACCTTCGAACCGCGCCCGGACCAGAACCAGAAAGGCCTGGTCATCAGCAACCCGCCCTATGGCGAGCGCCTGGGTGACGAAGCCAGCCTGCTCTATCTCTACCAGAACCTCGGCGAACGCCTGCGCCAGTCCTGCCTGGGCTGGGAGGCGGCGGTGTTCACCGGTGCGCCGGAACTGGGCAAGCGCATGGGCATCCGCAGCCACAAGCAGTATGCGTTCTGGAACGGCGCCCTGGCGTGCAAGCTGCTGCTGCTGAAGGTGCTGCCGGAGCAGTTCGTGACCGGCGAGCGGCGCGCCGAGCAGGGCGAGCGCTCCGCGCCGCGCAGCGAGCCGGCGCGACTGTCCGAAGGCGGCCAGATGTTCGCCAACCGCCTGCAGAAGAACCTCAAGCAACTCGGCAAGTGGGCGCGCAAGGATGGCATCCAGTGCTACCGCCTGTATGACGCCGACATGCCCGAGTACGCCCTGGCCGTCGACCTCTATGGCGACTGGGTGCACGTGCAGGAATACGCGCCGCCCCGTTCCATCGACCCGGAGAAGGCCCAGGCCCGCCTGCTGGATGCCCTGGCGGCGATTCCCCAGGCACTGGATGTGGACCCGGCGAAGGTGGTGGTCAAGCGCCGCGAGCGCCAGAGCGGCACGCGCCAGTACGAACGCCAGGGCAGCGAAGGCCGTTTCATGGAGGTCAGCGAAGGTGGCGTGAAACTGCTGGTGAACCTCACCGACTATCTGGACACCGGCCTGTTCCTCGACCACCGTCCGATGCGCTTGCGCATCCAGCGCGAGGCTGCCGGCAAGCGCTTCCTCAACCTCTTCTGCTACACCGCCACCGCCAGCGTGCATGCGGCCAAGGGCGGCGCCCGCAGCACCACCAGCGTCGACCTGTCGAAAACCTACCTGGACTGGGCACGGCGCAACCTGTCGCTGAACGGTTTTTCCGACAAGCACAGGTTGCAGCAGGGCGACGTCATGGCCTGGCTGGCCGAGGATCGCGGCGAGTACGACCTGATCTTCATCGACCCGCCGACCTTCTCCAACTCCAAGCGCATGGAAGGGGTGTTCGACGTGCAGCGCGACCACGTCCAGCTGCTGGACCTGGCCATGGCGCGCCTGGCGCCGGGCGGGGTGCTGTATTTCTCCAACAACTTCCGCAAGTTCCAGCTGGATGAAGGCCTGGCGGCCCGCTACGCGGTCTCCGAGATCAGCGCGCAATCCCTGGACCCGGACTTCGCCCGCAACACGAAGATCCACCGCGCCTGGCGCCTGACCACCCGCTGAGGCGTGGTCGGCGATCCGCCAAGCGGATTTCCACGCCGCGAAAGCCCCGCCCGCGGGGCTGCGCAGCCCTCCTTGCAGGCCCCGGGGACCTGGCGTCGGCAGCTCCGGCTGTCCGACGATTGCCGTGGGCGGTCGGTTGCCCGCCGCTGCTTCTAGGCGAAGTGCCACTATCTGACTATGTTGATGCTCACAGGGACGGTAATTCCAAACCCAGACTCGAGTAGTGAGCATGCGGTCGCTTGCGACGGAAAAACTGAACCTGTCGGCGTTCCTGTCCGGCCGCCCCCTGGTGTGGCTGGTCTGCCTATTGACCCTGTTCGGCGGCGCGGGGCTTACCCTCCTGCTCAGCGAAGCGGTGCGCAACGCCGAACAGACCCAGCTGCGTGAACGCTTCTACCTGGCCGCCAGCGAACGCATCAGCCGCATTCAGGAGCGGCTGGACCACCAGCTCGAGGAGCTGGACGCCGTCCAGCGCTTCTTCAGCAATTCCCATGAAGTCACCCTGGGCGAATTCCAGGGCTTCGTCGGCCCGCTGCTGGGCGACACCCTGGTTTACTCCTGGGTGCCGCGCATCGCGGGGAGCGAGCGGGAGAAATTCGAATCCCGTGCCCGCGCCGAGGGCATGGCCGGTTTCGCCATCCGTGACCTGAAGGGCGACAGCCTGGTGCCCAGCCCGCCACGGGACGAGTACTTCCCCGTCTATTACAGCGTGACCTCGCGGATAGACGAGGTCCCCCTGGGCATGGACATGAACTCCAATCCGGCGCGACGCGCGGCCATCGCCAAGGCGCGGCGGACCTTCGGTGTCACTGTCACCGAGCGGGTGCGGGTGATAGGTGTGGCCGAGCGCGAGGCCAGCGGGGTGGTGATAGTCGCCCCTGTCTATGACGGCAACCGGCCAGGCGATGCCGGCCTGCGCGGCTTCGTGGTCTCGGTGCTCAGCCTGCACCTGGAGATGGAGGCGGCCATCGCGCCGCGCAACCTGGCCAGCCTGGTGATGCGGGTCAGCGATGTCAGCGAGGATGGTCGGGAGCAACTGATCTACCAGAGCGCCGAGGCACCCGAGAGCGAGCTGCGGCAGCGCCGCGTGGTGCCCTTCGCCGACCGCCGGTACCTGCTGGAAATCCTGCCGAGTGCAGCCTTCCTCGCCGAACCGGCGCTGTCCACGGCCGATCTGGTGGCCTTCAGCGGTCTGGCTTTCTCCCTGCTGCTGGCGGGCTACCTGCTGCTGCTGATCAATCAGCGGCAGCACGCGCTGGCACTGGTGGCCGAGCGTACGGTGGCATTGCGCGAGCGCGAAATCGAACTGCAGCTCAGCGAGGAGCGCTGGAGCTTCGCCCTGGATGGTGCCGGGCATGGCGTCTGGGACTGGGAGCCGCAGTCCGGGCGGATATTCCTCTCTCGTGGCTGGAAAACCATGCTCGGCTACACGGAGGACGAGGTGGCCGACAGCCTGGAGGCCCGCGCCCGCCTCATCCATCCCCAGGATATGCCGCTGGCCCGCGCGGAACTCGAACGCCACCTGCGCGGTGCCAGCGCCGCCTACCAGAGCCAGCATCGCATGCTGCACAAGGATGGCCGCTGGATCTGGGTGCTGGACCGCGGCAAGGTGGTGGAGCGGGGGCCTGACGGCGCGCCCATGCGGATGATCGGCACGCAGACCGACATCAGTTCCAGCAAGGCGGTGGAGTTGCAGCTGGCCATGGCCCACGGCCAGTTGCGCAGCCTGCTCAACGCGGCGACCCAGGTAGCCATAGTCGGCATGGACCTGCGGGGGGCCATCCTCCAGTTCAATGTCGGCGCCGAGCGCATGTTCGGCTACCGCGCGCTGGAGATGATCGGCCGCCACCCGGTGGTGCTGCACCTGGAGAGCGAGGTGCAGGAGCGCTGCCGGGAACTCGGGCGGAACCTGGGCAGGCTGGTGCCGGATTTCCAGGCCTATGTCGAGGAAGTCACGGCCGGTGACCGCTTCGATGAGCGCGAGTGGACCTTCCAGCGCCGCGACGGCAGCCAGTTGATCGGCAGCCTGATCCTCACCGGCGTGCGCGACGAGCGCGACGTGCTGGTGGGCTACCTGGGCGTGGCCATCGACATCACCGAGCGCAAGCACGTGCAGCAGGCCCTGGAGGAACGCGACCGGCTGCTGGAGAAGCTCAGCGCCCGGGTCCCCGGAGTCCTGTACCAGTGCCGCATGGAGCCGGGCGAGCGTTTCAGCTTTCCCTACACCAGTGCCGGCATAGTCGAGGTCTTCGAGGTGGCGCCGGAGGCGGTGCGGGACGATGCCACCGGGCTGCTGGAGCGTGTCCATCCGGATGACCTGGAGCGGGTGCAGGGCTCCATCCGCCGTTCCGCCGAACTGCTCGCTCCCTGGCGCGAGGACTTTCGCGTGCTCCTGCCGCGCCAGGGGCTGCGCTGGCTGCGCGGCGAATCGGTGCCCGAGCGGGGTGAGGACGGCACCGTCCTCTGGCACGGCTACATCACCGATATCACCGGCCTGAAGCTGGTGGAGCAGGAGCTGCGCGCGCTATCGATCACCGATGCCCTCACGGGTGTCTACAACCGGCGCTACTTCCAGGAACGCCTGGAGCTGGAGATCGCCCGCGCCGAGCGTCGCGAGGGGCCGCTGGCGCTGGTGATGCTGGATGTGGACCATTTCAAGCAGATCAACGACTGCCACGGCCACGATGCCGGCGACCGGGTGCTCAAGACCCTCTGCGCGCGGGTCGGCGAACGCCTGCGGCGCATCGATGTGCTGTGCCGGCTGGGGGGCGAGGAGTTCGTGGTGCTTTGCCCTGACACCAACGTCGAGCAGGCCGAGTCGGTGGCGCAGGCGCTCTGGCAGGCGCTGTCGCGGGAGAATGTGGCAGGGGTCGGTCAGGTCACCGCCAGCTTCGGCTGCGCCGCGTGGCGCGAAGGGGAGAGTGCCGATGACCTGTTGCGGCGGGTGGACGCCGCGGTCTACGCGGCCAAGCAGGCGGGACGCAACCAGATCCGCATCGCCGACTGAAAGGGCGGCCGCCCGCAGGGGCGACCGCCTTCGGTTCACTGGGCGCCGGCGACGTTCTTCGGCTGGCGATAGAGATCCACCAGTACCTGGTCGAGGATGGCCGAGGCGCCCCAGGGGCGCGGGTCGTTGAGGATGGCGACCACCGCCCAGGTGTTGCCGTTGCTGTCGCGGCTGAAGCCGGCGATGGCGCGGACCGTGTTCAGGGTGCCGGTCTTGATGTGGGCCTCGCCCTCCAGCGCCGTGCGGCGCAGGCGCTTGCGCATGGTGCCGTCCATCGCCACCAGCGGCATGGAGGCGATGAACTCGGCGGCATAAGGGCTCTGCCAGGCGGCCTGGAGGATGGTAGCCATTTCCCGCGCGCTGACCCGCTCGTTGCGCGACAGGCCGGAACCGTTCTCCATCACCAGGTGGGGTGCGGTGATGCCCTTCTTCGCCAGCCAATCGCGGATCACCCGCTGCGCGGCCTTGGCGTCGTCGCCATCGGCAGCGGTGCGGTAACGCGCGCCGATGCTGAGGAACAACTGCTGGGCCATGGTGTTGTTGCTGTACTTGTTGATGTCCCGGATGATCTCCACCAGGTCCGGGGAGAAGGACCGCGCCAGCAGCTTGGCATCCTTGGGTACATCGCCCTGGCGATCCTTGCCGTCGATGCTGCCACCCAGTTCCTTCCAGAAGGCGCGCACGGCGCCGGCGGCGTAGCCCGGATGGTCGAGCAGGGACATGTAGGTCTGGGCGCTGCAGCCTTCCGGCAGCTTGCCGCTGGCGATCAGCGTGGTGCCGTCGAACTGGGTCACCGGGTTGTAGCGCACATCCGGCCAGGACGGGCACTTGGCGGCCTTGGTCGCCTTCACCTTGTTGTCGATGCGAATGCTCTCGAGCGGCGGTTCCATGGCCAGGCTGACCTGGCCGCCTTCGGCGCGGGCGATCAGGCGCACGGCCTTGAGGTTGATCAGCAGCGAGTCCGGACCGACCAGGAAGGGCTTGTTGTCGTCGCCGCCGTCGTCATTGAAGGTGGGGAGTTGCGGATGCACGAAATAGTTGCGGTCCAGCACCAGGTCGCCGGTGACCTGGCGCACACCATTGGCACGCAGGTCACGCATCATCAGCCAGAGCTTTTCCATGTTCAGCTTGGGGTCGCCGCCGCCCTTGAGGTAGAGGTTGCCGTTGAGCACGCCGTTCTTCAGGGTGCCGTCGGTGTAGAACTCGGTCCTCCACTGGTAGGTGGGGCCGAGCAGTTCCAGCGCGGCATAGGTGGTGATCAGCTTCATGGTGGACGCCGGGTTCACCGAGAGATCGGCGTTGACCAGGGTCTGGGCGCCGGGGCCGGTGAGCGGCAGGGTCACCAGGGACAGCGAGGTCGGCGCGATCTTGTTGGCGGTCAGGGCCTTCTGCACCTTGGCAGGCAGGCTGGTGTTGACCTGTGCGGCCTGCAGCGGCAGGGCACAGGGCAGGATCAGGGCGGCGAGCGCGAACGTACGGATGGACTTGAACATCAAGACTTGCCCTCCTGGCGAGGGCGGGTGACGAAGACGGATGACATGGCAGGTGTTCCCACGAGGTTTCGGGAAATCGGCGCATTATGCCGCAACCCTGCCTGAACTGCGCGAATCTGGAGCTCATTTCGTCCGTCCATGGGCGCGCGACGCCTCTCGGGCGGGCAAGTTGCGGCGGAAGCTGCTAGAGTGCCGCCCGTCAAATCTCCCGAGGAACTGCCCTATGGCCACCAACCGCTCCCGCCGCCTGCGCAAGAAGCTTTGCGTCGATGAATTCCAGGAACTGGGTTTCGAACTCGTCTTCAACTACAAGGAAGGACTGGCTCCGGAAGCGGCTTCGGCGTTTTTCGAGCGTTTCGTCACTGAAGCGATCGAGGGCAACGGCCTGGGCTTCATCGGTGCCCAGGACTATGGTTTCGTCTGCCTCGGCAAGCGCGGCTCGGTAAGCGCGGAACAGCGCGCCCAGGTCGAAGCCTGGCTGCAGAAGGGCCACGCCGAGCTGGCCGGCTCCACCGTCAGCCCGCTGCTCGATGTGTGGTACCCGGAGAACCCCGTCAACGCGTGACAGGGGCGGCTGAAGAGCCGATAGAAGAGCTGAAGAGCCGATAGAAGCGCTGAAGGCTGGAGGCTGGACGAAGAAAGGCTTGACTTGGCACCGCGCCGAGCGAACCCTGTCCAGCCTCCAGCCTCCAGCCTCCAGCCTCCAGCCTCCAGCCTCCAGCCTCCAGCCTCCAGCCTCCAGCCTCCAGCCTCCAGCCTCCAGCCTCCAGCCTCCAGCTTCCAGCTTCCAGCTTCCAGCTTCCAGCCTCTCAGCCGACCAACCCCGCCTTTGCCAGCACCGCCGCTTCGTCCACCGGATCGATCTGCTCCGGCTTCATGAATCGTCGCGCGTAATCCAGGTAGACCCCGGAGCGGATGAAGAGGCCGAACAGGTCCGGGTCGATGTGGGCGCCGCGGCACATGCCGCTCATGATGCCGAGGGCCTCGGAGAGGTTCTTGCCTTTCTTGTAGGGACGGTCCACCGCGGTCAGGGCCTCGAAGATGTCGGCGATCGCCATCATCCGGGCCGGCAGGCTCATCTGTTCTCGGGTCAGGCGTTTCGGGTAGCCGGTGCCATCCATCTTCTCGTGGTGCCCGCCGGCGATTTCCGCCACGTTCGCCAGGTGCGCCGGGAAGGGCAGGTGATTGAGCATCAGGATGGTCTGCACTATGTGGTGGTTGATGACATAGCGCTCTTCGTCCGTCAGGGTGCCGCGGCTCACGGAGAGGTTGTACAGCTCGCCGCGGTTGAACTTGTACTCCGGCACCTTGAGCTTGAAACCCCAGGGATTGTCCGGGGCGATCAGTTCGCTGGCCGGGCGTTCGACGATATGCTCGGGGCGGTCGGCCAGCAGCTTCTCCTCGACCGGCAGCGGCTGGGGAGCTGTGCGGTCCAGACGCCGGGCCTCTTCCCAGGAAACCCCCAGGCGGTTGTCCAGGGTACGGGTCCAGGTGCGCGCGGCGATGCCCTTGAGGCGCTCCTGGTCTTCCCCGGCCATGGCTTCGCCGCCCAGGTTGCAGCGGGCGATGAAGGCGAAGTCATCATCCAGTGCCGCCAGCTCCTGGTCCCGCAGGTGCGCCTGTTCGCCTTCGTCCGCGCCCTGGGCGAGGGCCCGCCAATAGCCCACCCAGGCGTCGCGCTTGAGTATTTCGAAGCGCGTGCGAATCTCGTGGATGCGGTCGTACAGGGTTTCCAGCTTGGTGGCCTTGTCCACCACGTACTCCGGCGTGGTGACCTTGCCGCAGTCATGGAGCCAGGCGGCGATATGCAGGGCTTCCCACTCTTCGTCGGTGGGCTTGAACCCGCGGAACGGCGGTTCCTCGCTCGCGGCGGCGGCCCTGGCCAGCATGAGGGTGATCTCCGGTACGCGCTGGCAGTGGCCGCCGGTGTAGGGACTCTTGGCGTCGATCGCACCGGCCATCAGCTGGATGAAGGCATCCAGCAGTTGCTTCTGCTTCTCCAGCAGCCGCTGGCTTTCGATGCAGAGCGCGGCGACGCCGGAAATCGCTTCGACGAAGGCGATGCGCTCCGGGCGCAGGATGGCCGGCCTGGCTTCCCTGCCGATGTCACTATGGAGCAGGACCAGCACGCCGATGGTGCTGCCCTGGCGGTTGTGCAGTCCGGTACTCACCAGGTGCACCCGCGGGCTTTCCAGGGTCTTCAGCAGGTCGCGGTAGGCGCCGGCCTGATCGTAGCCGAAGGAGCAGACCTGGCTGGGGCCGCCGTGGGCCGGCAGGTCCAGCCAGTGCGGCATGGCCGGGCTCTCCAGGCCGAAGCCCCGGATACCGTGGGCCTCGAGGTCCTGCTGCTGGTCGTTGAGGAACAGGCCGTGGGGCTCCAGGCGGCCCTTCTGGGTGTCGATCAGGTAGAGGAGGCCGCCAGAGGCCTCGCCGATGTCTATGGTTTCGTCGAGGACGCGGCGCAGCAGGTTGTCGAACCGGGTTTCCGCCGAGAGGCTGGAGGCGATCTCGAGGAAGCTGGAAATGGTTTCCTTCATCCCCGCCATGGCCACCGCCAGCTGGTCCACTTCCAGCACGGGCGAGCGGCCCATGGCCGGCAGGCTGAAATTGAAGCTGCGGATCGCCTCGGCCTGGGTGACCAGCGCCTTGAGCGGTTTGACCACGATGCGCGAGAGCAGGAAACCGATCGGGATGCAGAGCATCAGGATCGCCAGGGTCAGAATCGCGCCTTGCCAGCGGATACGGTAGGCGTCGTCCAGCAGCTCATCCTCGGGCGCCAGGATGGCGAGTTGCAGGCCCTGGGGCCCGCCTTCCTCCAGGTGCCGGCGGGCAAGCACCCAGCGGCGATCCTCGATCTGCAGGCTGGTGCGCAGGTCGCCTTCACCCGCGAGGCCCGCCAGTGCCGCCAGCGCCGGGCTGAATTCCTTCACTTCGCCCAGTTCAGGGGCGCCATTGATCCGCTTGATCAGTTTGCCGGTATCGGGGTACGCCACGGCGCGGCCGTCCGGCTGGTAGAGCACCACCTCGGTGGACGGCGTGACCCGGTGATCGGCCAGGGTGGCGGAAAGGTCGTCCAGGGTCAGGTCCGCCCCCATCACCGCGTCGCTGCCGCTGGGCCTGGCCAGGGTGGTGCCGACCGCGCCGCTGGAGAAGAACACATAGGGGGCGGTGGTGATGGAGCCGTCCTGCTCCAGGGCGCGGTAGTACCAGGGCCGGCCGCGCGGGTCATAGCGTTCCTTGAGCTCCTGGCGGCGGACTATCTCGTTGAGCGCGGCATCGAAGAAGAAGGTGAACGAGCGAGCCCGGGACAGGTTGTCACGCTCGATGCTCCAGACCTGGTATGCGGCGCCGGGCGGCGCGTTGAAGGCCTGCTTCAGCCGCTCGTTGCGCAGGGGGCGGACCATGAAGAAGTCGCCGTCGTCGTAGCCCAGGTAGAGGGCGGCCAGCTTGGGATTGTCCTGCAGGGCTCGGGTCAGGGGGCGCAACAGCAGGTCCAGGCGATCAAAGCTGTCCTGGCGCTGGTCGGCGCCGCCCAGGGCCAGCAGGTTCAACAGATGGTGGATGGGCTGGTAGGTATGGCGCAGGTCGGTTTCGACTTCCTGGCTGATGCGGCCGAAGAGCTCGTCGCTGCTGGAGAGGATGATCTGGCTGGTCTGGCGGTAGTTGAAGAGGCCCAGGACCACGCCGGTGAGAAGCAGAAGCAGCGTGAAGAGCGCACTGATATGGACATGCAGCGGAAAGCGACGCTCAGCGAACTTTTGCGGCATTGCGGGAGCTCCTTGGCCCCGGTCCCTGGGGGGCTAAAGGAGCATAGATGAGCGCGGTTGGCTTCGTCGTGCAAATCGCCATGGAGGCGAGGGCGGGTTCGGCAGGCCGGCGCTCGTCACGGCTTTCACCAGGCCGGCGTAGTGGCGCGGATCTGGCAGTGCCTTCTTCCTGAACCGAGTGATCCTCCGCGTCGAAACTGACCATTTGCCGTAGGAGATAGCCTAAGGTGCGGTAAGCCGCGTCTTGAAGTGGAGAAGCGGTCCTTCCTGGGCTCGACAGGGGGGCGGGCATCTCTATCTTGGCAGCGTTCAATCGCGCCAAGGAGAGTTGCCGTGAGCAAGCTGGTAAATCTGGATGATTTTATCGAGCCGGGAAACGAGTCCGCCTACAAGGTGATGATCGTCGACGATCATCCGGTGATTCGCCTGGCCGTGCGCCTGCTGCTGGATCGCGAAGGCTATTCGATCGTGGCGGAAACCGATAACGGTGTGGACGCCATCGCCCTGGCGCGGGAGCACGAGCCGGACCTGGTGATTCTCGATATCGGCATTCCCAAGCTCGGTGGTCTGGATGTCATCGCCCGCCTGCAAGCGTTGGACGTGCCGCTGCGAGTGCTGGTGCTGACCGGGCAGAACCCCAACCACTACGCCACGCGCTGCATGCAGGGCGGCGCGGCGGGTTTCGTCTGCAAGGAAGGTGACCTTGCCGAAGTCACTGCGGCGGTACGGGCGGTGCTTTCGGGCTACAGCTACTTCCCCAGCGATGTGATCAAGTCCGGCAAGCGCCAGGTTGGCCTGCCGGACGAGGTGGAGATGATCGACCGCCTTTCCGATCGCGAGCTGGTGGTGCTCAAGTTTCTCGCCAACGGCTACAGCAACATGGAAATTGCCGAGGAGATGTTCATCAGCAACAAGACGGTGAGCACCTACAAGACCCGCCTGATGCTCAAGCTCAACGTCCGCTCGCTGATCGAGCTGGTGGAGTTCGCCAATCGCAATGCCCTGGTGTGACGCCGGCCATGCGCTTGCCCGCCCTGCTGGCAGGCTCCCTCCTGGGCAGCCTGCTGCTGTCACCGCACTGCCCGGCAAGCGAAGTCGTGCCGCTGCAACTGCTTGGGCGCTCCGAGGCGCGGGACCTGCGGGTGCCGCTGGAGGAGCAGGACAGGCTCTGGCTGCGGCACAAGCGCGCATTGCGCATAGGTACCAGCGAACCGGACTTCCCGCCCTTCGATATCACCGCCAGTGGCCAGGAATACGAAGGGATCACGGCCGACTACCTGAGGTTGATCGCCCACGCCCTGGAAATCGATGCCGAAGTCCTGCGCTATCCCGACCGGGAAGCCGCGCGTGATGCCCTGCGCGCCGGTGAGGTCGACCTGCTGGGCAGCAGCCTCGAGGTCGATGCCGCCAGCCCGGGCCTGATCCAGACCCGGCCCTATGTCCAGCACCAGCCGGTGATGGTGATGCGCATCGATGATCCTCGTGCCGCTGGCGGGGACCTCGCGGGCCTGCGCCTGGCCGTTTCCGAGGAAGGACCGGATCCGGCCCAGATCCGCCAGCTCTATCCAGGCGCCCGGCCCAGCCTGCACAACTCGGTGCGCGGCGCATTGCAGTCGGTTGCCTTCGACCAGAGCGACCTGTTCATCGGGGACGCCATCACCGCCAATTACCTGATCAGCCAGGGCTACCTGACCAACCTGCGGATGACCAACTTCGCCGGTTTCGACGGCGTGGGATTCAGCTTTTCCCTGGCGGCGGACAACCAGCGGCTGCGGCGCATCCTCGATCTCGCCATAGGGGCCATACCCGAAACCGAGAGGGCAGGGATCCTGCGCCGCTGGGGTGGCGGCTCGGGGATGTTCCTCGAGGACGCCCGGCTGCACCTGACCGAGCGGGAACGGCGCTGGCTGAGGCGGCACGGGCCGGCCCGGCTGGTGGTGGACGGCTCCTTCGAACCGCTGACCTTCTTCAACGCGCAGAAGCGTTTTCGCGGCATAACGCCTGACTTGCTGGAGCTCATCCGGCAGAAGACCGGGCTGGAGTTCGAGGTCCAGGACGCCGTCAGCGTCAAGGGCATGCTCGACCGGTTGCGCATTGGCCAGGCCGATATGGCGGCAACCCTGGTCTCGACCCCGGAACGGAACGAGTTCCTCCACTTCACCCGACCCTACTTCAGCAGCAGCAACGTGCTGGTGGTGCGCCTGTCGGAACAAGGCCTCCAAGGCCTGGACCAGTTCGATGGCAAGCTCCTGGCCATTCCCGGCGGCCATGCCATGCGCGGCTACATCGAACAGCGCTACCCAGGAGTGCGCCTGCTGGAAGTCGGCAGCGGTATCCAGGCGCTTTCCAGCGTCGCCGAAGGCAAGGCCGATGGCGCATTGCACGAGATGGCGTCGGCAAGTTTCCTGATCAATCGCTATTACCCCGGCAGGTTGCGCATCGCCGATACCGTCGGGCGGGACCCGGCACGCTATGCCTTCTCGGTCGTGCACGGCGAGCCCGAGCTGTTGAGCATCCTCGACAAGGCACTGCTGTCCATCTCGCCGGACGAGCTGGGCAACATAGTCAATCGCTGGTACACCAATGCCGAAGTGGCCGAAAGCACCTGGGTCGAGTACGAGGCGCGGCTGTACGAGGTGGGCTTCGCCTTGCTCCTGCTGGCGGTGCTGTTCGCCGGCTGGGCCCTCTACCTGCGCCGCCAGGTGAAGCGGCGCGAGCGCCAGGAGCGCTGGCTCAACGACCAGCTGGAATTCAAGCACTCGCTGATCGACGGCATTCCCTTCCCGCTGTCCGTACGTGACCTGGAGGGGCGTACCATCACCTGCAACCTGAGTTTCGAAGATGCCTTGGGCCTTGAGCGGGAGGTGCTGCTGGGCAAGCGCCTGACGGAAGTGCCGGGCCTGCGGGCGGAGGCCCTGGAAGCGCTGGAGTCGCTCAACCTGCGTGCGTTGCAGGAGGGCCAGGCGCAGTTCAGCGACCAGCAACTGCACCTGTGCGAAGAGACCCTGGAGGTGTCCTGCTGGGCCATCCCTTATCGCAATGCCCAGCAGCGCATCCTCGGCCTGATCTGCGGCTGGGTGGACATCACCGAACGCAATCGCCTGATGGCCGAGCTGCGCCAGGCCAAGGACCAGGCCGAGTCGGCCAATGTGGCGAAAAGCCGCTTTCTCGCCACCATGAGCCACGAGATCCGCACGCCATTGAACGCCATCATCGGCATGCTCGAGCTGGCGCTGAAACGCGAGAAGCCGGACCGCGAGGCGATCACGGTGGCCCAGGACTCGGCCAATTCATTGCTCGCGCTGATCGGCGATATCCTCGACATCGCCAAGATCGAATCCGGGCGCATGGTCCTCGAACCCCGACAGTCTTCGCCCAGGGCGCTGACGGAGGCGGTGGTCCGGGTATTCGAGGGGCTGGCGCGACAGAAAGGCCTGGAGCTGCTCCTGCACCTGGACCTCGGATCCCGGGACGACGTGATGGTCGACCCGTCCTGCTTCAAGCAGATCCTTTCCAATCTCATCAGCAATGCCATCAAGTTCACCGACCGGGGCAGGGTCTGCGTGAGCCTGTGCAGTTCTTCCGTCGACGACGAGCGGATGCATCTGCGGCTGGTGGTGGAGGACAGCGGAATCGGTATCGCGAAAGAGGACCAGAAGCGGCTCTTCCAGTCCTTCACCCAATTTGCCGGCAGCATGAGCGTCGAGCGTGGCGGCACGGGTCTGGGGCTGAGCATCTGTCGCCGGCTGGTGGGCCTGATGGGCGGCCGGCTCGAGTTGCACAGCGAGCTCGGTGCCGGTACGCGGGTAAAGGTGGACCTGTGGCTGCCTCGACGTGAACCCCTGCCGCCGGCTACTGAAGTGTCCGTCCCCCTGGAGCCGGCTGCGGGCGTCTACCGCGTGCTGGTGGCGGACGATCATCCGGTCAACCGCATGGTGCTGGTGCAGCAGCTGGAATTCCTCGGGCACCGGGCGGTGCAGGCCGAGAACGGCGAAGTCGCCCTGCGCGCCTGGGAGGAAGCGGAGTTCGACCTGGTCATCACGGACTGCAACATGCCGGTGATGAACGGCTTCCAGCTCGCCCGCTGCATCCGTGAACGCGAACGCCGGCTCGGTACGGCCCCCAGCAGGGTCGTCGGGCTGACCGCCAACGCGCAGCCGGAGGAGTTGGCACGCTGCCGGGAGGCGGGCATGGATGATTGCCTGTTCAAGCCCATCGGCCTGGAAGGGCTGCAGCGCTACCTGCAAGGCCTCGCCAGTGTCGACTCCGGGGTGGATGCGGCGCGCGGGAGCGATGTGCCGATCCGCCTCGACCCCGACCTGCTGGACCGCAGCATCGGCGGCTCCTCCGGGGCGGGGCGCCTGCTGTTGGCGGAGATGCGCCGGGCCAGTCAGGCCGACGCCGTGGAACTGGACGACTTGCTGCAGGCCGAGGCCTGGGAGGAGGTGGAGCGGCTGGTGCACAGGATCAAGGGGGCCGTGGCGCTGTTCGAAGCGCAGCCCCTGCTCGGCCAGTGCATGGCATTTGCCGAGGCCTATGCCGGCGGTGTCCGGGAGGCAGAGCTGCGGCGGCTGGCGGAAGCGATCCGTCGCAGCCTGGACAGCCTGCTGGAGGCCTTGGCGCAGCATCTGGAGGAGTGAGGCCCGGGCTTCTCGATTTGTCTGGATGAAGCGACGGAGCTGACCTGGTAGGGTGCGCCACGCGCACCAAGGGTTGAGCGCGGCGCAGGGGCTGAGCACGCATCGGTGCGCATGGCGCACCCTACGATGGGGCAGAGGCGAGTCCAGGTTCTACGAACGTGGATGCTTATTCACCCTGACGCGCTTCCTCCATCCGTGGCGCCGTACTCCCCCAGCGCAGGCGGGCGCGGTGGGCGAGGTAGGCCACCAGCAGCCCCAGCGCCGCGCCCATCAGGCTGTTGTAGAGACGCACCTCGGGCAGCTGCCAGTCGAGGGAGAGGCTTTCGGCCAGCAGCACGAAGCATAAGGTGGTCTGCACCACGAACGGGCCATAGTGCTGGGCGATGAAGGCGCGGCTGACGACGAGCAGCGGCAAGATGCAGGCCACCAGCAGCGCCGGGCTCTGCAACCAGCTCCCCATCCCGATCAGGATCAGCGCGCCGACCAGGCTGCCCAGGCAACGCTGGACGGCGCGTTCGAGGCTGCTGTCGAGGTCCATCTGGATGGTGGCCAGTACCGTCAGCGTCAGCCAGTAGCCCCTGGGCAGGCCGGACAGATTGACCGCCAGGCCGGCCAGGGCGCCGGCCGCACAACAGGCCGTCGCATGGATCAGCCAGAGACGCTGGGACATGCGCCGCACCAGGCGCCGCGCCACATCCGCCAGGTTGCCGGGCCCCGGCATCAGCGGCCACAGCCGCAGGCCCTGGGAGGCCCGCAGGGCGAAAGCCAGCAGCATCACCCAGAGTCCGCCAATGGCGAACAGGGCGCCCACCGCCAGGCCGTTGTTCAGGCTACCCAGCCCCGCCTGGCCCTGGCCAAGGCAGAGGCAGGCGGCGAGGCACGCCCCCAACTTGCCGATTTCGCTGCCAAAGCGTTGCAGCACGGCCAGCAGCAGGCCGATCAGGGCGAAGCTGGCCAGGCTCAGCAGCGGATGGCTGGCTGCCCAGAAACCCAGCCCGGCGCAGAGCGCGCCCAACCCGGTGAGCAGGACCATGCGCAGCATGCCGAGGTGGTGCAGGGGGTTGGCCAGGGCGGCCTGGAAGGCGCCGGTGGCGGCCCAGAGGAATCCGCTGTGGCCGGTGAACAGGCCCAGGATCAGCGGCAGGCCGCAGCCCAGGCCTGCCACCAGGGCGGGGCCCCAGTCGGGCGGGCCGGCGTGCCAGCGCAGGCTGCGTCGGAAAAGGTCTCCCATCGACTCGGCTCCTGGGGCCCGGTTCAGGTCGGGCTGGATCGTCCCGTCATTTCGCGGGCCATTTCGGTAGCGTAGCTGTCGGTCATGCCGGCGATGAAGTCGATCACCCGTACGAATGAGCGGTACAGCGGCCAGTCCGGGCTGGGCGCATTGTTGCCCAGCAGGTCGAGGATGCGCCGGTGCTTGAACGACGGGGTGCGCCCGCCGTGCTGTTCCAGGGCCGCACCACAGAAGGCGTTGAGCAGGACTTCCAGGGTGGTGTAGGCGCCGATCTCATGGAGTGTCTTGCGCTTGTCCTGGAAGATCTTCTCGCGGGCGATGGCCTTGGCCTTGAGCACGCAGCGCTTGGCCGGCCCATGCATGTGTTCCACCAGGTCGCCCGGCAGGGTGCCGGCCAGCAGGGCGGACTGCTGCTCGACGAAGGCCCGGGCGGCGGCGTTGGTCAGGTGTTCGATGGCCTTGCCGCGCAGGATCGCCAGCTTGCGCCGGCGGGAGTCCTTCGGACCCAGCTGGCGATAGGTTTCCGGCAGGTCGTCGCCCACCAGGCCGAGCAGCAGGGCTTCGACTTCCGCATAGTCCAGCAGCTCCATTTCCAGGCCGTCTTCCAGGTCGATCAGGCCGTAGCAGATGTCGTCCGCCGCTTCCATCAGATAGACCAGCGGATGGCGCGCCCAGCGCTGCTCGTCGAGCCGCGGCAGCTCCAGCTTGGCGGCGATCTGTTCCAGCAGCTGCAGCTCGCTCTGATAGCAGCCGAACTTGTGCTTCTTGTAGCCCAGGGCCTCGGCATGGCGCGAGGTCCAGGGGTACTTCAGGTAGGTGCCGAGGGTGGCGTAGGTCAGGCGCATGCCGCCGTCGAACTGGTGATATTCCAGTTGAGTCAGCACCCGCAGGCCTTGGGCGTTGCCTTCGAAATTGAGGAAGTCCTCGCGCTCAGCGTCGCTCATGGCATCCAGCCAGCCCCGCGCGGCCGCCTGCTGGAACCAGTAGCGGATGGCGTCTTCCCCCGAGTGGCCAAAGGGCGGATTGCCGATGTCGTGAGCCAGGCAGGCGGATTGCACGATCACGCCCAGGTCCGAGGGTTCGCACCAGTCCGGCAGCGCTTCGCGCAAGGTCTCGCCCACGCGCATGCCCAGCGAGCGGCCGACGCAGCTCACTTCCAGGGAGTGGGTGAGGCGCGTGTGGATGTGGTCGTTGCTGGATACCGGGTGCACCTGGGTCTTGCGCCCGAGGCGGCGGAAGGCGCCGGAAAAGATGATGCGGTCGTGATCCTTGTGGAAGGGGCTGCGGCCCAGCTCGTCGGTGCTGTGCACCGGTTTGCCAAGGCGTTCGCGGGTGAGCAGGGTCTGCCAGTCCAAGGCCTGTCCTCGCCGTTCAGTGACCGAAGGCACTACTCTAACCCAAGCCTTGGCCGGTGGCTCAGTCCTTCGCCAGGCAGGCGGCGTCCACGTCGATGTCTGGTGCGGCGGGCCGCCACCCGTAGCAAGAATGTGGCCGGTTGCCTTGCCCGCGAAGCGCGGCTAGCCGGGCCCTGCGCCCGGTGGCCGCTTCAGAAGCGCCTGCAGCAAGGGGTAGAGCACGCTGCCCAGGCGCAGGCCGCGCTTCAGGCTGCCCTTGCGCGCGGCGAAGAACCCCAGGGCCGCTATCGCCGCCATGCCCCAGAGCGGTGCGTGGGGGATGTCCAGCTGGCGCGAGAACTCCCGTGCCTGGCGCAGGGGCTGGGTCAGCAGCAGCGACTCGTGGCGCAGTTCCTGGCGTTGCATCTCCAGCCGCAGGCGCACCAGCGCCTTGTGCATGTTGCGGCGGCTGGCCCTGCGTGGCAGTTCCGGCAGGCTCATGGCAAGAGGCGCTCACGGTCACGGGCCAGTTCTTCCAGGGTGGCGCTGAAGGGGGATTCATCATCATCCACTGCCGCCCGCAGGCGGATGCCGCAGTAGAGGCTGGCGAGCAGGTAGAAGACGCAGAGGCCGCCGAGGGCCTCGAACCGCCAGTTGTCCCAGAGCAGCATCAGCACCAGGCCGGACAGCCCGATCAGCAGGAGCAGGGCGAAAATCAGGGTAAGGCCGCCGAAGATCAGCAGGTAGAGGCTGTTGGCCTTCTGTTCCTGCAGCTCGATGCCGAACAGTTCCACGTGGCTGTGGAGCAAGCCCAGCAGCGAGGCGCCGAGGCGCTTGGGCGAGGCGGCGCGTCCCGAGGCCCGGGAGGAGGGGGCTTCGTCACTCATGGTCAGCGCCGGGCGGCCAGCAGGCCGAGCAGGAAACCGATGCCGGCAGCCAGGCCAACACTCTGCCAGGGGTGTTCCTGGACGTAGTCCTCGGTGGCCTGGACCGCGGCCTGGCCGCGATCACGCAGGTTCTGCTCGGTGTCACGCAGGGTCTCGCGAGCGCGCTTGAGACTTTCGTGGATCTGCAGGCGCAACTCGTCGGCCTGGTCGCCCGCCAGACTGGCGGTGTCCTGCAGCAGCTTCTCGGTATCGCTGACCAGGGTCTGGAAGTCGGCCAGCAGGTCGTCCTGTGCGTGGGTGGCGGTCTTACGGGGCATGACGATTCTCCTTGTAGGACTCAATGCCTAAGAGTAGGTGCCTTCTTCCAAGGTTCACTGGGATTTTCCCTGGCGTCGCTGGTATAGCGCTTGCATCGGGGTGGTGCGCGGTTGTGGCGGGTTGCGCCGCATCGGGGCGTCCCGGATGGGCTTCCCGGTTCGGCAAAGTCGCTTCAAACCTATGAAAAACAAAGAAAAAGGCTTTTCGAGACAGGTCTTGCGCCTGCCGGCATGCACCAAAACGGGGTTTCGATCCGGCCCTTGGTGGTGCGCTCAGGCTTCAGGATGGTGCGTGCCGGACCCGCCTTGAACTGCTTTGGTGCTTTTTCCTCGCTGCCGGAGCTCCCTTCGCCAATGGAAAACCTCAATAGCGCCGTGGAAACCCTGATCCACGGCTCCAACACCCTGTTCATCCTGATGGGCGCCGTAATGGTGCTGGCCATGCACGCGGGCTTCGCCTTCCTCGAAGTCGGTACGGTGCGGCAGAAGAACCAGGTCAACGCCCTGTCGAAGATCCTCTCCGATTTCGCAGTCTCGACCCTGGCTTATTTCTTCATCGGCTACTGGATCGCCTACGGCGTGACCTTCCTCGAACCGGCCAGTGCCCTGGCCGCCGACCATGGCTACGCCCTGGTGAAGTTCTTCTTCCTGCTGACCTTCGCCGCGGCCATTCCGGCCATCATCTCCGGCGGTATCGCCGAGCGCGCCAGGTTCTGCCCGCAACTCTGCGCCACGTTGCTGATCGTCGCCTTCGTCTATCCCTTCTTCGAGGGGATCATCTGGAACGGCAACTTCGGCGTGCAGGACTGGTTGAAGAACAGCTTCGGTGCCAGCTTCCATGACTTCGCCGGCTCCGTGGTGGTGCACGCGGTGGGCGGTTGGCTGGCTTTCGGCGCGGTCGTATTGCTGGGGCATCGCGACGGGCGCTATCGCGATGGCCGCCTGGTGGCCTTCGCGCCGTCGAACATCCCTTTCCTGGCGCTGGGCTCCTGGATCCTGATCGTCGGCTGGTTCGGCTTCAACGTGATGAGCGCCCAGACCCTGCAAGGCGTCAGCGGCCTGGTGGCGGTGAACTCGCTGATGGCCATGGTCGGTGGCACCGTCGCCGCACTGCTGGTGGGGCGCAATGACCCCGGCTTCCTGCACAACGGCCCGCTTGCCGGTCTGGTGGCGGTGTGCGCCGGTTCCGACCTGATGCACCCGGTGGGGGCCCTGGCCACCGGCGCGTTGGCCGGCGGCCTGTTCGTCTGGGCCTTCACCGCTACCCAGGTGAAGTGGAAGATCGACGACGTGCTCGGCGTCTGGCCGCTGCACGGCCTTTGCGGGGTCTGGGGCGGCATCGCCTGCGGCATCTTCGGTCAGGAGGCCCTTGGCGGCCTGGGCGGCGTCAGCTTGGTCAGCCAGCTGATCGGCACCGGCCTGGGCATTCTGGTGGCGCTGGTTGGCGGCTTCGTGGTCTACGGCCTGCTGAAGTCGACCCTGGGCATTCGCCTGAGCCAGGAGGAGGAGTACTACGGCGCCGACCTTTCGGTGCACAAGATCGGTGCCACCTCGCAGGACTGAACGGCCGAATTCGCGAATGAATTCGCTCCCACAGGTTGGCGCAACAGCCTTGTAGGGGGATAGCGCTTTTCTATCCACCATTCGTGGTTCGGCTGAACGTCGATGGTGGACCGGTGAAGCGTGGTCCACCCTACGATGGTCCGTGCCAGAACGAGGAAGCCCGCCGGATGGCGGGCCTCTTCGTCGGGAAACGCTTACCAGAGCGGCATCACGTAGCTGAGGATCAGGCGGTTCTCGTCGATATCGCTGGCGAAGTTGGAGCGCACCGTGGCGTTGCGCCACTTGACGCCGAAATTCTTCAGCGGCCCTTCCTGGAACACATAGGCGATGTCCATGTTGCGTTCCCATTCCTTGCCTTCTTCGCGATTGGCGCCCAGGTCGATGTTGTCGCCGGACAGGTAGCGGGTCATGAAGGTCAGGCCGGGAATGCCGAGGCTGGCGAAGTTGTAGTCGTAGCGGGCCTGCCAGGACTTCTCGTCCTTGTTGGCGAAGTCGCCGATCTGCACGTAGTTGACCAGGAAGGGGTCGGTGCCGTTGATGTAGGCGAAGCCGGTGTCGCCGCTCATGCTCTGGTAGCCGAGGCCGAAGGCGTGGCCGCCCAAGGCGTAGGTGAGCATGGCGCCGAAGGCCTTGTTGTCGACGTTGCTGGTGCCTTCGTCGGTGGAGCGGGCGAAGCGCAGGTCGCTCTTGAAGGACTGCTTGTCGCCCAGCGGCAGCA
>NZ_JBHSOU010000066.1:264153-271928 GCF_042656385.1 Pseudomonas sp. GCM10022186
GAGCTTGGGCAGCAGGGTGCCGACCTTGAGCACGCTTTTCGAGGCGCGCAGCTTGGCGGTGAGGCCGAGTTCGCCGTATTCGTCCTGGGCGCGGCCGGTTTCGCGGTCGCGCTTGAGCAGGCCGGTGCCGCTGCGGTCGGGGCTGGAGTCGAGCTTGACGCCGAGCAGGCCGAGGGCATCGACGCCGACGCCGACGGAGCCTTCGGTGAAGCCGGATTCGTAGCGCAGGAGGAAGCCCTGGGCCCACTCCTCGGCCTTGGCCTGGGGCGCGTTGTCCTGGCGGAAGTCGCGATTGAAGTAGAAGTTGCGCAGTTCCAGGCTGGCCTTGCTGTCCTTGATGAACTCAGCCTGGGCGATGCCCGGCAGGGTGACACTGGCGCCAACCGTGGCGAGGGCCACGGCTTGCGCGAGCGAGGTCTTGCTCATTGTTATTGTCTCCTCGTTGGGTTGCAGGTCGGTCGGGTCGTCCTGTTACAACAAGGTGACTAAAGCATTTCGTTACAGATTTTTCCCTTAGACGATGGTCGGCGGCTCACTCCACCCACTGCGGGTAATAGCCGAGCTGGTCCTGAACCCGTGCGTCATGGGCCGGAACCACGGTGAGCCCGGGTTCGCGCTGGAGCAGTTCGTGGACCTTCTGCAACTGGTCGCGCGTGGCTTCGCGGTCGTTGTCGACCATCCGGCGGCTGACCCAGAACTTTTCCTTCGGCCCGGTGAAGCCTTCCAGGCGCCAGCTGGCATCGCCGGTGAAGAAGAAGCGCCGGCCGTCGTCCAGGGTCAGGAACAGGCCCACCGAGCCCGGGGTATGGCCGTGCAGCGGCACCAGCACCAGGCTGCGGTCGCCGAACAGGTCGAGGCTTTCCTCGAAGCCCAGGAAGGGCACCGGCAGGAAGGTGAAGGGATGCCATTTCACACCATGGGCGAACTGGCTGGGCAGTACCGCGGGCGGCGTCGCGATTTCGCTGAACTCGATCTCCTCGTACGGCGCCCAGATCGGCACTTCGGAGAAGTCCGCCAGGGCCGAGGCGTGATCCCAGTGGGCATGGCTGAGGATGATGCGATCCACCTGGATGCCATCGCGGTCCAACTGGTCGCGGGCGGGGGTGACGCTTTCGTACTGCATCAGCGGCTTGTCCAGCCAGGGCATCTCGCCGTTGAACTGGCTGTCCACCTGGCGGCCGAGCCCGGTATCGAAGAGCAGGGTGGCGGCATGGTGCTGGATCAGCACCGCCGTATGGTTGACCGTCACCTTCTCGGTCCATTGGCCGTCGGCGACGGTGAAGGCATCCAGGGTTTCTGTCTGGGAGGTCTTCACCAGGGCGAAACGCAGCCCCTCGGCCTGGGCGGCGAAGCTGAAGGTGCCGAGCAGGAGCAAGAGGAGATAGGAATGCGGGCGCATGGGCTCAGTGTCCTTGGGGCAGAAAGGGGGAGGGTTGTGCGGCACCGAAACCGAGGGGCAAGCGGCTGCGGCGCAGGCACCAGCGGCCGGGGGTGAGGGCCACCAGGCGTTCGGCACCGGGCAAGGCGGGGAGGGCGCCTGACCTGGCCCCGTCCGGCCAGAGGATCTCCGCACGGGCTTCCAGCTGCAGCAGGTCGCCACTGCTGAAGTCCACCCAGAGCAGGCCGCAGCGGGGTTCCAGCAGAAGGTTGCCGAGGGTGTTGAACATCAGGTTGCCGCTGTAGTCCGGCAGCCAGAGGCGATCGTCGTCGCCCACCACCACGAAGCCGGGCGCGCCGCCGCGGTGGGAAATGTCGACGCCGCCGGTCTGCGGGTCCAGGTGCTGGCTGGCGATGAACAGGGTGTCGCTGCGGCGTACCAGTTCCAGCCAGCGGGTGTCGGGGCCGGTTCCCTGTTCCAGTGGCCCTGGGGAGCGCTCCTCCCAGTGCCAGTCGCGGGACTGGATGTACTTCGGGCAGTTGCCGAAGGATTGCTGGACGGCCAGGGTGAATCCTTCCCCATCGCTGTCCACCAGTGGCCCGTTCATGCGGTTGCGTCGCCGGGTCGGCAGTTCCAGGCCGAGCAGGCCGAGACGCGCTGCGTCGTGCAGGTTGGCGCCCAGCGGGTCGTCCGGCTCGGGCCTGGCGTTGATGCGCAGCAGGCTGGGCTCCGGCGAATGGACGAATCCCGGCTTGCCCCAGAGCACCGAAGCCACCGGCTGGCCGTCGCTGTCCAGGCTGCCCACGAGCAGCCAGGGCAGTTGGCTGAAGAACTGGCGATGCTGCTCTGGCATCTGGTTGCGGATCATGCGGCTGCCCATCGCCTCCACCTGCTCGCGGACGCCGAGGCGGGCCTGGATCGCTTGTTCGCCGGGATGGAATGGGCTGCTCATCATGGCCTCCGGAGCGGTCAAAGGCGGGGCAGGTCGACGTAGCCGGGCAGGGCGCGGATGCGCGCGAACCAGGCATCCAGGTTCTGGTAGGGCGCCAGGTCCAGGCCCCCTTCCTCGGCCAGCGCCAGGTAGGGGTAGACCGCCACATCGGCGATGCTGGGTCGCTCGTCCACCAGCCAGTTGCGACCGGCCAGGTGCGCATCCACCAGTTCCAGCACCTGGCGGCCACGGGCCTGGGCGTCGTCCAGGTCCACCGGGCGGCCGAATTTCAGTCCGACCCGGGCGCGAGCCGCACCGTTGTGGATCTCGTTGGCGGTGAGGCTCAACCATCCGGCGATCTGCCCCTGGGCCAGGGCCTCCTGCGGATACCAGTGTTCCTCTGCGTAGCGTCGCGCCAGGTAGACCAGGATGGCCTGGGAGTCGACCAGCGGCTGGCCATCGTCCACCAGCACCGGGACCTGGCCCCGGGGGTTGAGCGCGAGGAACTCGGGACGCTTCTGTGCGCCCCGGGGCAGGTCCACGGTCAGCAGCTCGGCGCTCTGGCCGATCAGGCCGAGAAACAGGCGGACCTTGTAGCAGTTGCCGGACAGGTAGAAGTCATGGAGTTGCATGGCGAGTCCCTCGCGGTGGAATGTGGGCTGGATAGTAGACAGACCTGTCTGTATATTTCAAGAGCGAATTTTGCCTCGTCCCTGGAGTCCGTGCCCGGCGCGGTTTGAGCGGGCTTGGACGGATGCGCATAATGCGCGGTCGAGGAGGCTGCAATGGCATCGAGTAAACGCGATCAACTGGTCAACACCGCTCTCGCGCTCTTCTATCGCGAGGGGTTCCACGCTACCGGCATCGACCGCATCCTGGCGGAGTCCGGCGTGGCCAAGATGACCCTCTACAAGCATTTCAAGTCCAAGGACGAGCTGATCATCGCGGCCTTGGAGGCGCGTTTCGCGCCGGCTGCCGAGAGGATGGCCCGGGCCTTCGCGCACCTGCCGCCGCGCGAGGCCATCCTGCGGGTGTTCGACGGTCTGGATGAATGGCTCAGGCAGGACGAGTTCTGCGGCTGTGCCTTCATCAATGCCGCGGCCGAGTTCCACGACCGTGAACATCCGGTGCATCGCCTGGCGGCGTCCTACAAGATCGCCACCCAGAACTACTTCCGTGACGCCCTGGAGCGCCTGGGGGCGCCGCAGCCCGAGCGCCTGGCGCGCCAGCTGCAGTACCTGATGGAGGGGGCGATCAGCATGGCCCATATCCAGGGGCCGGGTGACCAGGCGCCGGAAGCCAGGGAGGCCGCCCTGCAGTTGCTGCGTGCCGCCGGCGTCTGATGCGCTGGCCGGTGGAGGGCTGACGCCCTTGCCAGGCGGCGCGGATGGCCGGGTCACGACGGCTCGGCCCCATGCTAGAATTCGCGCCTCGTCGATCTTCGAGGCGCGTCCCGATGCTTCCTGAATGCCAACTCTTCGGCACTGTCGGCTGCCACCTTTGCGAGGTGGCGGAAGGCGTGCTCATGCCCTTCGTCGAGCGCGGCCTGATGGTGGAGCTGGTGGACATCGCCGATCGGGAAGAGTGGGTTCAGGCCTACGGCCTGCGCATCCCGGTCCTGCGTCGTTGCGATACTGGCCACGAACTGGGCTGGCCCTTCGATGCGGCGGCGGTGGCGGCGTTTCTTTCCAGCTGACTTGCCTCGCATGTGGGGGCCGAACGGAGCCCAACATCGCTCGTTGGGCTTCGCCGGCCCGCACCAACCTACGGTTTCCTGAGCGCCGCTTTTCGCGCGGCCGCGAACAGGTCGCTGGCATCTGACAGCAACAGGTGGGCCGCGTTGGCCAGGCACACCAGGTCTCGGCTTTCCGCAATCTCGATCTGCATGCGGGTGACACTGAGCAGCAGGCCCTTGGCCGCGTGCAGGCGCTGTTCGGCGCAATCCTGCAAGTCAGCGTAGGAAGCGCCGGTATCGAGCAGCAGCACTGGCGCCTGGATCGCATTTTCGGAAAGGGGAATGAAGCGGGAATCGTCCATGAGTGAAGCTCCTAGAGTTAGGGGGGAGCTGCCACGATTCGCGGCCAAGCGAATAAGGGTGACAACTGTACGCGGGTTGGCCGACCGGGACTCTAGGCACCCGGCACACCCGAAGGTGTCCCGCGCACAGTTGCCATGACGCGCCATTGCGGGCGTAAAGGAACGCCTGCAACGGTCATAGGGGCGCCTGTGCGCCTAGAGTTGTTCGACCGGCCAAGGTCGGCCACGGGATTGACCGTGGCGCGCGGACTATAGGCGGGCACGCTGCTGGCAAGCAAGGCTTTCGAGGGAGCAGGAGAGAAGGGCGGGCAAAAATCCCGGGCAATAAAAAACCCGCCTTATCAGGCGGGTTTTTCGGGATTTGGTCGGAGCGACTGGATTCGAACCAGCGACCTTCTCGTCCCGAACGAGACGCGCTACCAAGCTGCGCTACGCTCCGTTGTGTGGCGCGCATTCTACAGAAAAACTTTTGGTCTACAAGGGGTTAGCGAAAAAATTTTTGAATTTTTTTCGCAGGGCCAGAAGGTGGACGCGGGAGGCTGCGAATGGCGTGGAGTCGGTTGGGGGGAGGAGCCCGCTCCGGCGGAGGGGCGGGAGCGGGCCGAGCGGATCAGAGTTCCTTGATGGTGCGAACCTGGTCCTTGTTCACCTTTGCGTGCTTGCCATCGAGTTGTTCGAATTCGTAGAAGCCGGTGTCTTCGTCGTACTCGGGGGTGTCCACGACCTGGAGCTCGCGTCCGTCATTGAGGGTGATCACGCTCGGCGCGGAGCAACCGGCAAGAGTGAAGAGGCCCATGGCGAGCAGGAAGGCGGGGACTATCCGCTGGTTCATTCGTCATCTCCTTAGATGATTACGCTGGTTGTACGACCTTTCAGACGAAAGACTCCCGTCCAAAGTTCCAGCGAATCGGCTCAATCCTTCACCGGGTTATCGCCCAGCAGCTCCGGCGTATTGAGGTTGGCCAGGCGCGGATCGCCTTCGGGGCAGTCCACGGCCAGCAGGTCGAGCTGGCGCAGGATGCGTTGCGGGCTGCGTTCCCCGGCTTGCCAGCCGGCTTCCAGTACAGGCAGCAGGGCGCGCGGCAGGACGCAGAACAGCGGTTCCCAGAATTTGCCCTGGCGGACCATCACGGGGCGGTCGCCGGATGCATTTAGCAAAGCGCTGATCAAGGTGTCGTCCACCTGTGGGGCATCGCAGGGCAATACCAGCACCTGCTCGTGACGGGCCACGGCCAGGCCGGCCCGAATACCCGCCAGCGGGCCGGGGAAATCCGGGCTGTCGTCCTGCACCAGCTGGTCCGCCCAGGCGGCGTAGCGTTCTTCATTACGGTTGCAGGAGATGATCAGGTCGTCGGTGATCGGCCGGACCCTGTCGTGAAGCCAGGCGATCAGCGGGCGGCCCCGCCACTGTTCCAGGCCTTTGTCGCGGCCGCCCAGCCGTTGGCCGCGGCCGCCGGACAGCAGCAGGACGGAGCAGGGTGGCAAGGGCTTGTCGGACATGGACGGGTCTCCGGGGGCGGCGCTGTGATATAACACCGGGCATTCACTCCTACAACTGGAAGCCTGCCATGAGTCACAAGGCCGAGGCGGTGTTCGTGCCGCTCAATATCGCCGTTCTTACCGTCAGTGATACCCGCAGCCTGGAGACCGACACCTCCGGCCAGCTCTTCGTCGATCGCCTGGCCGCTGCCGGCCACAACCTGGCCGCGCGGGTGCTGCTCAAGGACGACCTGTACAAGATCCGCGCCCAGGTCGCCACCTGGATCGCCGACGACAGTGTGCAGGTGGTGCTGATCACCGGTGGCACCGGCTTCACCGGCCGCGACAGCACCCCCGAGGCGGTGGCTTGCCTGCTGGACAAGCAGGTGGACGGTTTCGGCGAATACTTCCGGCAGATTTCCGTGGGCGATATTGGCACTTCCACCATGCAGTCCCGTGCCCTGGCCGGCCTCGCCAACGGCACCCTGGTGTGCTGCCTGCCGGGCTCCACCAATGCCTGCCGCACCGCCTGGGACGGCATCCTCGCCGAGCAGCTGGACAACCGTCACCGCCCCTGCAACTTCGTGCCGCACCTGACCCAGGCCAACGCCTGCGAGGGACGCGGATGAGCGGCCCCGGCCTGATGCCGGTGGAGGACGCCCTGGCGCGCCTGCTGGCGCTGGCCGAGGAGGCTTCCATCGACGCCCATGAGCGCGTGGCCCTGGCCGATGCCGATGGCCGCGTGCTGGCCGAGCCGCTGGTGGCCGGCCTCGACCTGCCGCCCTGGGACAACAGCGCCATGGATGGTTACGCCTTGCGCCTGGCCGACTGGCAGGGCGAACCGCTGGCAGTGAGCCAGCGCATCCTCGCCGGCAGCGCTCCGCAGCCGCTGCAGGCGGGGACCTGCGCGCGCATCTTTACCGGTGCGCCGCTGCCCGAGGGCGCCGACCTGGTGGAGATGCAGGAGAACGTCGAGGTCCTGGCCGATGGCCGGGTGCGCTTCCTCGAACCGCTGAGGACCGGGCAGAACGTCCGCGCCCGTGGCCAGGAAACCCGCAGCGGCGAAACCGTGCTGCCGGTCGGCACCCGCCTGGGGCCCATCGAGATGGGCCTGTGCGCATCCCTTGGTGCGGCCGAGCTGGTGGTGCGCCGTCGGCCGGTAGTGGCGGTGATCTCCACGGGCGACGAACTGGTGCCGCCCGGCCAGCCCCTGGGGCCTGGGCAGATCTACAACAGCAATCGCAGCCTGCTGATCGCCTGGCTCAAGCGCCTGGGCTGCGCCGTGGTGGATGCCGGCATCCTCGCCGACGACCTGGAACTGACCCGCAAGGCCCTGGCGGACCTCGACCAGGTGGACCTGATCCTCTCCACCGGCGGAGTCTCCGTGGGCGAGGCGGACTTCCTCGGCGCGGCGCTGCGGGAAGAGGGCGAGCTGGCGCTGTGGAAGCTGGCGATCAAGCCCGGCAAGCCGCTGACCTTCGGGCATTTCCGTGGGGTGCCGGTGATCGGCCTGCCGGGCAACCCGGCCTCCACACTGGTCACCTTCGGCCTGCTGGCGCGGCCCTACCTGTTGCGCCGCCTCGGCGTGGCGGAGGTGGAGCCCCTGGGCTTCGTGGTGCCGGCTGGTTTCACCTGGAAGAAGCCGGGCAATCGCCGCGAATACCTGCGCGCGCGCCTGGAGAACGGTCGTGCGGTGATCTATCCGAACCAGAGCTCCGGCGTGCTGCGCAGCGCGGCCTGGGCCGAGGGGCTGGTGGAGGTGCTGGAAGGCACTACCCCGGCCGAGGGTGACTCCGTGCGCTTCATTCCGTTGAGTGAGTTGCAGGCTTAGGGACTTTCCCTGGGCAAATCACCTGTAGGGGCGAATTCATTCGCCAAGCAGGCCGAAGGTCTGCCCCTGGCCTTGCCGGGGGCCGCTTCGCGTCCCTTGGCGAATGAATTCGCCCCTAC
>NZ_JBHSOU010000066.1:271993-324960 GCF_042656385.1 Pseudomonas sp. GCM10022186
CCGCGCCCTCAGCCTTGTCGCTTCGCCTCGCGATACTCCCCCGGCGTCCGCCCGGTCCAGGTCTTGAAGCTGCGGTGGAAGGAGCGGGACTCGGTGAAGCCCAGGTAGCAGGCGATGTCCTGGATCGGCAGGTCGCTGCGCAGCAGGTAGTGCTCGGCCAGCTCCCGGCGCAGTTCATCGAGTATCTGCTGGTAGCTGGTGCCGGCTTGCTGCAGGTGGCGCTGCAGGGTGCGCACCGTCATGTGGAACTTCTCCGCGACCTTTTCCTTGCGTGGCAGGCCGTCCTTCAGCAGCAGGCGCAGGGCGTTCTTCACCCGTTGCGGCAGCGGTTCGTCGTCGTCCAGCCCCGCCATCAGTGCCAGGGCGTGTTCCTCCAGGGTACGCAGCAGGTTGGCATCCGCCTGGCGCAGGGGGACGGCCAGGTAGTCCAGGGGCACCAGCAGGGCGTTGCAGGGCTGGTCGAAACGTACAGGGCAGCCGAACACCTCTTCGTAGTCGTCCGGTACCGTCCCCTCGGGTTGGCTGTGCTCGAACCAGACTTCCCGCGGCGAGCGCTGCATGTCGGCGATCCAGCGCGCATAGAGCAACCAGGAAGCCAGCACGTTCTCCACCATGTGGCGGCGGATCGCCGGGTCCTGGTGGCGGCAGTTCCAGATCATCCGCACCACATCGTCCGTGGCTTCCATGCGGCTCACCCCCATGTCGCCCACCAGCTTCTCGTAGGGCGCGATGCGGCCCATGGCCTCGCCCAGGGTGGCGCAGTTCATGGTGATGTAGCCCAGCACGCTCCAGGACCCGGGCTGCACGTAGCGCGCCGAATGCAGGCCGAAGAGGGTATCGCCCGACTCACGGATCAGATGGGCCAGCAGGCGCTCGTGGGCTTCGCTGGGCAGGCGCTTGCCGTTGTCCGCCAGGTCCTCTGCACGGATGCCGGCGGCAGCGAGGGTGGTGGCCTGGTCGAGGCCGAGCTGTTCGGCGTGGCGCAGGTATCTGAGCAGGGCGGGAACCGAGGTATAGCCGAGCGAATGCATGGGGGTTCTTGTCATGTCCTGATTGGCGATGGCCACTGTCCCGATCCGACAGTGACGCCTTTGGGCGGGCGGCTAGTATAGGCAGCCATCGAAACCCTCCGAAACAACCCGAACAAGGAGAACGGCATGCGACGCTGGAATGGCTGGGGCGACGAGGCGACTGTGGTGGAGCTGCCCGCCAATGGGGCGGGTTTCCTGGCCGAGCGCATAAGCGCGGGCCAGCCCTTGCCCGATGCCGGCCTGGACCAGGTGCTGGCCCTTGTGCCGGTCTCGCGCCTGCAGGCCCATCCCTTGATCAGCCTGGATGCCGAGACCCGCGTGCGCCATGCCCGTGGCCAGAGCCTGCCGGACTGGCTGGCCATGCGCGAAGGCCGGTTCGGCCAGTTCCCCGACGGCGTGGCCTTCCCGGAAACCCCGGAACAGATCCGCCAGTTGCTGGCGCTGGCCGCCGAGCGCGACCTAGTGGTGATTCCCTATGGCGGCGGCACCTCGGTGGCCGGCCATATCAATCCGCAGGCCGGTGAACGGCCGGTGCTGACCGTCTCGCTGGAGCGCATGAATCGCCTCGTCGAACTGGACGAGGAAAGCCTGGTCGCCACTTTCGGCCCCGGGGCCAACGGCCCGCAGGTGGAAAGCCAGCTGCGCGCCCGTGGCTATACCCTGGGGCACTTCCCGCAGTCCTGGGAGTTGTCGACCCTCGGCGGCTGGGTGGCCAGCCGCTCCAGCGGTCAGCAGTCGCTGCGTTACGGGCGCATCGAGCAGCTCTTCGCCGGCGGCATCCTGGAGACCTTTTCCGGCCCTATGGCGCTGCCCACTTTCCCGGCCTCGGCCGCGGGGCCGGACCTGCGCGAGCTGGTGCTGGGCTCGGAAGGGCGCTTCGGGGTGATCTCGGAAGTGCGGGTGCGGGTCACCCGCCTGGCCGAGCAGGAGGCCTTCTACGCCGTGTTCCTGCCCAACTGGAGCCAGGCGCTCAAGGGCATCCGCAGCCTGGCCCAGGCGCGGGTGCCGCTGTCCATGCTGCGCCTGTCCAACGCCATCGAGACCGAGACCCAGCTGGCCCTGGCCGGCCATCCAGGGCGGATCGCCCTGCTGGAGAAGTACCTGGCCTTGCGCGGCGCCGGCGCCGGCAAGTGCATGCTGACCTTCGGCGTAACCGGCAACCGCGCACAGAACGCCGCGTCGCTGAAGCAGGCCCGGCGGCTGTTGAAAGGCTTCGGCGGGGTCTTCACCGGTACCCTGCTGGGCCGCAAGTGGGCGGAGAACCGCTTCCGCTTTCCTTATCTGCGTCACGCCCTGTGGGACGCCGGTTATGTGGTGGACACCCTGGAAACCGCCACCGACTGGGTCAATGTCGACAACCTCTTGGGCAAGGTCGAGGCCAGCCTGCGCAACGGGCTGAAGGCCGAAGGCGAGCGGGTGCACGTGTTCACCCACCTGTCCCACGTCTATGGCGAGGGGTCGAGCATCTACACCACCTACGTCTACCGCCCCGGTGGCAGCTATGCCGAGGCGCTGGCGCGCTGGCGCAAGCTGAAGGCCGCCGCCAGCGAAACGATCGCGCAGAACCGCGGCACCATCAGTCACCAGCATGGCGTCGGCCGCGACCACGCGCCCTGGCTGCCTGCGGAGAAAGGCCCGCTGGGCATGGCGGCATTGCGCAGCCTGGCGCGGCATTTCGATCCCGAGCAGCGACTCGCTCCCGGCGTGCTGCTCGAGGACTGACCATGGCTGCCTGGAACGCCGAATGGCGCGCCGCCGCCTTGCCGGAACTGGCCAGCCGCGACTGGGACCTGATAGTGGTCGGTGGCGGCATCTGCGGCGCCGGAATCCTGCGGGAAGCGGCCCGGCGGGGCTGGAAATGCCTGCTGCTGGAGCAGCGGGATTTCGCCTGGGGCACCTCCAGCCGTTCTTCGAAGATGGTCCATGGCGGTTTGCGCTATGTCGCCAAGGGGCAGTTCGGCCTGACCCGCGCCTCGGTGCGCGAACGCCAGCGCCTGCTGGCGGAAGCGCCGGGCCTGGTGGAGCCGCTGAGTTTCCTCATGCCCCATCGCGGTGGTTTCCCGGGGCCACGGGTGTTCGGCGGCCTGCTGGCGGTCTATGACGCCCTGGCCGGTCGGCGCAACCACCTCTATTACCCGCTGCAGCAACTGCGCTACCTGGTGCCCGGCCTGGCCGAAGCCGGCCTGCAGGGCGGTACCCGCTTCTTCGATGCGGTGACCGACGACGCCCGGCTGGTGCTGCGGGTGCTGGGAGAGGCGCGGGCAGACGGCAGCGAAGCGCTCAACGGCATGCGCGTGCTGGAGCTCCGGCGCGACCAGGGCAGGGTGACCGGCCTGGAAGCCGAGGATCTGGAAAGCGGTGAGCGCTACGCCTTCCGCGCCCGTGCCGTGGCCTTGGCCACCGGCGCCTGGGCCGATCGACTGTGCCAGGTGCAAGGGGCGGAGCATATCCGGCCCTTGCGCGGCAGCCACCTGCTGCTGCCGGGGTGGCGCCTGCCACTGGCCCATGCCATCAGCTTCATGCACCCGGCCGATGGCCGGCCGGTGTTCGTCTTCCCCTGGGAGGGCGCCACGGTGATCGGCACCACCGACCTCGATCATGGGGAAGGGCTGGACCAGGACGCGCGCATCAGCGCGGCGGAAGTGGACTACCTGCTGGAGGCCTGCGCCCTGCAGTTCCCGACAGCGCGGATCGGCCGCGGCGACCTGCTGTCCACCTGGGCGGGGGTACGGCCGGTGGTGAGCGACGGCGGGGTGCGACTGAAACCCTCGGACGAGAAACGCGAGCACGTCCTCTGGCGCGAACCCGGCTGCGTGACCCTGGCCGGCGGCAAGCTGACCACCTTCCGCCTGTTGGCGCTGGAGGTGTTGCGGGCCTGCGCGGAGTTTGTCGGCCAGGACCTGACGGACGCGGGCGACCCGGTGTTCCGGCCCGTCGCCGTACCGCCCCTGCCGGCCCTGTCGCCGGCCCAGCGCCTGCGCCTGGCCGGCCGCCACGGGGGCGCCTTGCCGGAGCTGTCGCGCTGGCTCGAGTCGCTGGGCAACGAGCGGGTCGGCGCCACCGACACCCTCTGGGCCGAACTGGCCTGGGCGGCGGAAGGCGAACTAGTGCTGCACCTGGATGATCTGCTGCTGCGCCGAACCCGCCTCGGCCTGCTGTTGCCCGAGGGCGCACGTGGCGTGCTGCCGCGTATCCGCGCCCTGTGCCAGCCGCTGCTGGGCTGGGACGACGCGCGCTGGATGCGGGAAGAGGCCGACTACCTGGCGCTCTGGCGGCGCTGCTACAGCTTGCCCGAATGACAAGAACAAGGATGCATCGTGAACGAGAAGAGCTATCTGCTGGCCATCGACAACGGCACCCAGAGCGTGCGGGCGCTGCTGTTCGACCTGGAGGGCAACCTGGTGGGCAAGGGCAAGGTGCCGCTGGAGGCTTACTACTCCCGCCAGCCCGGCTGGGCCGAACAGGACCCGGAGTACTACTGGGCCAGCCTGGGCGAAGCCTGCCGGTTGCTCTGGGAGTCGGTGGACATCGACCGCCGCCTGATTCGCGGGGTATCCCTGACCACCCAGCGCGGCACGGTGATCAATGTGGACGAGCAGGGCCGGGCGCTGCGTCCGGCGATCCTCTGGCTGGACCAGCGCCAGGCCAGCGTGCAGGGGCGCATCAAGGGGGCCTGGGGCTGGCTGTTCAAGGCGCTCGGCCTCGGGCCCACGGTGGATTACTTCCGCGCCCAGGCCGAGGTCAACTGGGTGGCGCAGCATGAGCCCGAGCTCTGGGCGCGCACCCACAAGGTGCTGTTGCTGTCGGGCTTTCTCAGCCACAGGTTGTGCGGCCGATTCGTCGATTCGGTGGCGTGCCAGGTCGCCTACCTGCCGTTCGACTACAAGCGCCTGCAGTGGGCGCCGCCGCGGGACTGGAAATGGCAGTCCATGCCGGTGCGCCGCGAGCAGCTGCCGGAACTGTTCAAGCCCGGCGAGCGCCTGGGCAGCATCACTGCGCAAGCCAGTCGCCATACCGGTATTCCGGAAGGTCTGCCGCTGATCGCCGCGGGCGCCGACAAGGCCTGCGAGGTGCTCGGCGCCGGTGGCGTGGAGCCCAGCGTGGCCTGCCTGTCCTACGGCACCACCGCGACCATCAACACCACCCGGCGCAAGTACCTGGAGACCATTCCGCTGATCCCGCCCTATCCGGCGGCCATACCGGATCACTTCAACACCGAAGTGATGATCTACCGGGGCTTCTGGATGGTCAGCTGGTTCAAGCAGGAGTTCGGCCTGCGCGAGATGCAGCGGGCGAAGGAGCTGGGGGTGGAGCCCGAGGTACTGTTCGACGAACTGGTCGCCGGCGTGCCGCCCGGTTCCATGGGGCTGATGCTGCAACCCTACTGGTCACCTGGCATTCGTGAGCCGGGGCTGGAGGCCAAGGGGGCGATCATCGGTTTCGGCGATGTGCACACCCGCGCACATATCTACCGCGCCATTCTCGAAGGCCTGGCCTACGCCTTGCGTCAGGGCAAGGAGCGGATCGAGAAGCGCTCCGGCACGCCCATCACCCGGCTGCGGGTATCGGGTGGCGGCTCCCAGAGCGATGCGGCCATGCAGCTCACCGCCGACATCTTCGGCCTGCCGGCGGAGCGGCCCCATGTCTACGAGACTTCGGGTCTTGGTGCGGCTATCGACTGCGCAGTGGGCCTGGGGCTGCATCCGGACTTCCCTACGGCGATCCGCGCCATGACGCGGGTGGGGCAGGTCTTCCAGCCGAACCCCCAGGCGCAGCGGACCTACGAGCGGCTCTACCGGGAGGTCTACCAGGGGATGTACAAGCAGTTGCGGCCGCTGTACCGGAAGATCCGCGAGATCACCGGCTATCCGGCGTAATGCATGCTGAGGCCCCCGTAGCGCGTAGGGTGGAAATCCCTTTGGGGATTTCCACCCTCGGTGTCTTGCTCGGCCTCGATGGTGGATAGAAAAGCGCTATCCACCCTGCACGGCACCACCTTGAGGGAGGCAGGTCAGGCCACATCCACCAGCACGATCTCGCTGTCTTCGCTGGCGGTGAAGCTGAGCACTTCCACATCCCTTACCGCGACTCCGTCGCGCGCCTCGGCGGCGACGCCATTGACCTCGTAGCGGCCCTTGGCGGCCACCAGGTAGGCCTTGCGGCCTTTTTCCAGGCGGTACTCGGCGCTCTGGCCGGCCTTGAGGGTGGCCGCGGCAAGCCGGGCGTTGGCGCGGATGTGCAGGGCGTCGCCACCCTCATCGATACCGCTGGCCAGGGTCACGAAGCCACCGGCGCGTTCGCCTTTCGGGAACGGGCGGGTACCCCAGGAGGGCGCCGCGCCGTACTCGGTGGGCATGATCCAGATCTGGAAGATCCTGGTGGTTTCGTCTTCCAGGTTGTATTCGCTGTGGGCGATGCCGGTGCCCGCGCTCATCACCTGTACGTCGCCGGCTTCAGTTCGCCCCTTGTTACCCAGATTGTCCTGGTGGGTGATGGCACCTTCGCGGACGTAGGTGATGATTTCCATGTCCTGGTGCGGGTGCGGCGGGAAACCGGAGTGGGGCGCGATCTCGTCATCGTTCCATACGCGCAGCTGGCCCCAGTTCATCCGCTGGCTGTCGTAGTAGCCGGCGAAGGAAAAGTGGTGACGGGCATTGAGCCAGCCGTGGTGAGCACCACCCAGTTCGGCGAAGGGGCGTACTTCGATCATGTTCGAGTCTCCTGTCTGCTCGCGGAGGGGGTTCTCCGGGAGGAATGGGCAGCATGATCAATCATCATATAAGCAGGTAAAAGCGCAATTTGTTCGAATTATATATCTTGAAATTAGATATATTTGTTGGCCGGGCGATAGTGCATGACGCCATTTCCCTGAGCGCGCGGTCCTATACTCCGGCGATTGCGGATCGATGGAGGTGATCATGGGCGAGCGAAAGGCCTGCTTGATCCTGCACGGCAAGCAGGCCACCAACGACGAGGTGCGCGCAGCGGTGCAGGCGCGCCGCGACGCGGGCTGGGACCTGGCGGTACGGGTCACCTGGGAGAGTGGCGACGCCCGCCGCCTGGTGGACGAGGCCCTGGCGGCGGGCTACCGGACCCTGATCGCCGGGGGCGGCGACGGCACCCTGCGCGAGGTGGCCGAGGCGGTGGCCCTGGCCGGGAGCGACGCGAGCCTGGTGCTGCTGCCCCTGGGCACTGCCAACGACTTCGCCCGCGCGGCGGGCATTCCCCTGGACCCGGAGCAGGCGCTGGGGTTGCTGGATGTGCCGCCGCGCGCCATCGACCTGGGGGACGCCGGTGGCCATCTGTTCCTCAACATGGCCACCGGCGGCTTCGGCTCGAAGATCACCGCCAATACCTCCGAAGACCTGAAGAAGGTCCTCGGCGGGGCTGCCTACTTCCTCACCGGCCTGACCCATTTCGCCGAAGTGCATTCGGCCTTTGGCCGCTTCCATGGCCCGGATTTCGACTGGGAAGGCGAATTCCTCGCCCTTGGCATCGGCAACGGGCGCCAGGCTGGCGGAGGCCACCCCCTGTGCCCGCAGGCGGCGGTCGATGACGGCTTGCTCGACCTGTGCATCGTCCCCGCGCCCCAGGACGTGGTGGGCACTCTGACCACGCTGCTGTCGGGCGGCATCCTCGGGCTGGAGGCGGTGTCCGTTTGCGCGCGGCTGCCCTGGGTGGAGGTGGAGGCGCCGGAGGGGCTGGACCTGAACCTCGACGGCGAGCCCCTGGAGAGCGCGCGGCTGCGCATCGCCGCGCGAGAGCGGGCGCTGCGGGTGCATTTGCCGGAGGATTCGCCGTTGTTGCTGTCCGCCTGAGCGACGGGTGGCTGGCGTCATGGGATTGGCTGCGGCATGATGGCGACCTGCCATGTCTCCAGTTTTCCAGCCGTCTGCCGACACGCTGCCATGGCAATCCAGCCCCATTGCAATCGCAGCAGAGGACCTTCCGTGGCCGGCATTCTCGACAGCGTCGACCAGCGCACCCGACTGGTGGGTGAAAACCGCCTGGAAATCCTGATGTTCCGCCTGAGCGGCCGTCAGCTCTTCGCCATCAATGTGTTCAAGGTGCAGGAAGTGCTGCAGCTGCCGAAGATGAGCCTGATTCCGCAGCGCCATCCGATGGTGTGCGGCGTGGTCAACCTGCGTGGCCGGACCCTCCCGGTGATCGACCTGTCGCGGGCCATCGGCATGCGCCCGCTGGTGCCGGACGAGCGCAGCACCATCATCGTCACCGAGTACAACCGCTCGGTGCAGGCTTTCCTGGTGGGCGGCGTGGACCGCATTCTCAACCTCAACTGGGAGTCCATCATGCCGCCGCCCGGCGGTGCCGGCCGCCAGCACTACCTGACGGCCATCACCAGGGTGGATGAGCAGATAGTCGAGGTGATCGACGTCGAGAAGGTGCTGGCGGAGATCGTGCCCATGAATACCCGGGTGTCCGCCGAGCGGCTGGACAACCCGCTGCTGCAGCTGGCTGTGGGGCGCGAGGTGCTGCTGGTGGACGACTCCAGCGTCGCGCTGACCCAGTTGCGGGAAACCCTTGCGCAACTCGGCATGCGCATGCACATGGCCAGTGACGGGCTGAAAGCGCTGCAGATGCTCAAGGCCTGGGCGGACAGTGGCGAGGACATGACCGCGAAATTGCTGATGGTCTTCACCGATGCGGAAATGCCAGAGATGGACGGCTACCGCCTGACTACCGAGATTCGCAACGATCCGCGCCTGCGCGACCTCTATGTGGTACTGCATACCTCGTTGTCCGGCAGTTTCAACGAGGCCATGGTGAAGAAGGTCGGCTGCGACAACTTCCTCTCCAAGTTCCAGCCCGACAAATTGGTGGACGTGGTGCTGGATCGCCTGCAGCGAGACCGGCGAGCTTGAGCTGAGGGACCGCGGCTGCGTATAAGGGGGGCTTCGCTCGAACGCCGATCAGGAAGCTGGCCATGCTGCGTCTCTCGTCCCTCTACCGTTTCCCCATGAAATCCGCCATTGGCGAAAGTCTGCAGCAGGCACGGGTGGATGCCCTGGGCCTGGCGGGCGACCGCCGCTGGATGCTGGTCGATGCCGAGAACGGCCGTTTCCTGACCCAGCGCGCCTTTTCCCACATGTCCCAGCTGTCGGCACGCTGGAGCGCGTCCGGTGGCTTGACCCTGAGCGCCGAGGGGTTGCCGACCCTCGAGGTACCGCTGCCCGATGCGGATGCCAACCTGCGTGGTGCTTTCGTCTGGGGTTCCCCCATGGTCGTGCCGGATGCCGGCGACGTGGCGGCGGAATGGCTCAGCCGCTTCCTGGGCAAGGCTTGCCGCCTGGTGCATGTGCCGGACCACCGCGCGCGGGATATTCCCGGCAGCCTGCTGCCCGAGGAGAAGGTCGGCTTCGCCGATGGCTTCCCCTTGCTGCTGATCGGCCAGGCCTCCCTCGATGACCTGAGCGGACGGGTAGGGCGGCCCCTGGAAATGCTGCGCTTCCGTCCGAACCTGGTGGTGGAAGGCAGCGATCCCTATGCCGAGGACGGTTGGAAGCGCATTCGCATCGGCGGCATCGAATTCAGCGTGGCCAAGGGCTGCAGCCGCTGCATCCTCACCACCATCGACCCGGCTACCGGTGAGCGCAGCGCCGACCGCGAACCGCTTGCCACCCTCAAGACCTACCGCGAGCGGGAAGGCGAGGTGTACTTCGGGCAGAACCTGATCAACCGCGGCACCGGTGTGCTGGAGGTGGGGATGGAGGTCGAAGTCCTGGCGTAGCGCACCGACGCCGGCCCGCGCTGGTGGACCGGTGAAGCGTGGTCCACCCTACGAAGGGCCTGGGTAGGGTGGAAATCCGCGTGGCGGATTTCCACCGGCTCCGCGTATTCAAGGCCGGCACGCCCAACGAACGAGGGCGCCATCCGGCGCCCTTGTGCATTCTTCACTGATCGTCGAAATACCGCTCGTGCCAGTCCACCAGGGGCTGGGGCGCATTGAGCTTGTGCCCGTAGATCACCGAGTAGGACAGTACGTTCTGCACGTACTGGCGGGTTTCGTCGAAGGGAATGGTTTCCACCCAGACGTCGTAGGACAGGTGATTGGCTCCCCGCAGCCATTGACGCACGCGGCCGGGGCCGGCGTTGTAGGCGGCCGAGGCCAGTACACGGTTGCCGTTGAACTGGCCATGGACCTGGCTCAGGTAGGCGGCCCCCAGCTGGATGTTGATGTTGGGGTTGAACGCTTGCTGCGGCGAGCCGAGCGGAATGCCGAACTTGCGCGCGGTTTCCTTGGCGGTGGCCGGCATCAGTTGCATCAGGCCCATGGCGCCGACACCTGAGCGGGCGTCGGCCATGAACGCGCTTTCCTGGCGGGTGATGGCGAACACCCAGCTGGAGTGCAGGCCGCGCACCTTGGCCTGCTGGGTGAGTGCGGAGCGGTGGGCCATGGGGAAGCGGATGTCCAGGTCGTCCCAGTATTGGGCCTGGCTGATGGTGCGGATGGCCGGGAAGTACCACTGCATGTCGTAGGCGATCTTCGCCTGGGCCACCAGCTCGTCGCGGTTGAACAGCCGGCTGACGTGATACCACTCGCGGCGGCCGTTGACGATCTCTCCACGGTCATGGAATTCCAGGGCGCGTCGGATACCGGCGGTATTGCGCACTTTCTGCACCACCTTGGGATCGAGGGCGAGCGGCTTGTTGTTCAACTGATAGGGCGCCTGCAGGCGGTCGGCAGCCATGAAACCGTAGAAGTCGCGCTCGCGGGCAACCGGCTGGTAGAGCGGAATGGGCTGTTGGCTCTGGGGCTGTGCCAGTTGCAGGCTGCGGGCCTGCCAGTAGCGCCAGCGGTTGGTCCTGGCCAGCTCCTCGGGCATCTGCTGGGTCAACTGGTAGGCGTCATCCCAGCGGCCCAGGCGCAGCAGCAGGCGGGCGCGCCATTCGCTGACGGTGTTGTCGCGCAGCTCGGGGTCGTACTTGGCCATGAGGGGGAGGGCGCGGGAGTCGAAGCGCTTGGCCAGGGTCAGGCCGATTTCACGGGCGATGGCCACCTTCTCTTCCTTGGAGAAGGACATGCGCGCGGCGTAGACATCCAGCAGGCCGAGGGCCTTTTCCGGGTCCTGGCGGGCCAGGCGGCGCAGGCCAAGGCCGACGGCGTCGGCCATATGGCGGTCGGCGGGCGTGAAGCGGGCGGTCTGGCTGAGCAGCTGCGGTTTCTGCGCCACCTCCACCATCAGCTTGCCCTGGGTGCCCAGGCGCGGCATGGTCTTCACCAGATGGTTGGCCAAGCCATAGTTGCGGGCTTCAGCCGCCAGCTTCGCACGCTTCCAGCGCAGCTCTTCGGTCAACTGGCCCTGGGCGCTCCACATGCCGAACAGCACGTCGCAGGCCTCGGGTTGGGACTTGCCCACCAGCCAGAGCTTCTTGGCGGTGGCGTAGCCTTCCTTCTTCATGCCGTGCTTGATCTGGTACTGGCCGAACAGGCAGTCCAGTTCGGTGAAATTCAGCTTGGGGTCGTAGTGGTTGACGAAGGTCTGCCATTCGCCGCGTTCGGCCAGCCAGCGCAGCCAGCGCAGCTTCATCCAGCCGGCCTGGGGCAGGTCGCCGTGTTCGGCGAGGAATTTCTCGATTTCCTCGTTGCTCGCCCATTTCAGACGGGCGGTCAGCTCGTCGTAGGCCAGGTAAGGCTCCAGCGGATAGTCGCGCAGGGCGCTGGCGTAGCGTTGGTAGGGGCCGGAATCGCCCTTGGCCAGGGCGCGCTTGGCCTCGTCGTACATCAGGCGTTGCTGGGCGAGGGAAGCCGAGGCGGCCTGGGCGGCTTCCAGGCCGATGGTGGAAAGGAGCAGACAGGACAACAGGCTGAGCAGACGACCGCGCATGACACTTCCGGGCAGATATATCGTTATGGATGTCCCAATTCGGGCATCGAATAGCGCCTAGCTTAGCCGTTAGGCCGGGGCGGTTAAAGCATTGCGCCAGCTTGCGAAATCGCCGGCAAAAAATGCCCGAGAGCCGGTTCGGCAAGTCAGGTAGAATGCGCGCCCTGATTCCGGAGGCCCCCCATGACGCTGCTCAAGTTCACCGACGTATCCCTCGCCTACGGCGCCATGCCGCTGCTGGATAAGGTGTCCTGGCAGATCGCCCGTGGTGAGCGGGTGTGCATCATCGGCCGCAACGGCACTGGCAAGTCCAGCCTGCTGCGGCTGGTCAAGGGCGACCAGTTCGCCGACGACGGCGAGATCTGGCGCGCCCCGGCGCTGAAGATCGGCGAATTGCCCCAGGAGCTGCCGCGCGCCGACGAGCGCACCGTGTTCGATGTGGTGGCCGAGGGCCTGGCGGATGTCGGCGCGCTGCTCGCCGAGTACCACCACCTCAGCCAGCACATCCAGTCCGACGCCGACCTGGCCAAGCTGACCCGCGTCCAGCAGGAGCTGGAAGCCCGCGACGGCTGGCGCCTGCAGCAACTGGTGGACAGCACCCTGAGTCGCCTGCAACTGCCGGCGGACAAGACCCTGGCCGAGCTTTCCGGTGGCTGGCGCCGCCGCGTGCTGCTGGCCCAGGCCCTGGTGGCCGAGCCCGACCTGCTGCTGCTCGACGAGCCCACCAACCACCTGGACATCGGTGCCATCGCCTGGCTGGAAGAGGCGCTGCTGGGCTTCAACGGCGCGGTGCTGTTCATCACCCACGACCGTTCTTTCCTGCAGAACCTGGCCACCCGCATTCTCGAACTTGATCGCGGCCACCTGATCGACTGGAACGGCGACTACGCCAGCTTCCTGGTGCACAAGGAACAGCAGCTGGCGGCCGAGGAAGCGGCCAACGCGCTGTTCGACAAGCGTCTGGCCCAGGAAGAGGTGTGGATCCGTCAGGGCATCAAGGCCCGTCGCACCCGCAACGAGGGCCGCGTGCGTGCGCTCAAGGCCATGCGCGCCGAACGTGCCGAGCGCCGCGAACGCCAGGGCAAGGCGACCTTCCAGCTGGAGGCGGCGGAGAAGTCCGGCAAGCAGGTGATGGTGGCGGAGAACGTCAGCTTCGCCCATCCCGGCGGCGAGCCGTTGATCCGCGACTTCAGCCTGGTGCTGCAGCGCTCCGACCGCATCGGCCTGCTCGGCGCCAACGGCACCGGCAAGACCACCCTGCTCAAGCTGCTGCTGGGCGACCTGCAGCCCACCAGTGGCACCATCGAGGTCGGCACCCGCCTGGAAGTGGCATATTTCGACCAGTTGCGTCACCAGCTCGAGCCGGAAAAGACCGTGATCGACAACCTCGCCGAGGGTCGCGAGTTCATCACCATCGATGGCCAGAACCGCCATGTGCTGAGCTATCTCGGCGATTTCCTGTTCAGCCCGCAGCGCGCCCGCACGCCGGTGAAGGCGCTGTCCGGCGGTGAGCGGGCACGCCTCTTGCTGGCCAAGCTGTTCAGCAAGCCGGCCAACCTGCTGGTGCTCGACGAACCGACCAACGACCTGGACGTGGAAACCCTGGAACTGCTCGAGGAAGTGCTGCTGAACTTCCCCGGCACCGTGCTGATGGTCAGCCACGATCGGGCCTTCCTCGATAACGTCGTCACCAGCACCCTGGTCTTCGAAGGCCAGGGTCGGGTGCGCGAGTACGTCGGTGGCTACCAGGATTGGCTGCGTCAGGGTGGCTCGCCACGCCTGCTGGGTGTAGGCGAGATCCGCGAAGCCAAGGCCGAGGCGGCCAAGGTCGCGGAGCCGGCACCGGTGGCCAAGGCGGCCCCGGCGGAGGTGTCGAAGAAAAAGCTGAGCTACAAGCTGCAGCGTGAGCTCGAAGCCATTCCGGGGCAGATCGAGGCCCTGGAGGCGGAACAGGCGAAGGTGCAGGAGGAAATTTCCGATCCGGCCTTCTACCAGCGTCCGCCGGAGCAGACTCGCGTGGTGCTGGAGCGCCTGGACGGCCTGCAGAAGGAACTGGACCGCCTGATCGAACGCTGGGCGGAACTGGAAGACAGCTGAGGGAGGCAGCCGGAGAGCCCCATGGCCATCGAATACCGCATCAGCCTGGATGACCTGCACGAATTCAGCTATCGCATCGAGCCGGACCGCGCGTACGACCCGCAGCGCGCCACCGCCGCGCCGAAGTGGACCCGCCTGGAACACCAGCAGTGCAGCAACTGCCCGCTCAGTCGAGAGGCCTACAGTCACTGCCCGGCGGCGGTGGACCTGCATCGGGTAGTGGAAGACTTCCAGGGCTTGCCGGCGTTCAAGAAGGTGCAGGTCTGGGTGCGCACGCCCGAGCGCGAGTACGCCAAGCTGGTGGGGCTGGAGGAGGGGCTGCGAGCCCTGCTGGGGGTGATCATGGCCACCAGCGCCTGCCCGGTGCTGGGCAAGCTCAAGCCCATGGCCCAGCAGCACTTGCCGTTCGCCAGCAACCAGGAGTTCATCCTGCGGGCGGTATCGCTCTACCTGGCGCGGCAGTATTTCAATTTCCGCGAGGGGCGCCACGCGGACTGGGAGCTGAAGGGGCTGGTGCGCCTCTTCCAGCAGTTGCAGTTGGTGAACCAGGCCTTCTGGCAGCGTATCCACGATACCTGCGAGGGCGATTCCAACCTCAAGGCCTTCCTGACCTTCTTCTCCATGGCCTCCAGCATGACCTACTCGCTGGAAACCCAGTTGCAGAAGATCCGGCCGTTGGTGATGAGCGCGGGCGAAGGCTTCGATTGAAGCCCGCGCCCGCCGGGACGGTTTCTACTTATTCAGGTTTCTTCAGGCGTACCGCCAGCACGTCGCAGGGCGCGCCGTGGAGGACGTCATTGGCGGTAGAACCGAGCAGCAGGGCGAGTCCGTGGCGGCCATGGCTGCCGACGACGATCAGGTCGCAATCCTGTTCCTCGGCCAGGCGGTGGATTTCCTGCCGTGGCTGGCCATAGGCCAGGTGGCGCTGGTCCGCGGTCAGCTCGGAATAGATGCCGGCGAAGGTCTGCAGCCGTTCGCGGGCCTGATCGAATTGTTGTTGCTGGAGCATGGACAGGTCCATGGGTACGTCACCGCCGAAGGCCATGGCCATGGGCTCGACTACGTGCACCAGCGACAGCTTGGCTTTGTTGGCCTGGGCCAGCGCCTGGGCACGACGCACCACCGGATGGCATTCATCGGTCAGGTCGACGGCGACCAGAATGTGCTGGTAGGGCATGGGTGACTCCTCCTTAAGGTTGCGCATGATCACAATTATGGCTGGGCGGAACGTTTAACACAGGCTTTTGCGCGGGATATTACCTTTATGACCCTCTGGATCGTCCTATTGCTCCTCCTTGTGGCGCTCAGTCCCCTGGTCTGGCTGGTGCCGTCCAGAGGGCAGCGGGGGCGCATGGAGCTGCGCATGCAGGCGCGGCGGATGGGCCTGGCCATGCAGTTGTCGCGCCAGGAGTGGCCGCACTGGCTGGCCCAGGAGCCACCCCATTCCTGCGCCCAGTACCACCGGCCGCGTCTGCGCGGACGCGACGCCTGGTGCTACTGGCAGAGCGAACCGGGGACCTGGCTGAACCAGTGGCGCGAGCCCTGCGAGGATCAGGCGCTGCTGGTCCACCTGGCCAGGTTGCCGAAGGATGTCTACAAGGTCGAGGCTAGTTCGCAGATGATCGCCCTCTACTGGGGGGAGCGCGGGAGCGCGGAAGACTTGCAGTGCATTGCCGAGGCGCTCAAGGCGCTGGCCTGAGTGGCTGGAGCGAAGGGGGCGCCCTCGCGCAGCCTCAGCTCTGGGCCGCCGCGTAGCGGGCGGAGACGTCTTCGAGGCCTTCGATGATGCGGTCCGAATATTTGTTGATGAGGAACGGCACGCTTTTCTCGTTGTAGTTCTTCAGCGATTTCTCGATGTAGCGCCATTTGGTGCTGATGCCGTCGAGCCTCTGGCGGATCTCCGCGGTGTTCTGTGGCGCCTGCTCCAGGCTGGCCAGCCGGTGGGCGAACTCGCCGGCCAGTTCGTCGATCGCCTTGCCGCCGGCACTCCCTATGAAGCTGCCACCGATGGAGGCGCTGCGGGAGGCATAGTCCACCGCAATGGCCTGCATCAGCAGGCTCTGGTCGCGGCTGCGCTGGGTCAGGGGCGGCACCTGGGTCGCGCCTTCCTGCTGGATCCTGGTGTAGAGCTCGTTGCTCATTTCCATCAGACGCCGGTTGCGCTCGGTCAGGTCGGCCACGGGCTGCAGGTCGGTGTAGCCATTCTGCTTGAGGCCGGTGACCAGGCCGGTCAGTTCGCCGATATAGCGCTGCCATTCCTGTGCCAGTTGCGCGCGCAGGGCCGTCGAGGCGTCTCCGGGCATATCGCCCAGTTCCTTCAGGCGGGCGTCCGCCGTTTGCACCGACTCGTCGATCATCCGCGCGTAGCGCTGGTCGCCTTCCATGCCGTTGTACATATAGAAGTCGCCGAGACTGCGCTGGGCGGCCAGGCGCATCTGGTGCAGCTTGAGCAGGTCGTCCGCGGGGGCGTCCTGGGCGGAACCTGAGGCGGGGAGGGTGAGCAGGGCAGCCAGCAGAATGGCAGGCAGGCGGCTCTTCATGGGCGCTTCTCCGTGGGCCGGTGGCCTCGTTGTTGTTGTTGTTCTGGAGTTCGAAGCCTGGCGGCTCGAGTGGCACGAATGTACCCGCGGAGCAGGCAATTTGCCAGCGGTCCGCCAGGGCCTCTCATGGCCAGCCGAGGTGGTGGTGATGGGGCGCGATCACTGGTGTGAATCATTGCCCGAATCATCGCTTGACGCGCCGCGAAGCCAGTCGCAGAGCTTTGCATTCGTGGCCGGCCGGTCACGCTGCGTGATTGACAAGCGCCGACTTTTCCGTGAATCTCCGCTCACCCAAATCAAACGGGCGTATGAATCAAGCGTTTGTCTTGTATGACGTTTCCAACCATACGGTCCGAAAATCGTATCGGCGGGTGTGCCCTACCGATCGGGACTATGCTCCGGCAGCGCCGGGGGTGAGTCCGCCGGTTGGCTCCGATGCGTACAGTCCAGTTTCCCAAACCGTGGAGATCAGTTGATGATTTACGAAGGTAAAGCCATCACGGTTAAGGCTCTTGAGGGCGGTATCGTCGAACTGAAATTCGACCTCAAGGGTGAGTCCGTCAATAAATTCAACCGTCTCACCCTGAATGAACTGCGTGATGCAGTCGCAGCCATCAAGGCCGACGCTTCGGTCAAGGGCGTGATCGTCAGCAGCGGCAAGGACGTATTCATCGTCGGCGCCGATATCACCGAATTCGTCGACAACTTCCAGCTTCCCGACGAAGAGCTGGTGGCCGGCAACCTCGAAGCCAACAAGATCTTCAGCGCCTTCGAAGACCTGGAAGTCCCCACCGTCGTCGCGATCAACGGCATCGCCCTGGGCGGCGGCCTGGAAATGTGCCTGGCGGCCGACTACCGCGTGATGAGCACCGAGGCCAGGATCGGCCTGCCGGAAGTCAAGCTGGGCATCTACCCCGGCTTCGGCGGCACCGTGCGCCTGCCGCGCATCATCGGCACCGACAATGCCATCGAGTGGATCGCCTCCGGCAAGGAGAACCGTGCCGAAGACGCCCTGAAAGTCGGCGCCGTCGACGCCGTGATCGCTCCCGAGCTGCTGCAGGCCGGTGCCCTGGACTTGGTCAAGCGCGCCATCGCCGGCGAGCTGGACTACAAGGCCAAGCGCCAGCCCAAGCTGGAAAAACTCAAGCTCAACGCCATCGAGCAGATGATGGCCTTCGAGACCGCCAAGGGCTTCGTCGCCGGCCAGGCCGGTCCGAACTACCCGGCTCCGGTCGAAGCCATCAAGACCATCCAGAAAGCCGCCAGCTTCGGTCGTGACAAGGCCCTGGAAGTCGAGGCCGCCGGTTTCGTGAAGCTGGCCAAGACTTCGGTCGCCGCCAGCCTGATCGGCCTGTTCCTCAACGACCAGGAACTGAAGAAGAAGGCCAAGCAGCACGACGAGATCGCCCACGACGTGAAGCTGGCCGCCGTGCTTGGCGCTGGCATCATGGGCGGCGGCATCGCCTACCAGTCCGCCTCCAAGGGCACTCCGATCCTGATGAAGGATATCCGCGAAGAGGGTATCCAGATGGGCCTGAAGGAAGCGTCCAAGCTGCTCGGCAAGCGCGTCGAGAAGGGCCGCATGAAGCCCGAGAAGATGGCTGAAGCCCTGAACGCGATCCGTCCGACCATGTCCTACGGCGATTTCGGCAACGTCGACATCGTGGTCGAAGCCGTGGTCGAGAACCCGAAGGTCAAGCACGCGGTGCTGGCCGAGGTGGAAGGCCACGTCCGCGAAGACGCCATCATCGCCTCCAACACCTCGACCATCTCCATCAGCTACCTGGCCCAGGCCCTGAAGCGTCCGGAGAACTTCGTCGGCATGCACTTCTTCAACCCGGTGCACATGATGCCGCTGGTGGAAGTGATCCGTGGCGAGAAGTCCAGCGATGTGGCCGTGGCCACCACCGTTGCCTACGCCAAGAAGATGGGCAAGAACCCCATCGTGGTCAACGACTGCCCCGGCTTCCTGGTCAACCGCGTGCTGTTCCCGTATTTCGGCGGCTTCGCCAAGCTGCTGGAATTCGGCGTCGACTTCGTGCGCATCGACAAGATCATGGAGAAGTTCGGCTGGCCCATGGGCCCGGCCTACCTGTCCGACGTGGTCGGCATCGACACCGGCCACCACGGCCGCGATGTGATGGCCGAAGGCTTCCCGGACCGCATGGCTGTTGCCGGCAAGACCGCCGTCGACGTGATGTACGAGGCCAACCGCCTGGGCCAGAAGAACGGCAAGGGCTTCTACGCCTACGAGATGGACAAGCGCGGCAAGCCGAAGAAGGTCTCCGACCCGGTGGCCTATGAAGTGCTCAAGCCCATCGTCAAGGAACAGCGTGAGCTGACCGATGAGGACATCATCAACTTCATGATGATCCCGCTGTGCCTGGAAACCGTGCGTTGCCTGGAAGATGGCATCGTCGAGACCGCTGCCGAGGCCGACATGGGCCTGATCTACGGCATCGGCTTCCCGCCCTTCCGTGGTGGTGCGCTGCGCTACATCGACAGCATCGGCGTAGCCGAATTCGTGGCCATCGCCGACAAGTACGCCGACCTGGGCGCGCTGTACCACCCGACCGCCAAGCTTCGCGAAATGGCCAAGAACGGCCAGAAGTTTTTCGGCTAATTGAGCGAGAGTGAAGAATATGAGCCTGAATCCCAGAGATGCAGTCATTGTCGACTTCGGTCGCACCCCGATGGGTCGCTCCAAGGGTGGCATGCACCGCAACACCCGCGCCGAGGACATGTCGGCCCACCTGATCAGCAAGCTGCTGGAGCGCAACACCAAGGTCGACCCGGCGGAAGTCGAGGACGTGATCTGGGGCTGCGTGAACCAGACCCTGGAGCAGGGCTGGAACATCGCCCGCATGGCGTCGCTGATGACCCAGATCCCCCACACCAGCGCCGGCCAGACCGTCAGCCGCCTGTGCGGTTCTTCCATGAGCGCCCTGCACACTGCCGTGCAGGCGATCCAGACCGGCAATGGCGACGTGTTCGTGGTCGGTGGCGTGGAGCACATGGGCCACGTCGGCATGATGCACGGCGTCGATCCGAACCCGCACCTGTCCCTGTATGCCGCCAAGGCGTCCGGGATGATGGGCCTGACCGCGGAAATGCTCGGCAAGATGCACGGCATCACTCGTGAAGCCCAGGACCAGTTCGGCCTGCGTTCGCACCAGTTGGCCCACAAGGCCACCGTCGAAGGCAAGTTCAAGGATGAAATCATCCCGATGCAGGGCTACGACGAGAACGGCTTCCTCAAGGTGTTCGACTTCGACGAGACCATTCGTCCTGAGACTACCCTGGAAAGCCTTGCCAACCTCAAGCCGGCGTTCAACCCCAAAGGCGGCACCGTGACCGCTGGTACTTCCTCGCAGATCACCGACGGCGCCTCCTGCATGATCGTGATGAGCGCCCAGCGCGCCCAGGATCTGGGCATCCAGCCGATGGCCGTGGTGCGTGCCATGGCGGTGGCCGGCGTCGACCCGGCGATCATGGGCTACGGCCCGGTGCCGTCGACCAGGAAGGCGCTCAAGCGTGCCGGCCTGACCATGGACGACATCGACTTCATCGAGCTCAACGAAGCCTTCGCCGCCCAGGCCCTGCCGGTGCTGAAGGATCTCAAGGTCCTCGACAAGATGGAACAGAAGGTCAACCTGCATGGCGGCGCCATCGCCCTGGGTCACCCGTTCGGTTGCTCCGGTGCCCGTATCTCCGGCACCCTGCTGAACGTGATGAAGCAGAACGGCGGTACCCTGGGCGTGTCCACCATGTGCGTGGGCCTCGGCCAGGGCATTACCACCATCTTCGAGCGCGTATAAGTCGTCTCATCGCGCAAGAAGGATGAGAAAACCGGGGCCCAGTGCCCCGGTTTTTGCTTTCATGTGGAGAAGCACCCCAGGAAATTTCGATCGAGGGCTGGCTTCGGACCGCATCACGCGGCACCATGCGCAACCTTTGCGGGATAGCCTGCATTCATCACTGTGAGGCAACCATGAGCCTGCAACCGGGTCTCTATCGTCACTACAAGGGTCAGCAATACCGTGTCATCGGTGTTGCCCGGCATTCCGAGACCGAGGAAGAACTGGTGGTCTACCAGGCTCTCTACGGCGAATACGGCCTTTGGGTGCGGCCGCTCAGCATGTTCACCGAGACAGTCCAGGTGGATGGCGAGCAGATCGCGCGCTTCGCCCTGGTGAGCGCCGAGCCAAACCCCTTCCCGCAGCCCTGACGGCTGTGGCCGCGGCCGGGGGCGCGCTTGACCGCGCCGCGCTGGCCACTATATATAGCGGTGCCGCGACAGGCGGCTCTCGCCTTTTACATTTTTCATTCAGGAACACACCGATCCATGGGCAAATCGCTGGTCATCGTGGAATCCCCGGCCAAGGCCAAGACCATCAACAAGTACCTGGGCAGCCAGTACGTGGTGAAGTCGAGCATCGGCCACATCCGTGACCTGCCTACCAGCGGTTCGGCCAGTGCGAGCAAGGAGCCGGCCAAGCGGGGCAAGACCGCGTCCGAAGCTCCGGCCCTGTCCGCCAAGGAAAAGGCCAAGCGCCAGCTGGTCGCGCGTATGGGCGTCGACCCCGAGCATGGCTGGAAGGCCAAGTACGAGATCCTGCCCGGCAAGGAAAAGGTGATCGACGAACTGCGCCGCCTGGCCAAGGATGCCGACACCATCTACCTCGCAACCGACTTGGACCGCGAAGGGGAGGCCATCGCCTGGCACCTGCGGGAATCCATCGGTGGCGATGACAGCCGCTACAAGCGCGTGGTGTTCAACGAGATCACCAAGAAGGCCATCCAGGAGGCGTTCTCCCAGCCCGGCGACCTGGATATCAACCGCGTCAACGCCCAGCAGGCCCGCCGCTTCCTCGACCGCGTGGTGGGCTACATGGTCTCGCCGCTGCTCTGGCAGAAGATCGCCCGCGGCCTGTCCGCCGGCCGCGTGCAGTCGGTAGCGGTGAAGCTGGTGGTGGAGCGCGAGCGCGAGATCCGCGCCTTCGTGCCGGAAGAATACTGGGAAGTGCACGCTGACCTCGGGACCGCCAAGGGCGCCAAGGTGCGCTTCGAAGTGGCCCGCGAGAACGGCGAGGCCTTCAAGCCGCTGAACGAAGCCCAGGCCATGGCGGCCCTGGAGAAGCTCAAGGCCTCCAGCTACACCGTGGCCAAGCGCGAGGACAAACCGACCTCCAGCCGTCCGTCCGCGCCCTTCATCACCTCCACCCTGCAGCAGGCCGCGAGCAATCGCCTGGGCTTCGGGGTGAAGAAGACCATGATGATGGCCCAGCGTCTGTACGAGGCCGGCTACATCACCTACATGCGTACCGACTCGACCAACCTCTCGGCCGACGCCATCGGCATGGTGCGTGGCTTCATCGAGGGCGAGTTCGGCCAGAAGTACCTGCCGTCCAAGCCGAACGTCTATTCCAGCAAGGAAGGCGCCCAGGAGGCACACGAGGCGATCCGCCCGTCCGACGTCAACCTCAAGCCGACCCAGCTGTCCGGCATGGAGCGCGATGCCGAGCGCCTGTACGACCTGATCTGGCGCCAGTTCGTCGCCTGCCAGATGCCGCCGGCCGAGTACCTGTCCACCAACGTCAGCGTCAGCGCCGGCGGCTTCGAACTGCGCGCCAAGGGCCGTATCCTCAAGTTCGACGGTTACACCCGCGTCCTGCCGCAGCAGAGCAAGCCGGGCGAAGACGACGTGCTGCCGGAAATGAGCGAAGGCGAGTTGCTCAAGCTGCTCAAGCTCGAGCCCAGCCAGCACTTCACCAAGCCGCCGGCGCGCTACTCCGAGGCCAGTCTGGTCAAGGAACTGGAAAAGCGCGGTATCGGCCGCCCGTCCACCTATGCGGCGATCATCTCCACCATCCAGGAGCGTGGCTACGTGACGGTGCACAACCGTCGCTTCTACGCGGAGAAGATGGGTGACATCGTCACCGAGCGCCTCAACGAAAGCTTCGCCAACCTGATGGATTACGGCTTCACCGCCGGCATGGAAGAGCACCTGGACGATGTGGCCCAGGGTGAGCGCGACTGGAAGCACCTGCTGGACGAGTTCTACGGCGACTTCAAGAAGAAACTGGAGCTGGCCGAGGGTGCCGACAAGGGTATGCGCGCCAACCAGCCGACCCTGACCGACATCCCCTGCCGCGAGTGCGGTCGTCCGATGATGATCCGTACCGCCTCCACCGGCGTGTTCCTCGGCTGCTCGGGCTACAGCCTGCCGCCGAAGGAGCGCTGCAAGGCCACCATCAACCTGGTGCCGGGCGACGAGATCGCCGCGGACGACGAAGGCGAGTCCGAATCCCGCGTGCTGCGTGGCAAGCACCGCTGCCCGATCTGCTCCACCGCCATGGATGCCTACCTGCTGGACGAGACCCGCAAGCTGCACATCTGCGGCAACAACCCGGATTGCTCGGGTTACGAGATCGAGCAGGGCCAGTACCGCATCAAGGGCTATGAAGGCCCGAGCCTGGAGTGCGACAAGTGCGGCAGCGAGATGCAGCTGAAGACCGGTCGTTTCGGCAAGTTCTTCGGCTGCACCAACGCCAGTTGCAAGAACACCCGCAAGCTGCTGAAAAGCGGCGAGGCAGCGCCGCCTAAGATCGATCCGATCCGCATGCCCGAGCTGAAGTGCGAGAAGGTCGATGATGTCTACGTGCTGCGCGATGGCGCTTCCGGCCTGTTCCTGGCCGCCAGCCAGTTCCCGAAGAACCGCGAGACCCGCGCGCCGCTGGTGCAGGAACTGATCCCGCACAAGGACGAGCTGGATGCCAAGTACCATTACCTGCTCGATGCGCCCAGGAAAGACCCCGAAGGGCGTCCGGCGGTGATCCGCTTCAGCCGCAAGACCAAGGAGCAGTACGTGCAGACCGAGGTCGACGGCAAGCCCACCGGCTGGCGCGCCTTCTACGACGGCGGCAAGTGGAAGGTCGAAGACAAGCGCTGATCGACTGCTGCGCGCCCGGCTGCGGGCGCGCATACTACTGCCCGAGTCACCTGTGGAGGGCGCCCTCATGGCCCATGAGCTTTACACCCGCACCAATCAGAAACTCTTCTTCGCCGGCCTGTCGCTGGAGTCCTGGCGCAAGGCGGAAGAGGGCAGGGCGATGAACGCCCAGGCACTGGTGCAGTCCGAACGCGAAGCGTCGCTCTTCCACCTCTATGGCGCCTTGCTCGGCCTGTGTCACGAAATCGCCGGTTACTACCGCTTGTCCGAGGCCGGTGCGCCGCGCGTCGAAATGCTGCTGACTCCGGAAGTGCTGGCTGCGGCACCCAGTCCGGAACTGGCCGAGCTGGTGGAAATGGCCCAGCAACGGGAAACCTGGCTGGCCGAACTGCTCGCCGCGTACCGTGGACTCTTCCAGCCGCCCCAGGCGCCGAAACAGGCCAAGGTCGACCCGACCCTGCCGCTGATCACCGCGGTCAGCGTGGAAGAGGAAGTTGTGCCACTGTCCCAGGAAACCCTGGAGTCCTGGCGGCAGAACCTGAAATCCCTGGCGCTACGTTTCCGGGAAACCCTGAGCGAGTGCTGATTTGATCGACGGGCTAGGGCGTGCTGGCGGCTGGCTGCTACAATAGCCGCCTTTCGTGGAGATCTGAGCTATGCCTACGTCCTTTCTGGAAATAGTCGAACTGCCTGACGGGCGCATCATCCTGCGCCGGGCCGAGGACGAGGAGGCGTTGGTAACGCTGGACTTCTCCTCCGATGCCAAGGCCTTCCTCCAGGGGCATCATCTGGAGGTCGCCAAGGCCATGCTGAATGTCGGCGTGCAAATGGCCGGTCGCCTGGCCGAAGGCGATATGGGCCACGACGAAGGTCCGCGCGTCCTGCATTGAGGCCTGGAGCCGAATCTTCCGCTGATTCGGTTACCGTCTGATGTCACTCGGCGCAAGTCGTGCCCAGCGCTTGCAGCTCTTCAGCCCAGCAGAATGTTCAGGCTTTGCGCGCCGCCCTGGCGTGCCGCCTGGGCGAGTTGGCGCTTGGCCTTCTGCCCCAGATGCAGCCAGCTCACCACCGTGTGGCTGCGGCCGAGGCGTAGCGCTTCGCAGGCCAGTTCCAGGGCGCTCTGCTCGCCCCGCGGTTGCAGGAGCAGGATGCGTTCGCGATTCAGCCCGGAGTCACGCAGCCAGTCACGGGTAAGGCCGGCAGGGGCGCCGATCAGTGTCAGCCAGCGCGCATCCTGCTCTTCGCTCAGCTCCCGGAGCACGGAGGCCAGCAGGTTCCGGCAGTGCCCGGTGGCGCCACGCAGCGACAGTTCGCTGAAGGCTTCCGGTTCTTCCTGGCGGGGTTCTTCCACCACATCGGTCAGCATCGGTACCACGGGGTTTGCCAGGATGGCATCGTGGAACAGAGGGAGCTGGGACCGACCAAGGGACTGCGGGAACTGCATAAGGCCTCCTTTAGCGGCGGATCACGCCGACACTCAAACCTTCTATCACCAGATCCTGTTCATCCAGGTTCACCTCGATGGGGGCGAACTCGGCGTTCTCGGCGATCAGCCAGACCCTGTCGCCATCGCGCTTGAAGCGCTTGACGGTGACCTCGTCACCGAGGCGGGCCACCACCACCTGGCCATTGCGCGCTTCGCGGGTGCTGTGCACGGCGAGCAGGTCGCCGTCGTAGATGCCGATGTCCTTCATGGACATGCCGCGAACGCGAAGCAGATAGTCGGCGCGGGGATGGAAGAAATCGGGGTTGATGCGGCAGGATTCCTCGATGTTCTGCTGGGCGAGGATCGGGGCGCCGGCCGCGACCCGGCCGATTACCGGCAGGCCGTCCTCATCGTTGGCGCCGGGCTCGAAACCGGGGATGCGTATGCCGCGGGATGCGCCGGGTGTCATCTCGATGGCGCCCTTGCGGGCCAGGGCCTTGAGGTGTTCCTCGGCGGCGTTGGGTGACTTGAAGCCGAGCTCCTGGGCGATTTCCGCGCGGGTCGGGGGGAAGCCGTTGTCTTCAAGGCAGCGCTTGATGAATGCGAGAATCTCGGCTTGGCGGGGCGTCAGTTTCAGCATGGCGGCGCTCTGTCTTTTTATACAGTGACTGGGATTATATACAGTGCCGAGGCCTTGGCAATGCTTCTTTTTCCCGGGCGGGTCGAGTCGCGGGCAGGGCTGGCACGTTTCGCCTCGCCATTGCTTGGGTGGAAGTGACTGCTGCGTCGGATTATGGTGTGTTCGGCTTGACAAGCCGGCCGGCTGAAACGTATGTTTCAAACGAGTGTTTGTCAGGCGGAGGAGCCATGGCCCAGTCGGAAACCGTTGAACGCATTCTGGATGCTGCGGAACAGCTGTTCGCGGAAAAAGGCTTCGCCGAGACTTCGTTGCGCCTGATCACCAGCAAGGCTGGGGTCAATCTGGCAGCGGTGAACTATCACTTCGGCTCGAAGAAGGCGCTGATCCAGGCGGTCTTCTCGCGCTTCCTCGGTCCTTTCTGCCAGAGCCTGGAACGTGAACTCGATCGTCGTCAGGCCAAGGCGGAGAGCAAGGCCAGCCTCGAGGAGCTGCTGGAAATGCTCGTCGAACAGGCCCTGGCGGTAAAGCCCCGCAGCGGCAACGACCTGTCGATTTTCATGCGTCTGCTCGGTCTCGCATTCAGTCAGAGCCAGGGCCACTTGCGCAAGTACCTTGAAGAGGTTTATGGCAAGGTTTTCCGCCGCTACATGCTGCTGGTTAACGAATCCGCGCCGCGTGTGCCGCCGCTCGAACTCTTCTGGCGGGTGCACTTCATGCTCGGCGCCGCGGCCTTCAGCATGTCCGGCATCAAGGCGCTGCGCGCCATGGCGGAGACCGATTTCGGCGTGAACACTTCGATCGAACAGGTCATGCGCCTGATGGTGCCCTTCCTCGCCGCCGGCATGCGCGCCGAGACCGGGGTCACCGACGAAGTCCTGGCCAAGGCTGTGCTAAAGCCTCGCAACAAGGCGCCTGCCGCCCCGGCCAAGGCGTAAAACGATGGGCGCGAGCGGGCTGATCGGCTAAGCTTGCGGCCCATGCAAAACCTCGATCTTCTGCATATCTCCATCGCCGACCAGCAGCTCTACGGCTTCGCCGAAGGGCGGCTGGTACTGCGCATGTCCGTGTCCACCGCCCTGAAGGGCGTGGGCGAAACCAATGGCTCCAACTGCACGCCCCGTGGTCTGCACCAGGTGCGCGCGCGGATAGGCGATGGCCTGCCCCTGGGGGCGGTGCTGCGCGGTCGGCGCTGGACCGGGGAAGTCTGGAGCGCCGAGCTGCACGAGCGTTTCCCGGGGCGGGACTGGATTCTCAGCCGGATCCTCTGGCTGAGCGGCTGCGAACCCGGCCGCAATCGCCTCGGCAACGTGGACAGCTTCCGCCGCTACATCTACCTGCACGGCACGCCGGACACCGAACCCATGGGCGTGCCCCGTTCCCATGGGTGCATTCGTCTGCGCAATGCCGACGTGCTGGAACTCTTCGACCGGGTACCCGTCCACTGTGCGGTACGCATAGACGAAGCGCCGTGCCCGGCCTGGGCGGCGGCAGAACTCTCGTAAGGAATTTCAATGCAAGGCTCCCTGATGCTGGATATCGGTGGCACCTGGCTGACCGCCGAGGATCGGCAGATCCTCCGTCAGCCGGAAGTCGCCGGCCTGATCATCTTCGCTCGCAACATCGAAAGCCCGCGCCAGGTGCGCGAACTCTGCGCGTCCATTCGCGCCGTGCGCCCCGACCTGATCCTCGCCGTCGACCAGGAGGGCGGGCGGGTGCAGCGTCTGCGCCAGGGCTTCCTGCGACTGCCCGCCATGCGCGCGCTGGCCGACAATGACAATGCCGAGCAACTGGCCGAGCAGTGTGGCTGGCTGATGGCCACCGAAGTGCTGGCCGTGGGGCTGGATATCAGCTTTGCGCCGGTGCTGGACCTCGACCATCAACGCAGCGCCGTGGTCGGCAGCCGCGCCTTCGAGGGCGACCCGGAGCGCGCCGCGCGTCTTGCCGGTGCCTTCATTCGCGGGCTGCGCCAGGCCGGCATGGCCGCCACCGGCAAGCACTTTCCCGGCCACGGCTGGGCGGAGGCGGATTCCCATGTGGCGATTCCCACCGACGAGCGCAGCCTGGAGCAGATTCGCCGGAGCGACCTGGTGCCCTTCGCGCGGCTCGCCTCGGAACTGGACGGCATGATGCCCGCCCATGTCATCTACCCACAGGTGGACAACCAGCCCGCCGGCTTCTCGCGGCGCTGGCTGCAGGACATCCTGCGTGGCGAATTGAAGTTCTCCGGGGTCATCTTCAGCGATGACCTGTCCATGGCCGGCGCTCACGTGGCGGGTGACGCCGCCGAGCGCATCGAGGCGGCGCTGATCGCCGGTTGCGACATGGGCCTGGTATGCAATGACCGCGCCTCTGCCGAACTGGCCCTGGAGCGCCTGCAGCGCCTGGGCGCCAAGCCGCCGGCCAGCCTGGCGCGGATGCGCCGCCGCGCCTTCCCCGGTACCGAATACCGTCAGGACCCCCGCTGGCTGCAGGCCGTTGCAGCCCTGCGCGAAGCACAGTTGATCGATTGAGGAATCCACATGACCGTCTACGCCATCATCGGTGGTACAGGCCTGACCCAGCTCGAAGGCCTGAGCATGAGAGCCCTGCTCAACCCTGAAACGCCCTATGGCGCGCCCTCGGCCGGTATCGTCCATGGCGAGTACGCCGGGCACGATGCGCTGTTCCTCGCGCGACACGGTCATCCGCACCGGATACCGCCGCACCAGGTGAACTACCGGGCCAACCTCTGGGCCCTCAAGCAAGCCGGTGCCCAGGCGGTGATCGCGGTGAACGCGGTGGGCGGCATCCATCCGGCCATGGGCAGCGGCCACCTGGTGGTGCCGCATCAGGTGATCGACTACACCCACGGCCGCATCGATACCTTCTTCGAGGGCGACCTGGACCACGTCACCCATATCGATTTCAGCCATCCCTACGACGAGGCCCTGCGCGGCCAGCTGCTGGCGGCGCTGAACGCCTGCGATTACCCCCACAGCGATTTCGGCGTCTATGGCTGCACCCAGGGTCCGCGCCTGGAGACCGTGGCCGAGATCGTCCGCCTGGAGCGTGACGGCTGCGACATCGTGGGCATGACCGGCATGCCCGAGGCAGCCCTGGCCCGCGAGCTGGACCTTCCCTATGCCTGCCTGTCCCTGGTGGTCAATCCTGCCGCCGGCAAGTCCGAAGGCATCATCACCATGGCCGAGATCGAGGCCGCATTGGCCGAGGGAATCGGCAAGGTACGCAACGTCCTTGCCCATGTCCTGAAGGGCTGAGGTCCGCAGGCCCGCCGAGGCCCGCCGCCGCTTTCACAGCCTCTGGAAGAAGGTTGGATAGCGGTTCACCAGGCCATCGTCATCCAGGGTCAGCACCGCCTCGAAACCACTGCCATCGAGGTTCTGGTAGAGGTAGTGGGCCTGGTCGAGACGGGTGTAGGCCTGGCGCATGCGCCGCACCGTCAGTTGCGGCGCTTCGACGAACACCACATCGATTTCCCGGCGCTCGCCCAGGTTGAGGAAGAGCCGCCAGATGCTCGGGCTGTTGGTGAAGGGCGTCGGCCAGAGGTCCAGGTCGAGGCTGCCGGACAGCTCCGGCAGCTTGCGGCCTTCGCCTTCGAACCAGTGCAGGCCGTCGCGGCGCAGCGTCAGGCTTCGGGTGCCGTCGGCATCTCGCACGGTGGCGCTGAAGGCCCGAGGCTCCCAGCCCTTGGTGTATTCCAGGGTGTAATTGAGGCGATAGGGCTTGCCGTCGTCGTCGAAGGCCACCATTCCGCTGTCCGCCCGTCGGCCCTCGAGACGGAAGTCCTCCAGACCCTGGGTGGGCGCGCGGGCGTTCCAGAGGTGGGACCAGAGGGCGGTGGTTCTCATCGATTCTTGCCTCGCAGCGCGCGGGGTCGCGCAGATTCAGGGAAAAGGGTAGCAACTGGGCCCTGAGCGGACCCGGTTCCGCCAGAATTCAGCCCAGCAACAGCCCCACCTGGCGGATCTTCGGCAGGCGCGCCACCACCAACTGATGGGAGCGGGTGATCAGTTCGCGTAGCTCATCGTCGCCCATGGGGTAGGGGTGCTGCATGCTGATCCACTGGGCGCGTGCCAGGTAGGGCGCGGGACTGATGCCGGGGCGGTCGACGTAGCCGAGGAAGAGGTCCTTGTCGACCTTGAAGGCCAGGCCGTCTCCGAGGAAGTCGAGGATGGCGAACATCTTGTTGCCGGCCACCGAGAACACCCGGTTGCTGCCCCATTTGAGGTCCTCCCGTGCGCCGGGCAGTTGCAGGCAGAAGGTGGCGACTTGGTCGGGGGTCATGAGTGCTCCTGTTCCTTCAGGTTCTGGATTCGCTGCGCAGCAGCCACAGGGAGAGCAGCATGCCGGTCAGCGCCATCAGGGCGGCCACCAGGAAGATCGCGGCGAAGCCCGCGCCGCCTGCGATGGCGCCCATCAGCGGGCCGGCGATGCCCAGGGCCAGGTCGAAGAATACCGCGTAGGCGCCCAGAGCCGAACTGCGGCTGGCGGCCGGAATGCGGGTCACGGCTTCGACACCGAGGGCAGGGTAGACCAGGGACAGGCCGAAGCCCGTCAGCGCGGCGCCTGCCAGCGCGAGCCAGGGCGTCGGCGCCAGCCAGAGGAGGAACAGGCCGAGGCTTTCCACCGTCAGGCAGGCGATGGCCACCCGGTAGCCGCCGACATGCTTGATGCTATTGACGAACAGCAGCCGCGCGCCGATGAAGGCGCAGCCGAAGGCGGTCAGGCAGTAGGCGGCGCCTTGCCAGCCCAGGCTCGCGTAATAGAGGGTGATGAAGGTGGCCAGGGTGCCGAAGCCGATGGAGCCCAGGGCCAGCGCCATGCCGTTGGGGGCAATGCGCAGGAAGACGTTGGAAAACGGCAGCCGCTCGCCCTGGACGATGGGCGCGGGGCGCTTCGGCCAGGCCAGCAGGAGGGAGATGGCGCAAAGTAGCGCGATCAGCCCGCCGATGCTCCATAAACCCAGGGTGCCCACCATCACCACGCCCAGCGGTGCGCCTATGGCCACCGCGCCGTAGGAGGCGATGCCGTTGAAGGAGATCACCCGCGCCATGTTCTCCGCGCCTACCAGGCCCACCCCCCAACTGATGGAACCGGTGCCCACCAGGCCCTGGCCGATGCCCAGCAGCACGCGCCCGCCCAGCAGCAACGCCAGGCTCAGCGTGGAGAACTGCGCCAGGGATGTGGAGAGCAATGTGAGCACCCCGGAAAGGCCGCAGCAGGCCATGCCGTAGATCACCGCGCGCTTGGCCCCCAACCGATCCGCCAGGCTGCCGGACATGGGCCGGGAGAGCAGGGTGGAGAGGTACTGGGTGCTGATCACGACGCCCGCCATCACCGAACCGTAGCCCATGTCGTCATGCACGTAGCCGGGCAGCACGGCGATCGGCAGGCCGACGCAGAGGAAGCTGATGAAGGTGAAGAAGACGATGGAGATGATCTGCAGGGTGGTGGAGGACGCGGACGGCAGGGGCGTGCTCATGGCAGAACCTGGAATCGGGGCGCAGTGGAAAGCTGCCCATCATCCCCGACTCGAGATGGCAAAGGAAGCTAGCTAATGGTTGTCTTGCTGGCGGTGGCTCAGATGACGGGGAAATCGTTGTGGGAGAAGGCCGTGGCCAGGTGCTCGATCCAGGCCCGCACCGCCGGCAGCATGCCGCGCCTGTGGGTGTAGACCGCCTGCAGGTAGCCACCGGGCATGCTCCATTCGGGCAGCAGGCGCACCAGGCTGCCGTCGCGCAGTTCGGCCTCGCAATTCATCTGCGGCAGCATGCTGAAACCCAGTCCCGCCAGCACCGCGTGCTTGCGCACATCGAAGTCCTCGATGCCCAGCCGCGCCTCCAGCACCACCTCGCGGCGATTGCCGTGGCTATCGCGCAGATAGTGGTGGATGCGCCGGTCCGCCTCGAGGGCGCCGAGGGCGGGCAGGTGCTGGAGGTCGTCCGGGGTCTGGATGCTGATGCCCTCCAGCAGGCTGGGCGCCGCCACCAGGAAGGCTTGGGCCGGGCTCAGCTGGCGGGCGATGAGCGTCGGATCCTCGTCGCCTGCCTCGCGCACCCGCAGGGCCACGTCCACGCCCTCCTCGCGCAGGTCAACGCGGCGATTGGTGAGGAACATGTCCAATTGCACCAGCGGATAAAGCTGGAGGAACTCGACGATGACGGACTTCAGCATGGCATGCGCCAGTTCCGTGGGGCAGGACACCCGCAGGCGGCCACGGGGCTCGGCGGTTAGGCTTGCCACTGCTTCGTCGGCCTGTTCGGCCTCCAGCAGCATGGCCTGGCAGTGGCGCAGGTAACGCTCGCCGACGTCGGTCAGCGCCAGCTTGCGGGTGGTGCGCTGCAGCAGGCGGACGCCAAGGCGCGTCTCCAGATCGGCGATGCGCCGCGACAGGCGCGACTTGGGCACGCCCAGCAGGCGGCCGGCGGCGGAAAAGCCACCGTGCTCCACGACTTTGGCGAAATAGAAGAGATCGTTGAGGTCTTGCATGGCGTCGTCCTGCGGGTGGGACGAAGTATCGCTCCGGGGCGCTTTGGTGCGCCATTGTTTTGTCCAGCAGGACTGCGCCGCTCATTGCCGGGCGGCCAGCCAGGGGCTATACCTGTGCCTCTTCCCCACCCGAAAACGGAGTGTTCACCATGTCCTTGTCCATGTACGAGGCGTCGATCCCGGTACTGGCGCGCATGCTCGGCAACCTGTCCAACATCCTCAGGAAGGCCGAGGCCAATGCCCAGGCGCGCAGCATCGATCCCAAGGTGTTCATCGAGTCGCGCCTGGCGCCGGACATGTATCCCCTGGCGCGCCAGGTGCAGATCGCCAGCGATATGGCCAAGGGCTGCGCCGCCCGCCTGGCCGGTGTCGAGGTACCGAGCTGGGCCGATACCGAAACCACCTTCGACGAGCTGCAAGGGCGCATCACCAAGACCCTGGACTTCATCAAGGGCATTGATGCTTCCCAGCTGGATGGCAGTGAATCCCGCACCGTGGTGTTGAAGATGCGTAGCGGAGAAATCAGCTTCAGCGGCCGCGACTACCTGCTCAACTTCGCCCTGCCGAACTTCTATTTCCATATCACCGCGGCCTACGCGATCCTGCGCCACAACGGCGTGGACGTGGGCAAGATGGATTTCCTGGGCGGCGTCTGATTTCCAGCCTGCAGGGTGGATGGCGCTCTTCCATCCACCGTCGCGCTCACCCCACCTATCATGGTGGATCGGTGGAGCGTGATCCACCCTACGGCTTTGTCCTGCGGATGGGACGCTGAATCACGAAATCGCCGTCTAATCAGCCTTTATCGACATGGATAGGATTACCCCCAATCCGATCGGCCGTCGCCGGTCGCCCAACTGAGGGTAACCATCCATGAAACTCCTGCACCTCGATTCCAGCATCCTCGGCGACGCCTCCGCCTCCCGCCAACTGAGCCGCGCCGTGGTCGACGCCTGGCAGGCCGCCGAGCCCGCCGCCCAGGTCATCTACCGCGACCTGGCCATCGATGCCATCAGCCACCTGTCCGGCCTGAGCCTGGCCGCGGGCGCTACCCCGGCCGAACTGCGCGACGCCGCGCAGAAGCACGAAGCTGAACTCGGCGAAACCACCCTGAACGAATTCCTCGCCGCCGACGCCATCGTCATCGGCGCGCCGATGTACAACTTCACCATTCCGACCCAGCTGAAAGCCTGGATCGACCGCATCGCCGTGGCCGGCAAGACCTTCCGCTACACCGAGAACGGCCCGGAAGGCCTGGCGGGCGGCAAGAAGGTGGTGATCGTGTCCACTGCCGGTGGCATCCACGCCGGTCAGGCCACTGGCCAGGCCCACGAGGACTACCTGAAGCTGGTGCTGGGCTTCCTCGGCGTGACCGATATCGAGATCGTCCGCGCAGAAGGCCTCGCCTATGGCGAGGAGCCGCGCGCCAATGCGATCAAGGGCGCCAACGAGCAGATCGGCGAGCTGTTCGCCGCTGCCTGATCCGGCCCCCGGAAAACACAAAGCCCCGCATTGCGGGGCTTTGTCGTTTCCGGAGGCGGCGATCCCTGTAGGGGCGAATTCATTCGCCAAGGGGCGCGAAGCGGCCCCCTTGAGGTGTCGAAGGCCGAACTTTCGGTCCGGTTGGCGAATGAATTCGCCCCTACAAGTACAGCCTTCGCCGATACACCTGCCTTAGACAAGCACCCCCTGGCCGCGCAGGTAGTCGTCATAGGTGCCGCTGAAGTCGGTCACGCCGTTTTCCGACAGCTCGATGATGCGGGTGGCCAGGGAGCCGACGAATTCGCGGTCGTGGCTGACGAAGATCAGGGTGCCCGGGTAGTTCTCCAGGGCCAGGTTGAGCGCCTCGATGGATTCCATGTCCAGGTGGTTGGTGGGTTCGTCCATCACCAGCACGTTGGGCTTCTTCAGGATCAGCTTGCCGAACAGCATGCGGCCCTGCTCGCCACCGGAAATCACCTTCACCGACTTCTTGATCTCGTCGTTGGAGAACAGCATGCGGCCGAGGGTGCCGCGCACCAGCTGCTCACCGCCCTGGGTCCACTGGGCCATCCAGTCGAACAGGGTGACGTCGTCCTCGAAGTCCTCGGCATGGTCCTGGGCGAAGTAACCGACATCGGCGCTCTCGGTCCACTTCACGTCACCGTTCATCGGCGCCATCTCGCCCACCAGGGTGCGCAGCAGGGTGGTTTTGCCGATGCCGTTGGGGCCGATGATGGCCACGCGCTCGCCGGCTTCGATCTGCATGGACAGGTTCTTGAACAGCGGGGTGCCGTCGAAGCCCTGGCTGACCTTCTCCAGGGTCACCGCCTGGCGGTGCAGCTTCTTGTACTGCTCGAAGCGGATGAAGGGGCTCACGCGGCTGGACGGCTTGACCTCTTCCAGCTGGATCTTGTCGATCTGGCGGGCGCGGCTGGTGGCCTGCTTGGCCTTGGAGGCGTTGGCCGAGAAGCGGCTGACGAACTGCTGCAGTTCGGCGATCTGCGCCTTCTTCTTGGCGTTGTCCGACAGCAGGCGCTCGCGGGCCTGCTCGGCCGCGGTCATGTACTCGTCGTAGTTGCCGGGGAACAGGCGCAGCTCGCCGTAGTCCAGGTCGGCCATGTGGGTGCAGACACTGTTCAGGAAGTGACGGTCGTGGGAAATGATGATCATGGTGGAGTTGCGCGCGGTGAGCACGCCTTCCAGCCAGCGGATGGTGTTGATGTCCAGGTGGTTGGTCGGTTCGTCCAGCAGCAGCACGTCCGGATCGGAGAACAGCGCCTGGGCCAGCAGCACACGCAGCTTCCAGCCCGGGGCCACGGCGCTCATCGGGCCGAAGTGCTGGTCCAGCGGAATGCCCACGCCCAACAGCAGTTCACCGGCGCGGGATTCGGCTGTGTAGCCGTCCATTTCGGCGAAATGGACTTCCAGTTCGGCCACGGCCATGCCGTCGTCTTCGCTCATTTCCGGCAGCGAGTAGATGCGGTCGCGCTCGGCCTTCACCTTCCAGAGTTCTTCGTGGCCCATGATCACGGTGTCGATCACGCTGAAGTCTTCATAGGCGAACTGGTCCTGGCGCAGCTTGCCCAGGCGCACGTTGGGTTCGAGCATCACCTGGCCGGCGGAAGCTTCCAGCTCGCCGCCGAGGATCTTCATGAAGGTCGACTTGCCGCAGCCATTGGCGCCGATCAGGCCGTAGCGGTTGCCGTTGCCGAACTTGACGGAAACGTTCTCGAACAGCGGCTTGGGGCCGAACTGCATGGTGATGTTGGCGGTAGAGATCACGGTGGAATCCTGAGCTGGGGGCGCACGCGCGCAAAAAAGGCGCGATTGTAGCGGTTTCAGCCAGGTTCGGGGGGATAGGTTGTCGGTTTTTTGACCGCTGCGCGGCCCTGTCGCGGAACCGTCATCTTGCGGCGTTAGGCTGGCTCGGCTTCCACGGCACTTCGATGCACCAGCGCATCGCCCCTACCTTCGCGGTACAGGCCAACCTGATCGGTTGGCCTTTTTTCTGGGCCCGCGAAGGCCGTGGTCGCACAGCGACATGCAGGCGGAGCATCCATGGAAATCGCGATCCAGCAGGTCAGCCGTGGCGGCAGGGAAGAGTGGCAGGTGGAGGCGCTCGGCATGAGGGTGGCTTTCCGCGACCGGGCTTCGGCCCTGGCATTCGCCGTCAGGCTGCAGGAGCGTATCGAAGCGCCGCACCGGCTGCCGGGGCTGGGGGCGCCGCCGCAGCCGTGCAAGGAGGACTGAAGGACCGGCGATGTCGCTTTCGGCTATTGCCTGTCGGGTATCCACTGCGGCAAGAATGTGCCTCCAGGACCCGCAGGAGAAAGCCGGTGAAGAAGACTCTGTGTTTCGGCGTACTGGCCTTGCAGGCCTGTGCCTTTGTAGCGGTGGCGGGAGAGTGGCCGCAAGGCGGTGGCGAGAAGTTCAACCGCGAATGCGTCGCCAGCGCGGCCACCCAGGTGCCACAGGACAAGGCGGTCGCCTATTGCCAGTGTTCCACCGGGATGATGCAGGAGGCCTTCACCTCCCAGCAGCTGGTGGCCGTGACCGAGGGTCGCAAGCCCACCCAGGAAGAGTTGGCCGTGCTCACCGACATATCCCGTTCCTGCGCCCGTGAAACCTTGCAATGAATCGGCAATGAAGCCGTCACATGGCGATCCTAGGATGGGCACTGCGCCACGGACGGTGCCCATTCTCGCCAAGCCCCTCAATCCCGGAAGAACACCTGCACCAGGTGATAGCCGAACTGGCTCTTCACCGGGCCATGGATGACGCGCACGGGTTTCTTGAAGATCACCTGGTCGATCACCCGTACCATCTGGCCGGGGCGCACTTCACCCAGGTCGCCGCCGCGCTTGGCGGAAGGGCAGATGGAGTGCTTCTTCGCCAGGGCCGCGAAGTCCTCGCCCTTGTCCAGGCGCTTCTTCAGTTGTTCGGCTTCCGCCTCGGTCTTGACCAGGATGTGACGGGCAAGTGCCTTGGCCATGGGATTTCCTCTTGGACTGTGGAGCGGTTCATTGTGCCAGCATGGCCGGCCGCCATACAGTTGCCGGCCTATGATCCGCTGCGCGGATGCCACGACCCCACATTGGATGCGGACGCCCCATGGACCTCTCCTCGATGCTGAAAATCCTGGCCACCCAGGATGGTTCCGACCTCTACCTGTCCACCGGCGCGCCGCCCTGCGCCAAGTTCAATGGCCTGTTGCGACCGCTCAGCAACGAGCCGCTCAAGGCCGGCGACGTGGCGAGGATTGCCGACTCCATCATGGATGCCGAACAGCGCGCCGAGTTCGACCGTGAGCTGGAGATGAACCTGGCCATCTCGCTGCCGAACATCGGCCGCTTCCGCATCAACATCTTCCGCCAGCGCAACGAGGTCTCCATCGTCGCGCGGAACATCAAGCTGGATATCCCGCGCTTCGAGGACCTCAAGCTGCCCGAAGTGCTGCTCAAGATGGTGATGGAGAAGCGCGGCCTGGTGCTTTTCGTCGGCGGCACCGGCTCCGGCAAGTCCACCTCGCTGGCGGCGCTGATCGACTACCGCAACCGAAACAGCGGCGGCCATATCATCACCATCGAAGACCCGGTGGAGTACGTGCACCGGCACAAGAAATCCATCATCAACCAGCGCGAGGTGGGGGTGGATACCCGCAGCTTCCACGCCGCCCTGAAGAACACCCTGCGCCAGGCGCCGGACGTGATCCTGATCGGCGAGATCCGCGACCGCGAGACCATGGAGCACGCCCTGGCCTTCGCCGACACCGGCCACCTGGCGATTTCCACCCTGCACGCGAACAACGCCAACCAGGCGCTGGACCGCATCATCAACTTCTTCCCCGAGGAGCGTCGCCCGCAGCTGCTCAACGACCTGGGCAACAACCTCAAGGCCTTCGTCTCCCAGCGCCTGGTGCGCACCCAGGACGGCAAACGCCGGGCGGCGGTGGAAGTGCTGCTGGGCACCTCCACCATCAGCGACCTGATCAAGCGCGGCGAATTCCACTCCATCAAGGAAATCATGGAGAAGTCCCGTGGCCTGGGGATGCAGACCTTCGACCAGGCGCTGTTCGACCTGGTGGTGGAAGGTGCCATCCCCGAGGAAGAGGCGATCAAGAACGCCGACTCGGCGAACAACCTGCGGCTGAAGCTCAAGCTGTACCGCGATGGCCCGGCCACCGCGCCCGCACCTGCTGCAGCCGCCCCCGCTCCGGCGGCCGCGCCCGCCCGCACCGAGGATGCCGCCAGCTGGGGCCTGGAGCTGAAGCTGGAGGACCTGGACGAAGGTGAGCCGGAGGAGCCGGGACCGAGGTAGGTCCGGGGCGCGGTTCCTGTGGGGGCGATTTCAATCGCCAAGGGCGGCGCAGCTGCCCCATTCGGACTTGCAGGCCGAGCCTTCGGCCCGGTTGGCGAATGAATTCGCCCCTACAGGCTCCATCGACCGCCTCAGCCTGTATGGCCAAATTTAATTCCCTCTGTACATAGCGCCGGCGTCCCGCTCCCCATAGATTCGCCCCATGCACCCAACCGATCCGGGAGGTCGAGATGCGTATCGCCGTACTGACGTTCGAGGGTTTCAACGAGCTGGATTCATTCGTCGCCGCCGGCCTGCTCAACCGCATGCGCGGGCAGGGCTGGCAGGCGGAGATCACCGCGCCCGGCGAATGGGTCACCTCGATGAACGGCGTGCGGGTGCAGGCCCAGCAGCCCCTGGAATTCGCCAATGAGGCCGACGCGGTGCTGTTCGGCAGCGGCATCAAGACCCGCGAGATCGCCCAGGACCGCAGCATCCTCGACCGCCTGCGCCTGGACCCGTCGCGCCAGTTGATCGGCTCGCAGTGCTCGGGCGCCCTGCTCATGGCGAAACTCGGCCTGCTCGGCAACCTGCCCGCCTGTACCGACCTCACCACCAAACCCTGGGTGATCGAGGCCGGTGTGCGGGTGCTGGACCAGCCGTTCTTCGCCAGCGGCAACCTGGCCACCGCCGGCGGCTGCCTGTCCGCTCCCTATCTCGCGGCCTGGGTGATCGCCAAGCTGGCCGGCGAGGACGCCTGCGCCAGCGCGCTGCACTACGTGGCGCCGGTGGGGGAGAAGGAGGCGTTCGTGGAGCGGGCATTGGATGTGATCAGGCCGTATCTGTAGGGGGATCCGTTTTCCCTGTGGGGGCGATTTCAATCGCCAAGGGCGGCGAAGCTGCCCCTCCCTGAGGATCTGCCGGCGGAACCTTCGGTCCGGTTGGCACCATAGCCCGGATGCATTCCGGGAGCAGTGATGGGCCGAGTGGAACATGAGTGCATCGCTGGTTGGTTCATTGATGCTGCTTGGTCCACCCCCGTGTGCATTGGCGGCTCGTTCTCCAACAGGCCGTTTTCCAGGTTTTCGCGAGTCTGAGACAGACCCTGCAATTCTCGACCCTCGATGCCGCCTGGCATCATTTGAGATTGCAGTAACCGAGATGTCCTCCAGATGCGGGCGCAGCGGCATAGTAAGGCGCTTGCTCATCGGTCAAGGAAACTTGACGCTGCCCGAGCCGGAATGAAGCCCCATGAGTCGTCAGAGCGTTCTTGAAGCTCGGGGTTGCCGGATGCCGGCGATTGCTTAAGAGACTGCGAAAGCTCCTACTCAATAACAGGAATCATTCGTATTTCACGTCCTTGCAGGCAGTGATAAAAATCGCACCACAGTAAGTCGCGTCGTGGATCGCGCTTGGAGTCCACAACGAAAGTACAAGGTGCGCCATGGATGGAATGTCTAGAGGAAGTATCTTTCGTAAGGAAGTACTTCGGAAATCCGATCAACAGGAGCATGGACCGATACTCCTGTCACGCTCGATTAATAGTTGGGGGCTTGTTGGCCTCGCTGCGGCGATATCCATATCTATCCTCATCTATTTATTCTTTGGTAGCTATAAGCCACGAACCACTGCCATGGGCGTACTCGTGCCTGAAAGTGGCGCGATTAGAGTCGTCGCTCCCACGGCAGGGGTCATTTCCGAGCGCAGGGTGCGTGAAGGGCAATTGGTAAAGAAGGGGGACGTTCTCTTCGTTCTCGCTGATGAGAGATTGCAGGTAGGGAATCAATCCAACGGCAAAATTTCCGAACTACGTTTGGCTTCTCTGGCGCAACGCCGAGAGAGCTTGATGCGGCTGCGGAAAACTGCACTGGAACTGGGTAGAGCGACCGAAAATGGACTGCTCGTGCAGCATGAGAACGTTCTGGACGAATTGCAGCGCAACCAACAGGAATTGGCTCTCTACAACAAGCGACTAGCTGCCCTGGGGGAAACCGTCGAGAAACATCGGGCACTGGCAAAGCAGAACTACATCTCCCAGATGGAGCTACAAGACAAGGAGGATCAACTGGCTGCGCTGGAGGCACAGATGCTTGCGGCCCAACGCACGCGCGCACAGCTTTCTCGGTCTGCGGCTACCCTCAAGAGTGAACGGGAACAGGCCCCCATCAAAGCGGCAGCCCAGGTCGCTGAGATTGATCGGGACCTTGCGAGCCTTTCTCTTGAAACCACTGATGTGCAGTCTCGCGACGCCTTCGCAATTACGGCTCCGGTGTCTGGCCGGGTAACCGCCATCAATGCGGAACCCGGACAATCAGTCACGACACATGCATTGGCGGTAATTCTCCCGGAAAGCATCCCTCTAGTGGCGCATTTGTTCGCGACCTCCAAAGCCTTCGGTTTTGTAGAGGTGGGGCAGTCCGTTCGGCTGCGATATCAACCCTACCCATATCAAACATTCGGACTGCAGAGTGGAACAGTCGCCGAAGTCGCTACCAGTCCTCTACGACCTGAAGAGGTCGCATTACTACCGGAGTTAACTACAAAGGAGGCTATGTATCGCATCATCGTTACACTTGATAGTCAAAGTATTAAAGCGCACGGGAGACAGATTGACCTTTTTCCGGGAATCTTGCTCGATGCGGATATTGAGCAAGAAAAACGCCGCCTCATTGACTGGTTTCTTGCCCCGGTAGCCGGTGCAGGCAGATATCTGTAGTAAGTCAAAGAAAAATATGGCTCTTCCCATGCGTTTGGAATCAAACAATCATGGCAGAGACCGCTTTATCGCGGGAAAACTTCGTCCTACCTAGAGCGGGCGAACATTTAAGGATACGCAATGAAAGAAAAAACTGTATCACCTACGACTCTGGAAAACGTTCAGTTCGATGAGTTTGGCCGCTACGAAGTGCCCAGTATCGTAGCAGATGAAGAGCTGGATCTTGTTGCTGGCGGCATGACCATTATTGGACAAATAAATATTGGTTATTGCCCTCCTGGTACTCCTCCCACTCCTCCCACTCCCCCAAAGCCAAACAGAACATGCGGCGAAGATGGTGATGATGATTACGAGCAGGACTAGTTGATAGGAAGTTTTGGGGCCGGTCTCTGGTTAGGCTATTTGTCGTGCTGGAGGCTGGTTAGATAAATTGAATCTCACGGAGGAGCAGAATTCCATGCCTAAAACAAATAGTCGGTCGACCTGGTCGACCTTAAATCCTCAGCTTCTCGAGCTTGTACTTATGCCGACGGAACAGTGCAATTTTCGTTGCGCCTACTGTTATGAGGATTTTTCTAACGGCAAGATGAGCCCTAGAGTTCAGGTGGCTTTGAAGACGTTTCTGAAAGTTCGAATTAAAGATCTCAAGCACCTAAGCTTCCAATGGTTTGGCGGAGAACCACTGGCAGCCAAGAGCATTGTTTATGAGCTCAGCGCCTTCGCGCAAAAACTGTGCTTAGATCATGGTGTTGGCTTTGGTGGGGCTTTGACCACAAACGGTTATCTGTTGGATGTGCGGGTGGTTCGAGAACTATTTGACTTTGGCCAGCGAGGCTACCAGATTTCACTAGATGGTATGGAAGACGCACACAATTCAACTAGGAGACTGGCATCTGGCGCTGGCACATTTGAACGTATCTGGGAGAATCTGAAAGCAATACGAGACTCTAGCCTGGAAGTTTCGGTACTGCTCCGGGTACACCTGACGCCCGATAATACGCAATCCATTAAAGCGCTTGCCAAGGTACTGCGCACAGAATTTCTCCACGACTCGCGATTTTCCGTATTGCTCAAGCCCATTGAAAATCTGGGTGGTCCCAATAGCTCGAACATCGCGTCTCTGGACAAAGCAGTGCGAGCCGAACTATTGAGCGAAATCCGAAGCGAGTTGTACCGTGACAGGCCCCTGGTTGCAAAACCCAGAACCACTGTTAAAGAGGCTTGCTATGCGAGTCGGCCGAACTCGTTCGTGATCCGCGCGGACGGTCGGGTGCAAAAGTGCACTGTCGCGCTGTCCGAAGCTCATAACACAGTTGGACATCTGGCTGACGATGGCAGCATTCGGCTCGACAGAGAACTGATGGGGCAGTGGATGAGAGGCTATGAAACCGGCGATCTTCGTGAATTGCGTTGTCCCGCACAACACTTTCCTAGTTCGAGAGAGCATAAAAATCTCATTTCTGTTGCGCTGATTCCATGAAAAATTACATTAATTTTAGAATTCCAAAGAAAAATTTTATTGCCGGCATCGCCGATCAAGATATGCATCTCGTACGAGGCGCGGTGGCGCCCTCACTTTTGAAATGGGCTGACCTCAACGCGGCACTCTACTATATCGATGCCATGCCACCCCATGTCCGGGTTCATAAGAATGGCTTGGTCCCCGAGTCACATTATGTGGAAGACTGTTCGATTGCTGGACTTTCAGGGAAGCGGCTTAACGCGGCTGCGCTTCAAGACTTGCTGTCAAACGGTGCCACGGTCGTACTCAATCATATTGATACACGTCTTGAGTTGGTCCGGAATCTATGCACAGAGGTCGCTGAGTATTCGAACGCGGAAACCCTGGCAAATGGATATCTGGCCTTTTCCGGGCGAGGGAGCTTTGGACCACATTGGGATACGCATGATGTCATGGCTATCCAACTTATTGGCCGTAAACGGTGGAAGGTCTATAAACCAACTTTTCCCTTGCCGCTCGTAGGGCAGACCAGTAAAGAGCACAAAGCCGAGTGTCCAACTGAGCCCGTGTTCGATGGCATCCTTGAGGCGGGTGACCTGCTCTATCTGCCACGAGGATGGTGGCATGACGCGTTACCTATTGGAGAAACATTCCACGTCGCAATCGGTATGTATACGGCAAATGTACCGAATTTTATTTCGTGGATTTGCCGGCGAGCCCTTCGCGAACATGAGGAGCTTCGAGGAACCTTGAGACCGGGATGCAATTTTAATCGGACCATCGCGGTAGCCAGCAAGTTTATAGCAGAACTCATGAATGATCCCAGGCAACAGATAGCTTTCATGGATGAACTAAAAAAATCACGCAGCAAACCTCATCAGCCCTTCGCGCTCGAGTCCCTTGTGAACTCGGAACTAATGACTGATCGGAAGCCGCTCATAGTAGAGGAAGTTAGTTAATGGTTCGCCAGTTCATGACTTTGCTTTTGTTGGTTCTACCGGTGTTTCCCTGCCATGCCGGCACAACGACGAATATCGCTACGGAAGAAAAGGAGCACATTCCCGCCAATTCCAGCTGGAGCCAGGTCGCCGTTCGGAACATCACGCGCGCGCACGAAATCATCCGCGAGGCGCATCCAGGCGTACTGGACCCGACGGACCAGGGATTCCAACAGTGGTTCGTGAAAGGGTACGACGAAGCCCTGGAACTCGCCCGGCAAGCGGACTCCGAAAGCAAGGCGCTGGCTGCTCTACGTTTCTACGTCACGGGCTACAGGGATGGGCATCTGGTCGCATGGACGGAAGAGGCGGTCAATGAGTCCCCTCGCTGGGCGGGATGGCTGGTGCGGCGCAGCAATGGAAGGTACCGCGTTGCCGTCCGTGCGCCGGACTGGCCCGCCGAGATACCCCGGCTCGGCGACGAACTGCTTTCCTGTGATGGCCAGCCCATTGACGATCTGCTGGCGAAAAAGGTCGCGCCCTTTGTGGACCGGCGGCTGAGTCTGGCGGAAACCCGGTCCCGGCTTGCACTGCATCTCACCAGCGAGCCGTCCTACGAAACGCTGTGGGAGCCGCTGCGTTTGAAACAGTGCGAGGTTCGATCGTCGTCAGGGGAGGTCCACCGGTTCGTGCTGCAGTGGCAGCCCTATACGGACCAACAGCAGCGGATGGCCATTCAAGCCGTGCCACGCCAAGGCATCAAGCAACTGCGCCAGGGCATCTACTGGATTCATGCCACTGACTTTTCCTTGTCCAGTCGCAAGGCCTTTATCTCGTTCGAAAGGCTGCTGGAGAAGGTTCGCGGACTGGAAGATGCCGATGCCGTGGTGCTGGACACCCGCGGCAACGGTGGAGGCAACTCCTTGTTCGGCTACCGGCTTCTGGCGGCGCTGTTCAAGGAGGCCCTGTCCGACGACGCAGAGACCAGCGAAGCCAGTGCCAAGGCGTACTGGCGTGTTTCCGCGACCGCTCGCAATTCGCTTGAGACTGTCAAAGCAAGGATTGGTAAACAGGAAGGCCAGAAAAGCCTGTCGTACAAGTTCGCGGATACTCTCCTATCACGCATGAATGAAGCTGCGTCACGCGGCCTAGCCTTTGTCGAGCAAATGGATGTATCGGATGACGAACTGGCGGAACCTGGCAGGCCTTTTGCGGGCAAGCTGGTGCTGGTCACGGACTCGGGCTGCGCGAGCGCTTGCTTGGACTTCGTGGGCTCGGTTTTAGACATTCCCGAAGCGGTTCACGTTGGGAGCGTGACCAGCGGCGATACGCCCTACCTGGACATAACGCCGCTCCCTCTTTCAGACACGGTGAAGATGTGGGTTCCGCTCAAGGTCTGGAAGAACCGCAAGCGTGGGAACAACGAACCCTATGTGCCGCAGTTCAGCTTCGAGGGTGACCTCAGCGATACCGCGGCCGTTCAGGCATGGGTCCTGGACAGCATCTTGCCAACCGCCAGGAAGATTTCTATCCCGTGAGCTCATATCTGCAAACAACGGTTGCGGAATGTGGACTTGCATGCGTGGGTTATATCGCCGCGCACCACAAGCATGAATTCTCCATGAACGAACTGCGGGCGCGCTTCACAGTGTCGATTCGTGGAACAAGCTTGCGCGATCTCATTCGCTTGGGGGAAGTTCTGGGCTTGGGTGCTAGGGCGGTGCGCCTTGAACTCACTGGGCTTTCCAGGCTGCCGTTACCCTGCATATTGCATTGGGATCTGACGCATTTCGTCGTTCTTGTGAAAGTCTCACGCAACAAGATTACGGTGCATGACCCCGCGCGGGGCGAGCGCTCCATGTCGCTGGACGAGGCAAGCGCTCATTTTACGGGCATAGCCCTGGAGATGTGGCCTACGGCAGAGTTTCAGCAGATCAAGCCCAAACCTCCCATCAGTTGGCGCGACCTGATAGGACCCATCGTCGGGCTACGGCGAAGCCTGTCGCAATTGTTCATTCTGGCTGCAGCCTTGCAGGTGGTGGCGTTGGTGCTGCCACTCTTCACGCAATGGCTCATTGACGGCCCCGTTGTCTCGGGCGATGTCGATTTGATTGGCGTTATCGTCACTGGCTTCGTGATGGTTACGCTTATCCGCGTGGTACTGGAATGGACGCGAGGCTGGCTTGGTATCGTCGCCACGTACCAGCTTGGCATCCAGTGGGCGTCGCGCATCGCCGGCCACTTGTTTCGGTTGCCCACGAAGTGGTTCGAGGTACGGCACACGGGCGATGTGCTCTCTCGTTTTCAGTCCGCGCAAAGCATCCAGCAGACTGTCACCGGCAAGCTCGTCGATATTTTGCTGGACGGTCTGTTCGCAACAGTGACCGCCATCGTGATGGTGATCTACAGCCCGATCCTGGCCGTTGTCGTCATGGGCACGATCATGGGCTATGCGGTAATACGCCTGTCGACCCACGGCTCTTTTCACCGACTCAGTGACGAGGCCATGACTCATGAGGCGGTGGCCCAGACCCATTTTCTGGAAAGCCTGCGAGCCATGCAGAGCATCAAGATCGCCGGCCTGGAGGCGCAGAGAACATCCCGCTGGTCGAACCTCATGGTGCGTGCCGTCAATAAGCGAATGCTGGCCAACCGGATGACGCTGGGCTTCAGCGCCAGCTACAGCCTTCTATTCGGCCTCGAGACTGTTGCGGTGTTGGGGGCAGGCGCCTACATGACCGTCCAGGGCACCTTGACCGTCGGAATGCTGATGGCATTCATCTCCTACAAGGACGAATTCTCGTCAAGGATGCAGCGATTCATCGACAACCTCATGTCGATGCGCATGCTGCGCCTGCATGTAGAGCGCCTGTCCGATATCGTCTTGGCCGAGCCGGAAAAGACCACAGGTGCCATGCCGGAGCGGTTCGATACTGCGGATTGGCAGGCTCCCGAGATCCAGTTCGACAATGTGAGCTTTCGCTACACCGAGGGTACGGAATGGGTGCTGAAGGATGTCAATCTCACCCTCCGTGCTGGTGAGCATGTGGCAATCGTCGGCCCTACCGGATGTGGAAAGACTACGCTGGCCAAGATCGTCCTGGGCTTGCTGGAACCTACGACTGGCACCGTGCGCGTTGGAGGCCATCCCCTCGCACATGTAGGCCTCGCGAACTGGCGCCGGCACATTGGCGCGGTGATGCAGGATGATCAGTTGTTCTCGACGAGCCTGAAAGAGAACATCGCTGGCTTCGATGAAGAAATCGACATGCGCCGTGTTCAGGAGGCGGCCGTGGCGGCCTTCATCCATGAGGATATTCTTGCCATGCCGATGGGCTACGACACGCTCAACGGGGACATGGGCAATTCCCTGTCGGGCGGCCAGCGGCAACGTCTTCTGCTGGCGCGTGCGCTCTACCGCCGGCCGTGCGTGCTGGTTCTGGACGAAGCGACCAGTCATCTGGATGTCGAGAAAGAACGTCAGGTCAACGATTCGATCTGTCGCCTGCCCATCACGCGCATCACGATTGCCCACCGGCCCGAAACCATCGCCATGGCGGAGCGGGTGATCGATATCACTCGGCTGCAATCGGCTGTCAGCATGCGTGAAGACTCAGTTCCTGCCGAATGAGTGCTCGCTATTTCTCCTGGATGTTCCCTGCCACGGCTGTTGGTCCTCGTCCCCCAGCAGTCCGAGGCCATGGTTCCAAGGGAGCGGCCACTCTTGTGACGCGATTGCTGGTGGGCATGATCTGCCTGCCTCTGATGGCGTCGTCGCTTGCGCTGGATGTGTTCCAGACGGAAGAGGCTCTCGTTTCCCCCGTCACGTCTGCCTCTGGCCAGCCCTGCGCATTTGGAGCATTACCCGATCCCGTACCGTTGGTTGATGTGGTCGAACGCATGCTTTGCCAAGAACCCAGTGTTCGGCTGGCGTGGGCCCAGGCGAAGGTTCAAGCCGCGCAAGTGGGGATCAGGCGTTCCGCATACCTCCCACGCCTGGATGGCCAATTGGGCGCCAGTGAGGGTCGGAACCATGTGGAGCGTGCGGGCGAATCCAGGAGTGGGGCACGGCAAGCGCGCAGTGGCGACCTGACCCTGAGCTGGGTGCTGTTCGACTTCGGCCGCCGGGAAGCATCGCTGGCGGGTGCGCAGCAACTGCTTTTGGCTGCGAACGCCAGCCAGCAAGCGGCTGTGCAAGATGCGTTCGTCCAAGCGGTTCAGTTGTACTACCAGGCGCAGGCACGGAGTAGACGACTGGCAGCCGCAGAGCAAGTCTTGGTGCTGGCACGGGAGAATTTCGAAGCGGCGGATGCCAAGTTCCGAGCAGGTGCCGCAGCGCTTTCAGACAGACTCCAGGCTCAGACCGCCTTGTCCAGCGCCAGTCTGAGGCGGATTCGCGAGCAAGGCTCGTTGGAGCAGGTCCTGGGCGACATAGCGTTGCGCATGGGGCTTTCCCCAAGCCAGCCATTGCGGATTGAGTTGGGTTCTACTGCGCGACCTGACTCAGCGTTCCTCACCTCCGTTGACGAGCTGCTAACCATCGCCCGTCAGGAGCATCCCACGCTCATGGCAGCCCAGGCACGTTTGAAGGCTGCAGTAGCCTCCGTCGAAGAAGGCCGGGCCTACGGTCGGCCCAGCATCGCGCTCACGGCGAACATCAGACGTGCCCAGAATGACCAGCCTGACATCCTTGGTTCGGACGTCAGGCAATCCGATCGCAGTATTGGCCTTCAGCTCAGCATTCCGCTGTTTCACGGATTCGAACGCAACTACCAGATACGCGAGGCCCAAGCCCGGGTCGCCGCAAGCACGGAGGACCTAGCCGATGCCACGCAGCGGATTTCGTTGGATGTCTGGATGAACTATCAGACGTTGCGTACGGAAACCCAGAGCCTGCAGCGGACCGCCGAAATCGAAGAGCAATCCCGGCAAGCGCTGACGCTGATACGGGGCCGCTACAGGTCTGGCGTGGGCAGCATGACGGAGCTTCTCAACGCGATGAATACATTTGCCGACGCGCAGGAGCTTCATATAGACGCATTGAACGGTTGGCAGACTGCGCGGCTTGGACTTGCGAGCGGTCTGGGGCGGCTTGGATTCTGGACACTGAAGTAGGTTTCGCCATGCGTCAGGGCAGGGGCTCCAGGATTGGGTAACTCGAAAGAATTCGAGACCTGGCCGATGCCCACCGGCCTGCTTGGCAAATGACAGGGTAATGGCAGGGCCTGCTTTCCTGGGGGCGATTTCAATCACCAAGGGCGGCGCAGCCGCCCCCAGGGCTATAGACCGGACCTTCGGCCCGGTTGGCGAATGAGTTCGCCCCTACAGATGAGTCCAATGCATCAGCTCTGCAGTTCCGGCAGATCCCGGTACAACTCCAGCGCCTGCGGATTGGCCAGGGCATCGGTGTTCGTCACCGGCTTGCCGTGCACCACGTTGCGCACCGCCAGCTCGACTATCTTGCCGCTCAGGGTGCGCGGGATATCGGCGACGGCGATGATCTTCGCCGGCACATGGCGGTGCGTGGTGTTGGCGCGGATCACCTGGCGGATGCGCTCGCGCAGGGCGTCGTCCAGGGTCACGCCGTCGCGCAGGCGGACGAACAGCACCACTCGCACGTCGCCCTGCCAGTCCTGGCCGATGGCGATGGACTCCAGCACCTCTTCCACCTTTTCCACCTGGCGGTAGATTTCCGCGGTGCCGATGCGCACGCCACCGGGGTTGAGCACCGCATCGGAGCGGCCATGGATCACCAGGCCGCCGTGGGGCGTTTCCTCGGCGTAGTCGCCGTGGGCCCAGACGCCGGGGAAGGTCTCGAAATAGGCAGACCTGAACCTCGCGCCGTCCGGATCGTTCCAGAATCCCACCGGCATCGAGGGGAAGTGGCGCACGCAGACCAGCTCGCCTTTTTCGCCGAACACCCGCCTGCCGTCCTCGTTCCACACCTGCACGTCCATGCCCAGGCCCTTGCATTGCAGCTCGCCGCGCCATACCGGCAGTACCGGGTTGCCCAGGGCGAAGCAGGAGACGATGTCGGTGCCGCCGGAGATGGAGGACAGGCAGAGCTCACCCTTGATGTCGCGGTAGACGTAATCGAAGCTCTCGTGGGACAGCGGTGACCCGGTGGAGAACAGCGCCTTCAGGCGTTCCAGGCGATGGCTCAGGCGGGGTTTGACGCCGGCCTTCTCCAGGGCAGCGAGGTACTTGGCGCTGGTGCCGAAGAGGCTGATGCCCTCGGCATCGATCAGGTCGATCAGGCGCTCGGGGCCGGGGTGGAAGGGCGAGCCGTCGTAGAGCACCAGGGTGGCGCCCAGGGCCAGGCCGGACACCAGCCAGTTCCACATCATCCAGCCGCAGGTGGTGAAGTAGAACAGCGTGTCGGAGGATGTCAGGTCGCAGTGCAGGCCATGCTCCTTGACGTGCTGCAGCAGGGTGCCGCCGACGCCATGGACGATGCACTTGGGCACGCCGGTGGTGCCGCTGGAGTAGAGGATGTACAGCGGCTGGTCGAAGGGCACCGGGGTAAACACCGGCTCGCCGCCGGTCTGGTAGAAGTCGTTCCACAGGGCCACTCGGGCGCGGCTGGTGAAGTCCGCCGGCCGAGCTTCGGGGCGGGAGTAGGGCAGCACCACCAGCTGTTCGAGCCAGGGCATGCGTTCGAGTATTTCGTTGAGCTTGGCGGTCAGGTCCAGGTTCTTGCCGGCGTATCGGTAGCCGGCGGCGGCGATCAGCACCTTGGGTTCGATCTGGCCGAAACGGTCGATCACCCCCTGGGTGCCGAAGTCCGGCGAGCAGGACGACCAGGTGGCGCCCAGGCTGGTGGCGGCGAGCATGGCCACCACCGTTTGCCAGGTGTTGGGCATGAAGGCCGCCACGCGGTCGCCGACGCCAACGCCGATGGCCTTCAGGCTCTGCCGCAGACCGGCTACCTGGGCGGCCAGTTCGGCGTAGGTCAGCTGTACGCGGCTGCCGTCTTCACTAATGGCCACCAGGGCAGGATGGTCGTCACGGCGGCGCAGCAAGTGTTCGGCGAAGTTCAGGGTCGCACCGGAAAACCAGCGGGCGCTGGGCATGGCCGCGCCTTCTTGCAGTACCGCGACGGGCGGGTTGCTGAAGCGGATGTCGAAGAACTCGACCAACGCCTGCCAGAAGGCCTCGCGGTGGTCCAGGCTCCAGGCGTGCAGGGCAGGGTAGTCGGGCAGGTCCAGGCCCTGTTGCTGGCTGACCTGGCGGCGGAAGGCATCCATGCGCGTGGCGGCGATCCGCACCGGGCTGGGGGTCCACAGTGGCTGGTCCATCTGCGCATCCTCATCGTTCTAGCCGGTTGCTATAGAGCATAGGCCCTGGCTCATGGCCGGGGCAGGTTGAGGCGGCTCCAGTCGCGCACATGCAGCAGCACGTCGCTGAGGGCCTGGGCGGCAGTGGAAAGCTTGTGCTCGGCCAGTCGCAGCAACCCCAGGCGGCGCTCAACCAACGGGCTGTGCAGGGCGACGCAGCGGGCGCCGAGCTCCTGCATCTGCTGGATGCACAGGCTGGGCACCACGCTCACCCCCAGGCCCTGGGCCACCATGCGTCCCACAGTCACCAGCTGGTGGCTTTCGAAGGCCACCGGTAGGCGGCCGTGCTGCGAGGTGACGCTGTCCTCCAGCAGCAGGCGCACCGCCGAGGGCCGTTGCAGGGTGATGAAGTTGCCCTGCAGCAATTCCTCCCAACTCACCTCGGCGCGCCGTGCCAGCTCGCTGTCGGCGGGCACCACGGCGACGAAACGGTCGGTGTAGAAGGGCGTGAAATCCAGGCCGTCGAGGGATTCCGGCTCGAAGGCGATGCCCAGCTCCACCCGCCGGTTGCGCACCATCTCCAGCACCTGCTCGTTGATCACATCGTGTACCGCGACGTTGACCTTGGGATGGCGGTCGCGAAAGGCCTTGAGCGCCTCGGGCAGCAGGTTGCCGGCGAAGGAGGGCATGGCGGCGATGGAGACCTTGCCCAGCTGCAGGGTGAAGTGCTGGCGCAGCAGCTCCTCGGCGTTGTCCCAGTCCGCCAGCAGGCGCCGCGCGATGGGCAGCAGGGTCTCGCCCTCCGGTGTCAGGGTCACGCTGCGGGTGGTGCGCACCAGCAGTTGGCCACCGAGGGAATCCTCCAGGTTCTTGATCGCCAGGCTCAGGGCCGGTTGGGACAGGTGCAGCCGTTCGCAGGCCTGGGCGAAGCTGAGGTTCTGCGCCACGGCGAGGAAGGCACGTAGCTGTTTGACGGTCATTTATTTGGATTCCTAATCAATGGTTAGGAAAAACAAACTTAACAAATCAGTTCGGGCAGGAGAAGCTCTGCCTCACCCAACGGCGGCATCCCCGCCGCATCCAATAAAGACAAGAGGCGCAACAGCATGAGCGGACTCGACAAACGCGTGAGCTCCTATGAAGAGGCCCTGGACGGCCTGACCGATGATATGACCGTCCTGTCCGGAGGCTTCGGCATCTGTGGCATCCCGGAAAACCTCATCGCCGAGATCCGCCGCCGTGGCGTCAAGGGCCTGACCGTGGTCTCCAACAACTGCGGCATCGACGGCTTCGGCCTCGGCGTGCTGCTGGAGGACCGCCAGATCCGCAAGATGATCGCCTCCTACGTCGGCGAGAACGCTCTGTTCGAGAAGCAGCTGCTCAGCGGCGAGCTGGAAGTCGAACTGACCCCGCAAGGCACCCTCGCCGAGAAACTGCGCGCCGGCGGTGCCGGCATTCCAGCCTTCTTCACCGCCACCGGCTACGGCACTCCGGTCGCCGAAGGCAAGGAAGTGCGCGAATTCAATGGCCGCAAGTACATCCTCGAACCCTCCATTACCGGCGACTTCGCCATCGTCAAGGGCTGGAAGGCCGACCATTTCGGCAACGTGATCTACCGCCATACCGCGCAGAACTTCAACCCCATGGTGGCCACCGCCGGTCGCATCACCGTGGTCGAGGTGGAAGAAATCGTCGAGCCGGGCGAGCTGGACCCGGCCCAGATCCACACCCCGGGCATCTACGTCGACCGCATCATCTGCGGCAACTTCGAGAAGCGCATCGAAAAGCGCACCGTCCGCTCCTGAGCCTGACCAAGACAAGAATTCGAGGATATCGACATGGCACTGACCCGCGAACAGATGGCCCAGCGTGTGGCCCGCGAACTGAAAGACGGTTACTACGTGAACCTGGGGATCGGCATCCCGACCCTGGTGGCCAACTACGTACCCGAAGGCATGCAGGTGATGCTGCAGTCCGAGAACGGCCTGCTGGGCATGGGCGCTTTCCCCACCGAGGATGAGGTGGATGCCGACATGATCAACGCCGGCAAGCAGACCGTCACCGCGGTCAAGGGCGCTTCGATCTTCTCGTCCGCCGAGTCCTTCGCGATGATCCGTGGCGGCCACGTCGACCTGACCGTGCTGGGCGCCTTCGAGGTGGACGTCCAGGGCAACATCGCCTCCTGGATGATCCCCGGCAAGCTGGTCAAGGGCATGGGCGGCGCCATGGACCTGGTGGCCGGTGCCGACAACATCATCGTCACCATGACCCACGCCTCCAAGGACGGCGAGTCCAAGCTGCTGGACAGCTGCTCGCTGCCGCTGACCGGCGCCGGCTGCATCCGCAAGGTGCTGACCGACCTGGCCTACCTGGAGATCGAGGACGGCGCCTTCATCCTGCGCGAAACCGCGCCGGGCGTGAGCATCGCCGAGATCGCCGAGAAGACCGCCGGCCGCCTGATCGTCCCGGACGACGTGGTCGAAATGACCTTCTGAGTACCTCGCCGCGCCGGAGGGGGCCACCACGCATGGCCCGCCTCCGGGGCGGTTTTTTCATTTTGCCCTGCCCATGCCCCGTAGGGTGGGTCGGGCGGCGCTCCGCGAGCGGGGCGATGCCCATCAGCCGTCGGTGACCCGCAGTGGCGCCGATGCAATTTGCAGGAGATTGAAGATGCAAGACGTCGTAATCGTCGCCGCCACCCGCACCGCCATCGGCAGCTTCCAGGGCGCCCTGGCGAACATCCCCGCCCACGAACTGGGCGCCGCGGTGATCCG
>NZ_JBHSOU010000067.1:0-30968 GCF_042656385.1 Pseudomonas sp. GCM10022186
ATCAGCTCGGTTTCCGAGTGGTAGCGGTTGAACACCGGGTGGCTGAGGATCGCCGACTGGCGCAGCAGGGCGGCCGGCAGGCGGCTGGCGACGCGGGCGGCCAGTTCGGCGAAGTCCGGCAGCGCCTGGCCGTCGGCGAAGATCGCCCAGAGCTGCTCGACGTCGGCCGGGGTGGTGGTTTCGTCGAGGGACAGGCCGAGGCGGTCGGCATCCACTTCGCGCAGGTTGAGGCGCTGGGCGTGGGCCTTGGCGTGCAGCTCGGCGGTCCTGGCGCCGGTGGCCAGGGTCAGGGTGTCGAAGAAGGCTTCCTGCTCCACATTCAGACCCAGCTGGGTCAGGCCGGCGGCGAGGATGGCGGTCAGCTGGTGCACGCGCCGGGCGATGCGGGTCAGGCCCTGCGGGCCGTGGTAGACGGCGTACATGCTGGCGATGTTGGCCAGCAGCACCTGGGCGGTGCAGATGTTGCTGGTGGCCTTCTCGCGGCGGATGTGCTGTTCGCGGGTCTGCATGGCCAGGCGCAGGGCCGGCTGGCCGTGGCGGTCGATGGAGACGCCGACCAGGCGGCCGGGCATGTCGCGCTTGAACGCGTCGCGGGTGGCGAAGTAGGCCGCGTGCGGGCCGCCGAAGCCCAGCGGCACGCCGAAGCGCTGGGCGCTGCCGAGGGCGACGTCGGCGCCGAACTCGCCGGGCGGGGTCAGCAGGGTCAGCGCCAGCAGGTCGGCGGCCACCGCCACCAGGGCGTTGGCGGCGTGGAAGCGCTCGACCAGGGCGCGGTAGTCGAAGAGGTCGCCGTCGGCGGCCGGGTATTGCAGCAGGACGCCGAAGTAGGCGCTGGCGTCGGTGATCTCGCGCTCGTCGCCGATCACCACCTCGATGCCCAGGGGCGCGGCGCGGGTGGCCAGCACGTCGAGGGTCTGCGGGTGGCAATGCTGCGAGGCGAAGAAGGCGTTGCTGGCCTTGTTCTTCGCCAGGCGCTTGCAGAAGGTCATGGCCTCGGCGGCGGCGGTGCCTTCGTCGAGCAGCGAGGCGTTGGCCACCGGCAGGCCGGTGAGGTCGCTGACCAGGGTCTGGAAGTTCAGCAGGGCCTCCAGGCGGCCCTGGGAGATTTCCGGCTGGTAGGGGGTGTAGGCGGTGTACCAGGCCGGGTTTTCCAGCAGGTTGCGCAGGATCGGGCTGGGGGTGTGGCAGGGGTAGTAGCCCTGGCCGATGTAGTTCTTGAACAGCTGGTTCTGGCCGGCGATGGCCTTGATCGCGGCGAGGGCTTCGGCCTCGCCCTGGCCCGCCGGCAGGTCGAGCACGCTGCTGCCCTTGATGCTGTCGGGGATGACGCTGGCGGTCAGGGCTTCGAGGTCGGCATAGCCCAGCAGTTGCAGCATGGCCTGGATATCGGCGTCACGCGGGCCGATATGGCGGGCGATGAATTCGTTGGCGGTGCCCAGGGCCGGGGTTTCGATGCTCATGGTCAATCCTCAGCCGTTGGCTTTCAGCAGGTTTTCGTAACCGGCCTGGTCGAGCAAGCCGTCGAGGACGCTGGTGTCGGCCAGCTGCATGCGGAAGAACCAGCCCCTGTCGAGGGGGGATTCGTTGACCAGCTCGGGGCTGTCAACCAATTGCGGGTTGATTTCCACCACCTCGCCGTCCAGCGGCATGACGATGTTGCTGGCGGCCTTCACCGATTCCAGCACCGCGACTTCCTCGCCCTTGGCGTAGGCCTGCAGTTCCGGGAGCTGAACGAAGACCACATCGCCCAGTGCGTCCTGCGCGTACTCGGTAATGCCGACGGTGATGCGACCGTCTTGTTCAAGGCGCAGCCATTCGTGGTCGGCGGTGAAACGCAATTCGCTCATTCTTGGTCCTCAACTCATATGACGCGCCTGTTTCTTCTGCCAGGCGCTTGGCCCCGTGCGCGGTCATGGCCGCGCACTGTCGCCGGCCCTTTAGCAAGGGTGGTGCCAGATAGCTGTATGCCTTGTAAATCAAAGGCTTCAAGGTGTTTTCAGAAAAAGTAGGTGAGGTTGTCTGTAGCGAAATCGCTACAAGGTGGGACGGGTTTCGTACGGGAATGGGTGCCAAGTCAGTCGTGACGCGGGGCGTGGGCTCGTGTTGCGGAAACGTTACGCTGTAGCGATTTCGCTACGGATAGTTTTGCTCACCAATATAAATCTATTTAAATCAGTAACTTATATGTTTATTGTGATAACTGGGGTGAAGAGCTGGGGCGCGCTTTCTTGTAGGGGCGAATTCATTCGCCAAGGGCGGCGTAGCCGCCCCCTTCGGCCTGCTTGGCGAATGAATTCGACCCTACAGGTGATGATTAAAGTCTATTCGTTTCAATCGGATAGAAGCTAAACCAAGAACTGGCTTCAGGTCTTGCCCGGAATCCCGTACTTGCGCAGACGGTGGGCAATGGCCGTATGGGAAGTCTGCAGGCGGGCGGCCAACTGGCGGGTCGAGGGGTAGGTGACGAAGAGCTTCTCCAGCAGCGCGCGCTCGAAGTTCTCCACGGCCTCTTCCAGGCTGTTCACCTCGCCGTCGCTCTGTCGTGCCACGGCGGTGCCGGCGATGTCCAGGTCGCCGATTTCCACCAGGCTGCTTTCGCAGATGGCGGCGGCGCGGAAGATCACGTTCTGCAACTGGCGGACATTGCCCGGCCAGCGGTTCGCCAGCAGCGCCTGGAAGGTGCCGGGGGCCAGGCGGCAGGCCGGGCGCTGGATCTGGGTGCAGGCCTGCTGCATGAAGAAGCGCGCCAGCAACAGGATGTCCTGGCCCCGTTCGCGCAGGGGCGGCACTTCCAGGTTGAGCACATTGAGGCGGTAGAAGAGGTCTTCGCGGAAGGCCCCCTCGCCGACCATCTTCTCCAGGTCGCGGTGGGTGGCGCTGAGGATGCGCACGTCCACCTTGATCTCGCGGTCGCCGCCCACCCGGCGGAAGCTGCCGTCACTGAGAAAGCGCAGCAGCTTGGCCTGGAGGTAGGGCGACATTTCGCCGATCTCATCGAGAAACACCGTGCCCTGGTGCGCCAGCTCCAGCAGGCCCGGCTTGCCGCCGCGCTGGGCGCCGGTGAAGGCGCCCGGGGCATAGCCGAACAGTTCGCTTTCGGCCAGGTTCTCCGGCAGCGCGGCGCAGTTCAGGGCGAGGAAGGGCTGGTTGCGGCGGGTGCTGGCGGCGTGGCAGGCACGGGCCACCAGCTCCTTGCCGGTGCCGGTTTCGCCACGGATCAGCAGCGGTGCATCCAGGGACGCGACCCGCTGGGCGCGCGCCTTGAGGGTTGCCATCGGCGCCGAGTCGCCCAGCAGGGCATCGAAGCCCCCGGCTGCGTGATCGTGGTGCAGGGCCGATAGCCGCTCGCCAATGCGATTGGGCTGGTAGAGGGTGAGCAGGGCGCCGGCCAGGTGCTCGCCCTCGGTGATGGGCACCGCGTCCAGCAGCAACGCCTGGCCCTTGAGGGTGATCTCGCGCAACGGCAGGCGGAAATCCTGCTCCAGCAGGGCGCGGTGCAGGCTGTCGTCACCGAACAGCTGCGCCAGGATCCGGCCTTCGGGTTCGTCGCCGTAGAGCGCGATCAGCGCCGGATTGGCCAGCAGGATGCGGCCATCGCCGTCCACCGCCAGCACCGGGTCGCTCATCGCGGCCAGCAGCGCATCCAGCTGCAGGCGCCGGCGTTGGCCGGGAAGGATGTCCACCACCTTCACCGCCTGCACGCCGTGCACGGCATGCAGGGCTTCGCGCAGTTCGTCGAGTACTTCGGGACTGAGGGTGGGGGCGTCGATATAGACGTTGGGTGGCACCATTTCCACCGCGTCCAGGTTGAGATTGCGGCCACCGAGCAGGGCCAGGACCTCCTGGGTGATGCCGACGCGGTCGATGAAGGTGACGTGAATTCGCATGAAAACGCAGGGCTGGCGGAAAGACGGGCCGAATTATGCCCGGTCTGTCGCGCTTAGGTAACAGCCTGTCGCCGTTGTAGTAGCCCTGCATTACTCGCGCAGACGGCTAATCCGGACTGACATGGCGAATGAAATCGCTCCCCAACCAGGACAGGCACCCATGAAAAAGCCCCGCAGGTGCGGGGCTCCTCATGGTGCGCTGCTCAGCAGGTCAGGGCCTTCTGCGCCCGGTCGATCACATTCTTCAGATGATCGGCATCGCCATAGTGTTCCGGGTACAGGCGCTCGCTGTGGCGGGCGACACCGTATTCGTTGACGACGGTGAAGCTGAAGTTGCCGTTGCGAGCGGCGGTGATATGGCAGGTGAACGGCGCAAAGGCGTGGGTCAGGGTGCTGATTGCAGTTTGGGCTTGATGATGGATGGTCATCGTGTCGCTTCCTTCGTATTGCGGCCAATCGGCCGCCAGACAAATGGCTCCGAATCCGCCGAGCAACAGGCTCGAATCGGATGATCCTTATCGGAGCAAGGGTGCCGGCACTAAGTTCCCCTATGGGATCTGGCTCTGGCAGCTGGTACTTGGGATGCCAGGTGCTGCGCCGGGCAAGGGTCTGGCCTGGCTGGCAGTCCTGGTCAATCTACCGTGCACTCATGACAGCTTTGCTGCATCGCAGTGGGGCGATGTGCGATCGCTGAGGCGGCGGGGATGGCTCTGTCCCTTTGCTTGGGCCCGCTCGGGGCGAGGGATCGAAAGGCCGGATTGACTTACAACTTGGTACTAACGCCGGCGACCCTAGCGGATCGCTCGGAAAAAATCAAGCTGCTCAATGGCCCTGGGGCAACTGGCTGATATCGATTTCGGTGACCAGGGAGGTTCGAGCTGGCGGGGTGCGGGCCAGCAGGGGACAGAAACGGTCCAGGGACTGGATGAGGTCCCACTGCAGTTCCAGGTCATGGCCAAGGCTGGTGATCCTGTCCAGCAGGCCGACGGACGCTGCCTGCAGGTTGCTGTCGGTGGAGTTGGCCAGATTGGCGGTGACCTGCGCCAGCAACGTGGTGACGGCGGTCATGTTGCGGGTGGTGAGAGCCAGGATATTGGCCAGCAGGGCGATTTCGCTCGGGGGTATCTGTTGGGGCGTCTGGTCCATGCTTGCTCCGCTGGGGGCTACCAGTCCATGTGGCAAAGCGCCATTATCGGATTGAGATGCTAGTGTCCACGATGGAGTCACGTCCATAACAAGTGCTGGAAAATATCTGATTGACGTGTAGGAAATTCGCTATTGGCTGGAAGAACTATCCGCATAGACCACAGGATTAAGTCCAAAGCAGCATTGTCGATTCTTTGGTCGCGGTCGAAGCTACCTACGATACCTCTTGGTTCCTGGCCAGCCATGTCCACCTCCATAGCCTCTTCCAAGCCCTTGCCCGCCTTGGCCCTGCAACTGGGCAACGGCCTGCGGGTGCGCCTGCTGCAGCGACCGGGGGCGAGGCTGGCCGCGGCCCTGGTGGACGTGGCGGGGGGCAGCCATGACGAGCCGGCCGGGCATCCCGGGTTGGCGCATTTTCTCGAACACCTGGTCTTTCTCGGCAGCCAGGGTTTCCCTCCTGAAGATGGGCTGATGCCCTTCGTCCAGGGGCTGGGTGGCCGGGTCAATGCCAGCACTTGTCCGCGCCGCACGCGTTTCTTCTGCGAGGTGCCGGCGACGCACCTGGAGCAGGCCCTGGCGCGGTTGCTGGACATGCTCGCCAACCCCTCGCTCGATCAGGAAGCGCTCCGGCGCGAGCGCCAGGTATTGGACGCCGAGTACAGCGCCCGCGCACGGGACCCGGCGACCCTCTGCGAGGCGGCCCTGTCCTGGGCCCTGGCGCCAGGCCATCCGCTGGCGGACTTCCATGCGGGCAACGCCGCCAGCCTGGAGCTGGAGTCCCCGGAATTCCTTCCGGCGCTGCAGTGCTTCCATCGCGACCATTACCAGCCGGCCCGCATATGCCTGACCCTGGTCGGGCCGCAGCCCCTGGAGCAGTTGGCGGAACTGGCGCGGCGGCATGGCGAGCCGTTGCGGCCCGCAGCGGTGCTGCCCGAACCGGTGCTGCCACCGATGCTGCCCCTGCGTGCGGGCCACCTCCGCCTCGGCGTGCCCGGCGAAGAGCGGCTGCTGCTGGCGTTCGTGCTGGAACTGGAGGGCGTCGACCTGGAGGCCGCCACGGGGTTCCTTCAGGACCTCATGTCCGATCCTTCCGCCGGCGGCTTGCAGGAACGCCTGGCGTCCCTGGGCCTTGGCGAGGCTGTGCAACTGCGCCTGCCCTATGCCCACGGGCACCAGGGCCTGCTGCTGATGGACTTCGATCTCGCAATTGGCGCCGATTGCGCGCGGCTGGAGGCCGAAGTACTGGGCTGGCTGAGCTTCCTGCGGTCGGCCTCGCCCTGGAGCGGAGTCTGGGAAGAACGGATGGATATCCAGCGGCGCAAGACGGCCGCCATGGGGCCGCTGGACACCGCGATGGCACCCGGTGCACCCCGAAGTGCGGACGTCATGGGGCTGCTCGAGCAACTCCGTCCGGAGCGGCTCATACGCCTGGAGACCGGCGATCCCCTTGGCGGGCCGAACCTCGAATCCGCAGGTTTCCCCTTGTGCCTCGAGCGGCTGGACGCGCCGGCCATTGCGCCAGCCGACACCCATTGGCGGTTGCCGCCAGGCAATCCTTACCTGCATCCGCGCGCCGCCGCAGTGTCAGCCGATTCCCCTGTGCCATTACTGCCCGGCCTGCCCGATGAGCCCGAACAGGGTGCCTTGTACCTGCGCTGGCAGCCTGGACGAGGCGGGCTGCCCCAGGGGCTGGCCCATGGCCTGCAGCGGGCGGCCTGGCCGGTGCTGGCCGCCGCCGTCCAGGCCGGCCTGGAGGCCAGCCTGGAAGAGGAGCAGGGCAGCCTGGCATTGGCGCTGCTCGGCAACACCCACCAGGTGAGGCAGGTTGCCGGCGACCTCCTGCCCCTCCTGCAGTTACCGGCGCCCTGGGCCCTGGCCCAGGGGCCACGCTTGCAGCAGCAAGCCGCGCGCCGTCTGGCGGGCCAGTTGCCCATCCGCCGGTTGCTGCAATGCCTGCCCGATCGGCTGGAGGACTCGCCATCCCCGGCGCCGGCCGTATCTGATCAGCAGCACCTGGCACGCTTCTGGCGGCAGGCGCGTTGGCAAGGGCTGGGAATCGGCGACGTCGCCCCGGGCGCAGGATTGCCCGGCCGTGCGGCAGCCCCCAGCGCGGCAGCCGGGGAGGGCGGACGCGTATGGCAGCGAGAGGATATCCAGGGGGAAGCGGCGCTCTTGCTGTTCTATCCCCTCGAGCGACCTGAGCCGCAAGCCGAGGCCGTCTGGCGGCTGCTCTCCTGCGTCCTGGAGCCGGCCTTCCATCAGCGCCTGCGCGGCGAGTTGCAATTGGGCTACGCCCTGGCCTGCGGTTTCCGTCAGTTCGGCCGCCATCGTGGCCTGCTCTTCGCTGTGCAATCGCCACGCGCACCGGTCGCCAGGCTCTTCGACCATATCGACGATTTCCTCGCCCGCCAGTACGCCAGCCTGGCGCATCTGGACCCGTTCCGGCTGGAACAGCTGGCCGCCACCCTCCGGCAGCAACTGGAGCAGAGGGCGGCGAGCTTCCCCGAACATGCCCGGCAGTCCTGGTTCGATCACCTGGCCGGCTTGCCCGCCAACCACGCCGGCCGGGTCCGCCAGTGCCTGGCGGAGCTGCGTCCCGGGCAATTGCTGGAACAGCATCGTCGGCTGCTGGCTGGCCAGGCCTGCCACGCCCTGGCCAATGGCGAGCCGCCCTCGTCGAACTGGCGCATCCGCGGCTGATCCCGGGTACTTCCCATCCCCCCGAGGGGCGAGACGAACAGGTCTCGTCCTTTCGTGCCTGCACGTCCATCCGTCGGCCTACGACCTAAGCCTCGTCCGGTCGTACGTCCAGCCGGCGCTGCTCCCCAGCCCCTGCCAAGGCAGCGGCGAAACCCTGCCAAGGCAGCGTATGGCGGCCCATGCGGCGTTTCGATAATCGCCTCCGACACGACTGACCTGCCGGTCGTCCACCCACAGCGGAGAGCGTCATGCACAACAAGAAGATCGCCCAAGCCCGTATGTCCCGCCTTGCCCTCGCGGCGGCGGTAGCCCTGGCCACCCAGCAGGCCGCCGCCGAAATCGTCCTCTACGACAAGGACCAGACCACCTTCTCCGCCGACGGTTACGTCAACGCCTTCTATGTGAACAGCGACGTTGACCGCGACGGCGAGCAATTCGATCGCCGCCAGTCCCGGGTGAAGATGGGTTTCCTGCCCAACTGGATCGGCTTCAACATGGGCAAGCAGGTGGACGATCTCAAGCTCGGCGCCCGCTCATCCTTCTGGGTCACCATCAACGACAGCGAGACCAACGGCACCGCCACCGCCATCGACGTCCGCCAGTTCTACGGCACCGCCGGCAGTGACTGGGGCGAGGTGCTGGTGGGCAAGGATTTCGGCCTGTTCGCCCGCTCCAACATCCTCCTCGATGAGCTGCTCGCCGGTTACGGCCAGGTCAGCGACACCCTGGGCCTGGTGGACGGCGGCGGCGTGTCCTTCGGCAATATCGGCAGCGGCTATCCCTATCCCTTCCCGACCTCGCAGATCACCTACCGCAGTCCGAAGACCGACGGCCTGCGCGCCGCCGTGGGCATCATGGACCCGGTGGATACCAACGACGACAGCCCCACCGGCAAGGCCTACCAGGAAAACCCGCGCTTCGAGAGCGAGATCACCTACGAGTTCGACCTGGCCGGCGCGCAGATCTACTCCTGGGTCAACGGCGCCTACCAGACCTCGGAGAACACCGACCCCAACGTCGACAGCGTCACCTCCAAGGGCCTGGGCTACGGCGTGCAGGCCAAGATGGGCGCCTTCACCCTGGTGGGCTCGGGCTTCCAGGCCAAGGGCATCAACCCCTTCTTCACCAACAACGCCGGCGAGCCGACCCTGCGCGAAGTGGACAGCGACGGCTACCTGCTGCAGGGCTCCTACCGCTTCGGCAAGAACCGCCTGGCGCTGTCCTACGGCAAGACCAAGGACGATGGCAACGGCGTGGTCAATACCGGCGCCGACTACGAAACCCGTGGCGTCGCGCTGTTCCATGACATCAACGACAACCTCAAGCTGGTGGCCGAGTACAACCAGTTCGAGATCGACGGCCACGAGGGTGATGCGCAGAACGAAGACACCGACACCGTCGCCCTGGGTGCCGTGCTGAGCTGGTAAGGCCGGGTCCTGATTGCTCCGGTTTTGGCGGGAGAGGCTGTGGTCCTCCCGCTTTTTTTATTTGAGCCGGCAGGCCGTGACGCTTTGTTGTAGGGGCGAATTCATTCGCCAAGCAGGCCGGAGGCCTGCCATTCGAGCCCACAAGGGGCAGCTGCGCTGCCCTTGGCGAATGAATTCGCCCCTACAGATCAACCCCGTGCTGCCCCAAGTTGGGAGAGGGGAGAAACGCCGCCCCCTACCTTCGGACTAGCCCGCCACTACCCAAGGAGAATGGGGCCTGCTCGGTCTCCTCCGTAGAATTTCCCCATCGAAAGCAGGTTTATCCAGTGAGGCCGAGGATGCTCGAGGAACCGGCAGAGGGCGTCGTCACCGCCATGTCCCAGGCCAGCGAGGCGGAAGCCGTGGCCCAGGACCTGGCGCGCCAGCTCATTCACCCGCACCTGGGATTCGTGCTGTTCTTCTGCTCGGCCGAGTACGACCTGGAAGCCCTGGGCCAGGCGCTGGAACAGTATTTCGGCGGCGTACGCCTGGTGGGCTGCACCAGTGCTGGCGAAATCACTCCCCTGGGCTATGGCCGCAACTGCGTCAGCGCGGTGGGTTTCGATCACCGCAGTTTCTCCATCGCCAGCGCCCTGGTGGACGAGATGGACCGCTTCGGCCTGATCGACGCCCAGCAACTGGTCGAACGCCTGGTGCAGGATTGCCGGGCCAACTCCCTGGCGCCGATCAAGGACCACAGTTTCGCCCTGACCCTGTTGGACGGCCTTTCCAGCCGCGAGGAAGTGGTGCTCGCCGCCCTCGGCGCCGCCTTCGGCAGCATTCCGCACTTCGGTGGCTCGGCTGCCGACGACAACCACCTCAGGCACACCCACGTCTATCACGAAGGTCGCTTCCATGCCGGCGCGGCGGTGGTGGTGCTGATCAATACGGCCCTGGATTTCGAGATGTTCAGTACCCACCACATCCTTCCAGGCAGCGACAAGCTGGTGGTCACCCGTGCCGACAACACGACCCGCCGGGTCTTCGAGCTCAATGCCGAACCGGCCGCCCTGGCCTATGCCCAGCTGATCGGCGTACCCCTGGAGCAGCTGGACCAGCGCGTGTTCGCCGCCCATCCGCTGGCCGTGCGGCTGGGCGACTCCTACTACGTGCGCTCCATCCAGCGGGTCAATCCGGACCTCAGCCTGAGCTTCTACTGCGCGGTGGAGAACGGCATCGTCCTCACCGCCATGCATCCCGGGCCCCTGCTGCCTAACCTGGAGGCGCTGTTCCAGCGCCTGGGTCAACGGCTCGGCCCGCCCTTGCTGACCATCGGTTGCGACTGCGTCCTGCGCCGCCTGGAAATCGAGGGTGACGCCGACGCCGTCGCCCGCACCTCGGAAGTCCTGCGCCGGTACCGGGTCATCGGCTTCAACTCCTACGGAGAGCAGTTCAATGGCATGCACATCAACCAGACCTTCACCGGAGTCGCCATCGGCCGCCGGGGTCGCAATGGCTGCCGCTGAACAACAGGACCGCCTGGCGGCGCTGGAGGAAGAGAACCGCAAGCTCAGGCGGATCAATGCGGCGCTGATCGAGCGGGTGGAGTCCAGCGCTTCCCGCCGCGACGACAGCTACGCCGCCTTCCAGCACTCGGTGGTACTGGCCGAGCAGGTGCGCGAGCGCACCGATGCCCTGAACCAGGCCATGGCCGAACTCAAGGCCAGCAATCGACTGCTGAGCGATGCCCGGTTGCGCGCGGAAACCGCTCACCAGCACCTGATCGACGCCATAGAAAGCATCTCCGACGCCTTCGTGCTGTTCGACCGCGAGCAGCGCATCGTGCTCTTCAACAGCCGTTTCAAATCCTTCTGGGCCCGTACCCGCGCGCGCATCGGCAGCGGCACGCGGCTGTCGGAGATCCGTCGGCTGGCCAACAGCACCGGACTGATAGTGGAGGAGCACCGCGGCAGCGACGACAACATCCTCTACCGCCTGCATGACGGGCGCTGGGTGCAGGTCAGCGAGCGGCCCACCCGCGAAGGCGGGCTGGTGATCCTCTACACCGATATCACCGAGGTGAAGCTGAGCGAGACCGCCCGCCGCGAACAGGCCCTGGCGCAGAAGTCGCGCTTGCTGCAGCGCGCCGTGGACAACCTCTCGCAAGGGGTGGCCATGGTCAGCGCCGAGGGCATCCTCGAGCTCTGGAACCATCGCTTCCTCGAACTCTGCGGCCTGGCGCCGGTGGAGGCGCATCGCAGCTTCGCCGGCGTCATGGCCGACAGCGAGCTGCCCCTGCTCAGCCCCGACACCCGCGACAGCAACGGCCGCCCCGTGCGGGAAATGGAGCAACGCCTGTACAACGGCCGGGTGCTGGAAGTGCGCACCCATCCGCTACCTACCGGCGGCTTCGTCAACACCTTCACCGACATCACCGAGCGTTACCGCCACGCCGAGGCCCTGGCCGAAAGCGAGCGCTGGATACGCCTGATCACCGATCACGTGCCGGCGCTGATCGCCTACCTCAGCGCCGACCTGGTCTATGAGTTCACCAACAAGGTCTACGAGGAGTGGTACCGCTGGCCCCGCGGCGCGATGCTCGGCCAGAGCCTGCGCGAGGTGCACAGCGAGGAGCACTGGCGCCGCCTGGAACCCTATGTGGAGCGGGTGCTGGCGGGGGAGAGCCTGTCCTTCGAGGTCACCGAGACCAACCTCAACGGCCAGGAGCGCTGCATGCTGCGTTCCTACGTGCCCAACCGCCTGGCCAATGGCGAGGTAGTGGGCATCTTCGTGCTGATCCGCGACATCACCGAGCGCCGGCGTACCGCCGAAGCCCTGCACCAGGCCTACCAGAACCTGGAGCAGCGGGTACGCGAGCGCACCACCGAACTGACCGCCCTGAACAGCCAGTTGCGCCGCGAGATCGACGAGCGCAGCCAGGTCGAACTGCGCCTGCGCGAGGCCAAGCACGAGGCGGACCAGGCCAACCTGTCCAAGACCAAGTTCCTCGCCGCCGTCAGCCATGACCTGCTGCAGCCGTTGAACGCCGCGCGGCTGTTTACCAGCGCCCTGCTGGAACAGCGCGAGCAGCGCTGCAACCTGGCTCTGGTGCGCAATGTCAGCAACTCCCTGGAAGACGTGGAGAACCTGCTGGGTACCCTGGTGGACATCTCCAAGCTGGACGCCGGGGTGATCAAGCCGGATATAGCCCCCTTCGCCGTGGGCGAATTGCTCGACAACCTGGCCGTGGAGTATCGCCAGATCGCCGCCAGCGAAGGCTTGCAACTGGACTTCGTGCCCAGCACTGCCCTGGTCCGCAGCGACCTGCAACTGTTGGCGCGCATCCTGCGCAACCTGCTGAGCAATGCCATCCGCTACACGCCCCATGGGCGCATCCTGCTCGGTTGCCGGCGTGGACGGCAGAGCCTGTGGATCGAGGTGCACGACACCGGCGTCGGCATTCCCGCGGACAAGCTCGGCGAGGTTTTCCAGGAGTTCAAGCGTGGCGAGACCGTGCGCGCCAAGCAGGATCGCGGCCTCGGCCTGGGCCTGGCCATAGTGGAGAAGATCGCACGCATGCTCGGCCACCGCATCCGGGTCGCCTCGGTGGTGGGCAAGGGCTCGCTGTTCGCCGTGGAAGTGCCCCTGGCCCGTCGCGTGCCGCGGCAGAAACAGGAACGCGACGAACCCCAGGCGGTGCTGGAGCGGCTACAGGGGGCGCGGGTCTGGGTACTGGACAACGATGCCGCCATCTGCGCCGGCATGCGCACCTTGCTGGAAGGCTGGGGCTGCGAGGTCATCACCGCGCTTTCCGAGCAGGACCTGGCACGCCAGGTGGACAACTTCCACGCCGAGGCCGACCTGCTGATCGCCGACTACCACCTGGACGACGGCTGCAACGGGGTCGACGCCGTCGCCACCATCAACGCCCGTCGCAGCTCGCCGCTACCGGCGCTGATGATCACCGCCAACTACAGCAACGAGCTGAAACAGCAGATGCGCGAGCTTGGCCATACCCTGATGCACAAGCCGGTGCGGCCGATGAAGCTGAAGACGGCGATGAGCCATTTGCTGGAGCGGTGAAGGCTGGGCCAGGTGTAGGGTGGACGACGCTTCACCGGCCCACCACGGGTGATCCGGCTGGACTCCGAATGGTGGAAATGAAATGCGATTTCCACCCTACGAGGGCTGATAGTCCGTGCAGGGTCAGAGGTAGGGTGGACGACGCTTCACCGGCCCACCACGGGTGGCCCGGCTGGACTCCGAATGGTGGAAATGAAATGCGATTTCCACCCTACGAGGGGAACAGGTCGGCGACTGAGGGTCAGGCCCGCTGCGGCACCGCCTGGAACTTCGCCCGCAGCACCAGGGCGATGCCGCCCAGCACCGCCAGGGAGACCAGGGCCAGGCGCAGGCTGATGGTTTCGCCCAGCAGCAGGGCACCGCCCAGGGCGGCGAGGACGGGGACGCTCAGCTGCACGCTGGCGGCCTGCAGGGCGCCGAGGCCGGGCAGGGCGCTGTACCAGATGGCATAGCCGATGCCGGAGGTGAGCGCGCCGGAGAGCAGGGCGTAGATCAGCCCCGGCAGGTCCCAGCGCAATTCGCCGAGAAAGGGCAGCAGGAGCAGGGCGGCGAAGGGCAGGGTGCGGATGAAGTTGCCGGCGGTGGCCGCCAGGGGCAGGCCGGCCTGGCGACCGAGCAGGGTGTAGGCGCCCCAGGAAAGACCCGAGAGCAGCATCAGCAGCCCGCCGGCCAGGGGCGGTGCGCTGGCGCCGGGCAACAGCAGCACCACCAGTCCGCCCGTGGCCAGGGCGAAGCCGAGGACCTGCTGCATATTCAGGCGCTCGCCACGCAGCAGGCCGAACACCACCATGCACAGTTGCACGGCGCCGAACAGCAGCAGGGCCCCGCTGCCGGCGTCCAGTTGCAGGTAGGCATAGGAGAAGGCCGCCGCGTAGACGAACAACGCCGCCGCCGCGCGCCAGTTGCCGGTGGCGGTCAGGGGCTGGCGCCGCAGGCGCAGCAGCAGCCAGAGCATGAGCGCGCCGGAGACGAGGCGGACGGCGGTGAAGCTCACCGCGTCGATGGCGGTTTCCTTCAGGGCGATACGGCAGAGCAGGGAGTTGCCGGCGAAGGCCAGCATGGCCAGGGCCGTGAGCAGCAGGGTGCGAGCGGCAGGCATCGTCGTCCTTGAGAGCGGGTGTTCAGCGGCGCAGGTAGGCAGTGAAGTCGATATCGCTGGCCGAGAGAATGGCCTGCACGCGGTTGTGCACGTTGAGCTTGCGCAGGATGGCCGAGACATGCGCCTTCACCGTGGTTTCGGCGATGTCCAGGTTGTAGGCGATCTGCTTGTTCGATTCGCCCTTGGTCATGCGTTCGAGCACCAGCAATTGCTTGCGGGTCAGGGCCTGCAAGAGTTCCGGCGGGATGCCGGCTTCTTCGTGGTGGCGGCGCGGCGAGGCTTTCTGGGTGCGGATGATGTCCGACGGCAGATAGACGTTGCCATTGAGGATCTGCTCGATGGCCTCGGTCATCTGCGCCCGTGGCGAGGATTTGGTGATGAACCCCACCGCCCCGTAGGTGATGGCCTGCAGCACCACCTGCTTGTCCTGCTCGGCCGAGACTATGACCACGGGCACAGTGGGTGCCTCGTTGCGCAGGTTGATCAGTCCGTTCAGGCCGTGCATGCCGGGCATGTTCAGGTCGAGGAGGATCAGGTCCAGGTCGTCGTGTTCCTGGGTCAGGGCCAGGGCACTGTCCAGGTCGGCGGTCTCCATCACTTCGCTTTCCGGGAAGCCGTCGCTGATGACGTTGTGGATGGCTTCGCGGAAGAGCGGGTGGTCATCGGCAATCAGAATCTTGTACATGGCCTTTCACCTCGTTGTTTTCATTATGGTGCGGCATGCCCGGACGTGCCGGGTCAGGGAAGTGGCGCTGGATGGGCGGGCTGCAGGGGCAGGCCGGCCTGCTCCCAGGCGTCGATGCCGTCACGGTACCAGTAGAGGTTGGCATAGCCCAGCCTGGCGGCGCGCTTGACCGCGTTCCAGCTCAGCCAGCAGTCGGAACGGCAGTAGAACACCATCGGCCGGTCCTGGCGGCCCTGGCTGGCGCGCCGCAGGTGGTGGGCGAAGTAACCCTGCCATTGCGGGTCGAGCTCGCCATCGCCGGTGTTGGCCAGCCACAGGCTGCCCGGCAGGTTGGCGTGGGGTTCAGCGGCGATGAACTGGCCGTTGAGCCACTGGCGACGGTAGACATCGATCAGCAAGGTATCGGGTCGTGCTTTCAGCTGTGCCTGCAGCTGGGCGGTATCCAGGGTGCGGGCGGGCTCGGCCCGTTCCGGGGTGGGGCTGCGATAGCGGCTGAGGCGATAGCCGTCGGCGGAGAACAACGTGGTATCGGCCGCTTCGTCGGCAAAGGCGGACAGTGCCAGGGCAAGGCAGGTCAGGTAGGTGAAGAGACGCTTCATGGCGGGCTCTCTGTTCTTTTTATGGGGCCATTACAGGCCAGTGCCGCTGCTTTTGGTATTCGACGTTGAGAGGGGAAAAGCAGTACCAAAGTAGTAGATTCCCCCTCCCGGATGCGCTCAGCCCGCTTTGCGCAATGCCGCATGCTGGGGGTTGAAGCTCAGCAGGGCGGCCACGGCGAAGAGCAGGGTCAGCCCCAGGCAGACGCCGATCGCCATCCCGTTGAAGCGTTCGTAAAGGGCGAAGCGCACCATTTCCACCGCATGGCTGAAGGGGTTGAGGGCGCAGAGCCAGTACAGCCACTCGCTGGCCTCGCGCATCTTCCACAGCGGGTAGAGCGCCGAGGAGAGGAAGAACAGCGGGAAGATCACGAAGTTCATCACGCCGGCGAAGTTCTCCAGCTGGCGGATGCCGTTGGACAACAGCAGACCAAGGGCGCTGAGCAGTAACGCGGCCAGCAGCAGGGCCGGCAGCGCGGCGAGCAGGCCCGCGGCTGGCGGCTGCACTCCGTAGAGCCAAGCGATGGCGAGGAAGGCGTAGACCTGCAGCAGCGACACCAGGGACGTCGCCAGCAGCCTGGCCGCCAGCAGGAAGGGCCGGGGCAGGGGGCTGGTGAGCAGCAGGCGCATGCTGCCCATTTCCCGGTCATAGACCATGGACAGCGAGCCCTGCATGCCGTTGAACAGCAGGATCATGCAGGCCAGGCCCGGCACTATGTAGGTCTCGTAGGTGATGTAGGTGTCGTACGGCTCGATGATGGCGATCCCCAGGGCCGCGCGGAAACCGGCGGCGAACACCAGCAGCCAGAGCAGCGGGCGCACCAGGGCGCTGAGGAATCGCGTGCGCTGCAGCACGAAGCGCAGCCACTCGCGCAGCAGGATGCCGCGCAGGCATTGCCAGTAGGGGGTCAGCATGGAATGGACTCCGAAATGCCAATGGGTAGGGTGAATTCATGCCGTCAATCGCTCGAAGGCGCCGGCTAGCCCGCCCTCGTCGCGGGCGCTGATGCCGGCGGCGCTGTCATTGGCGATGATCCGCCCCTGGTGCAACAGCAGCAGGCGGTCCTCGGGCTGCACCTCGTCCAGCAGGTGGGTGGTCCAGAGCACCGCCATGCCGCGGTCGCGGCAGAGCTGGCGGACGTGGCGGTTGAGGCCGTCGCGGCTGGCCGGGTCGAGGCCGGCGCTGGCTTCGTCGAGCAGCAGCAGGCGCGGCTCGTGGAGCAGGGCGCGGGCGATCTCGACCCGGCGCCGGTGGCCGCCGTTGAGCAGCCGTACCTTGTCGTGCCGGCGCGGCCCCAGTTGCTGGCGCTCCAGCTCGCGCTCGATGCGTTCGCCCGCCAGCCTGCCGGGCAGCCCGTGAAGGGCGGCGTGGTAGCGCAGGTTCTGGTCGACGCTGAGGTCGAGGTCCAGGGTGCTCTGCTGGAACACCACGCCGAGCCTGGCCAGGGCCTTGCGCGGCTCTCGGCGCAGGGAGTGGCCGCAGACGCTGATCTCGCCCCGCTGCAGGTCGTAGAGGCGGGTGAGCAGGGCGATCAGGGTGGACTTGCCGGCGCCATTGGGACCGAGCAGGGCGGTGAAGCTGCCCGGCTGCAGGCTGAATCCCACCTGTTCGAGGGCGCGGCGCGGACCATAGGCGAAGCCGACCCCGGCCAGTTCCAGCGCGCTCATGGCGTCACCACCACGCCCCAGGGATAGCGGCCGACCTTGATCGACCTGGTCACCTTGAGGCTGTCGGTGTCTATCACCGAGACATCGCCGCTGATGCCATTGGTGGCCAGCAGGCGTTTCTCGTCCGGGGTGAAGGCCAGGTGCCAGGCGCGCCGGCCCACCAGCAGATAGTCGAGCACCTCGTAGGTCCTGGCATCCACCACGGCTACGTGGTTGGCCGGCCCCAGGGCGACGAAGGCGTACTTGCCGTCGCGGGTCAGCTTGACGCCCACCGGCTGCACCTTGTCCGGGTGTACCCCCTTGATCTGGAACTTCAGCACCTTCTGCACCTGGCGGCTGGCGACATCCACCACCGTCACCGTGCCGCCGATCTCGGCCGAAGCCCAGAGCAGCTTGCCGTCCTGGCTGAACTCCACATGACGCGGACGCTGGTCGACCAGGGTGTTGTCCACCAGGCTCTGGGTGGCGGTGTCGATCCAGTGCAGCATGTTGGTGGTTTCGCTGGTGTTCACCGCCCACTTGCCATCCGGGCTCACCGCCATGCCCTCGGGCTCCACGCCCACTTCCAGCTGCGCCAGCACCTGCTCGCTCTGGGTGTCCACCACCGTCACCAGGGCATCGTCTTCGTTGGAGATATACAACCAGCGGTCGTTGGGATGCAGGGCGAACTGCTCGGGGTCGGCGCCGGAGGGCAGCTCCTTGATGATCTTGCGCGTGGCCAGGTCCATCACCTGCACGGTGTCCGAGTCGCTGGCGCAGATGTACAGCAGCTTGTTGTCGCTGGACAGCGCGAGGCCCCGGGGGCGCGCGCCCACGGGCAGGCTGGCGGTGACCTCCAGGCTGTCCAGGTCGATCACGCTGATGCTGTCGTCCTTTTCATTGGAGACGTAGGCGGTGGCGGCCAGGGTCTGGCCGGCGAGGAGCAGCAGGGTGGAGCAGATGGCGGCGGCAAGGGGCGTGGGCATGGCGGTTGTCCTTGTTGTTCTTGTCAGTCGGTCGCCGCGAATTGGCGGCAGGTGCTTTCCGGACGGTCGAAGCCGAGGCTGTCGAGTTCGCTCACCGGGTGGAGGAAACCGTCCTGGGGCGAGGTGCTGACCAGGGCGCGGGGGTGCACCAGGGGAATCGGCTGGCGCAGTTGGCCGTCCCAGTCGCGGTAGCTGAGCTTGCGGCCCTTGAAACCGTCCAGGGGCAGGTCGGTGGAAAGTGCCAGGCGGCGAATGGCCTGCGGGTCCGCGCTCTTCTGGCGGGTCACGGCGCTGGCGATACTGCGCACGGCGATCCAGGCGGCGAAGTCGCGGTCGTTCATCCAGCGCCCGGCCAGGGCTTCGAAACGTTTCTGCAACTGCGCGGCGCCGTAGGTTTCCACCGTCTTGTGCCAGCCGGTGGGGGTCAGGCCCTGGGTGCCGACCACCGGGCGCGGGTACCAGGTGTTGTAGGGCAGGTACTCGCCGAAGTCGCCGCGCTCGTCGGCCACCAGCACCACGTCGTATTCGCTGCCCTGGGTGAACAGCGGCATTTCCGCCTGGGCGCTGCGGCGCTGGTCATTGTCGAAGCTCCAGGGCTTCTCCTCGATGATCTTCGCGCCGAAGCGTCCGGCGGCGCGACGCAGGGCGGCGGCGTAGGCCTGGTCGCCGGGCGTCTGTCCGCTGACCAGCAGCCAGCGCTGCCAGCGGCGGGCGGCGAGGAACTGCGCCAGGGCATCGGCCAGCATGGCGCGGTTCGGCAGGCTGTGCAGCAGGTTGCCCCGGCACTGCTCGCCGCGCAATTCGTCGCCGGGGCTGCCGGCGTTGAACAGCAGGCTGTCGGGGAGGGCGTCGGCCAGTTGCAGCACCTGCTCCGCCGGCGCGTTCACCACGAACAGGCGCAGGCCCTGGTCGTGCATGACGCGGGCCTTGGCCAACAGTTCCTCGGGGGTGGCGGTGCGGGCGGCGTCCAGTCGATAGCGCTGCTTGAGGAAGCGCCCTGTGCTGTTGCTGTCGGTAATCGCCAGCTCGGCGCCGCGCAGGCCGGCATCCTCCGGCTCGGGGATGACGTTGGACAGCAGCGGGCCGCGCTCCGGCTCCCAGGCCAGGTAGCCGATGCCGACCTCGAGGGCGCCTTCCTCGGCACGGACCTGGGTGGCGAGCAGGGCGGCGCTGGACAGGGCGAGCAAGTAGGCCAGGCCATGGATCAGGTAGTGGCGCATCGGGCGGCTCCTTCGAACATGGAGCCAGCATAGGAAGGGGTGGGGGCCCGGGAAATATGCAGAAAGTACCGGTCCGGCGGTACCAAGGTAGTAGAAGTCCGTCGGCGATTCGGCCCTAGCATGGCCGCACAAGAACCAGAAGGAGGCCGCCATGCACATCCTCAAGCACCTGCTGTTGCCCTTGCTGCTGATCCTCACCCTGCTCGGATTCGACCGCGCGGGGCCCGCCGATTTCCACTACCGCGGTGGCGCCCCGGTGCTGCCGGTCATCTGGCTGGATCAGTGATGGGCGGCCTGTTCGTGCCCAGGAGGGGTCTTTGTGCTGGGGGCGAACTTCTGTGTTAGCTGTCGCCAGGTTTCAACCATCGCGCTGAGAACCTCGTAGGAGCGAGCTCTGCTCGCGAACCGGAGCACTTCGCGAGCAGAGCTCGCTCCTACAGGGGATACAGCCAGTCAGGGCCAGTTCATTCGCTAAGGGCAGCGCAGTCCTGTAGCCCAGGAGTAGAACGACGACCCACCCCAAGGTACAGGCCTGGCGCTACCAAGGTAGTACAGCCAGGCGGGTCGCCCGGTCCTAGCCTGATAGCCAGAGGAACCAGCAAGAGGACTCCGCCATGGCCATCATCAAGCATCTGCTGCTGCCACTGCTGGTGATCTGCTGCGCGCTCGAGTTCGAGCTGGCCAGGGCGTCCGCTGATCTTGCCGGCCGCAGCATCCACATGTCCGGATCGGCCCAATCCCTCCCGGCACCTCAGCTTGGGGCCGACTGAACGTCCCGACCTCCCGTCCTTTCCGCAAATGCCAGCGTGCTGGCGAACAGCTTTCCGCCGTTCGCCAGCACGCTGGCGCCTGCGCGATCGATAGCGCCTGGCAAGCCTTCGACCCGCCTCCGCCAGCACTACTACCAAGGGAGTAGTGCCTGGCCACCAAAGCAGCATGGGGGCGCTGCCGGGGGCTTCTTACCATGACCCCACAGCGCTCCGATCGGGGCGCCGCCTTGCCCAGCAGCTCTATGAGGATGTACGAGATGAACAAGAACAGCGCACTGCGCGGCCTCGCTTTCCTGGCCGGCCTGACCCTCAGCGGAATCGTCCTGGCCCATGGCGACGTGGTGCCCCAGGCCGTGAACACCGAAGGCCTGGAGCCGCTGGGCAAGGAATGGCGCGACGAGAACCCCTATCGCAAACCCTATGAGAAGAACGACTTGGCGGTGGAAATCGGCTCCTCGGCCTACAACCAGAACTGCGCCCGCTGCCACGGCCTGGAAGCCAAGTCCGGCGGCATCGCCCCCGACCTGCGCTACCTGGAGATCAGCGCTGACGGCGACGAGTGGTTCAAGGAGCGGGTGATCAACGGCGCAGTGCGCGACGGCGCGGTGTACATGCCGAAGATGGCCGACTATCTCAGCCAGGAAGCGCTCTGGGCCATCCGCAGTTACCTGGAAAGCGTGCACGTGGAAGAGTGACGGTCATGCGTCCGCTGCTCCTGCTGTGCTGGCTGCTGTGCCTGCCATTTGCGCAGGCACAGGTACGGCCCTATGACGACATCGTCGACTCCGGCGTGCTCAAGGTGGCCGTCTACGAGAACTTCGCGCCCTACAGCTTCAAGGAGGGCGAGCAGGCGCGGGGCGTGGACGTCGATCTGGCCCGCGCCCTGGCCGAAGGCCTCGGCCTGAAGCTGGAGCTGCTCTGGGTCACCCCGGGGGAGAAGCTCGACGACGACTTGCGCAACTACGTCTGGAAGGGACACTACATGCGCCCGGGCGTACTGGCCGACGTGATGCTGCGGGTGCCTTATGACCGCGACTTCGCGCAGAAGCGCAATGACGTGGGGGAAATCTCCAACGACCAGGTGGTGATGTTCGGGCCCTATCAGCGCGAGCGCTGGCAGGTGGCCTACGACAGCCGCCGCCTGCCGGAGGTGCCGAGCATGGGCGTGTTCCAGTTCCATCCCATAGGCGTGGAGCTGGAAAGCGTGCCGTCCTTCTACCTCACCTCGGTCTTCGCCGGGCGCCTGGCGCGCAACACCCACCATTATCCGGGGCCGCAGGCGGCTTTCGAGGGCATGCGCAAAGGCGAGGTGGACGCGGTGATGGCGCTGCGCGGCGAACTGGACTGGCTGGAGCACCAGGCCCGGGACCCGCGGATCCGCAATGCCGAGAACACCTATCCCAACCTCGGGCAGCCCGAGTGGGACATCGGCATGGCCGTGCACGAGAGCAACCGCCAGCTCGCCAATGCGCTGGAGGAAACCCTCGACGCCATGGTGCGCGACGGCCGCATGGAAAAGCTCTATGCCGGCTACGGGCTGCGTTACGAGTTGCCGGGGCTCTATCAGGACGTTCAATGACCGGAGGTGCGGGATGCACAGGCGTTCGTTGTTGCTGTTGGCCATGCTGGGTTGCGCGGCGCCGCTCCGGGCCGCGCAGGACCCGGTGGAATCGGTGATGTGGGATTACTTCCACCGGCGTCTTCTCGGTGGCCAGCCCTTCGTCCATGACTCGGGCGTGGTGCTGGAGGCGCCGCCCTTCGCCGAGGACTCGCGACAGGTGCCGATCCAGGTGGATGCCCGCGCCTTCGCCGGCGAGGTGGTGAAGATCATGGCCTGGGCCGAGCTCAATCCCATCCCGCAGATCTTCGTCTTCCACCCCGGCGAGCGGGTGGCGCCGCTGCTGGCCATCCGCATCCGCGTCGAGCAGGCCACCCCCATCCGCGCCGCGCTGCTGACCCGCGACGGTCTCTGGCACATCGGCTCGACCCGCATCGATGCCGCCGGCGGCGGCTGCACCGCGCCCAGCCTGGTGCGCGCCCAGGCCGGCTGGGAGGACAGGCTCGGCCAGATCCATGGCGGGCGTTTCCCCCATGGCGACGCCAGCCGCCTGCGCCTGCGCATCGATCACCCCATGGACAACGGCCTTATCGGCGGCATCCCGGAGTTCTTTCTCAACCAGGCCGAATTGCGCGACGCCGACGGCAAGGTCCTGGCCAGCCTCGAGCTGTTCCCGGCGGTGAGCGAGAACCCGACCATCAGCCTGGAAGTGCAGGGCAGGGATAGGGCACGCCTGTGGCTGCGGGACAACAATGGCAACGAGTTCGAGGCCGGTTTCTAGGGAGCGGGCGATGCGACTGATCATGCTGCTGCTGACCTGTCTGGCGCTCACCGCCCAGGCCGGCCAGGACTACGACCTCAAGCCCAGGCAGATCGCCGAGGGCACCTGGCTGCTGGAAGGCAGCACCGACAACTTCGACAAGGCCAATGGCGGCAATATCGTCAACACCGGGTTCATCGTCACCGATGCCGGTGTGGTGGTGATCGATACCGGCCCGTCCAGGGCCTATGGCCAGGCCATGCGCCGCGCCATTGCCGGGGTCACCGACCAGCCGGTGAGCCTGGTGCTGCTGACCCACCATCACCCCGACCATGTGCTGGGCAACCAGGCCTTCGCCGGCGTGCCCATCGCCGCCCTGGCCGGTACCGGCAGGCTGCTGGAGGAGCAGGGCGATGCCATGGCGGAGAACATGTACCGGCTCGTCGGCGATTGGATGCGCGGTACCGAAGTGGTCCTGCCGAAGCAGATTCTCGAGCCCGGTGTCCGCGAGATCGGCGGCCATCGCCTGCGTCTTCTGGCCCTGCGCGGCCACACCGGCGCCGACCTGGCGGTGCTGGACGAGCGCACCGGCGTGCTCTTCGCCGGCGACCTGGTGTTCTACCAGCGCGCCCTGACCACGCCCAACAGCCCCGGCCTGGAGGCCTGGCTGGCGGACCTCGACACCCTGGCCGCATTGCCGTGGAAAGTTCTGGTGCCGGGCCACGGCCCTATCAGCCAGGACCCGGCGCCCTTTGCGCAGATGCGCGATTATCTGGGCTGGCTGGATGGCTTGCTGAAAGATGCGGCGGGGAAGGGGGAGGAGATGAACGAGGTGATCCGGTCGCCGATTCCGGAGCGGTTCGCGTCGGTGAATCTGAGCCGGTACGAGCTGATTCGCAGCGTCAGCCACCTGTATCCGAAGTACGAACTGCAGCGGATGCCGAGGGTGGATAACGCGGCGGAGTAACTCCCCGTAGGGCATGTCCGTAGGATGTGGTAGAGCGGAGCGAAACCCATCAGCGGGGATCGATGGGTTTCGCAGGCTCAACCACATCCTACGAACGGAATCCTTTGCGGCCCCGCCTTACACCAACTCCGCGTGCTTCAGCTCGCTCTTCAGGTAGGCGTAGTAGATCGGCGCCGCCACCAGCCCCTGCAGGCCGAAGACCGACTCGAACGCCAGCATCGCCAGGAGCAGCTCCCAGGCCCGGGCGCTGATCTGGCCGCCGACGATGCGCGCGTTGAGGAAGTATTCCAGCTTGTGAATGGCGATCAGGTAGCCCAGGGCGCCGACCGCCACCCAGAGGGAGACCGAGAACCCGGCGATGAAGATCAGGGTGTTGGACATCAGGTTGCCGATCACCGGCAGCAGTCCGAGGATGAAGGTCAGCAGGATCAGCACCTTGGTCAACGGCAGCTGGATATCCATCAGCGGCAGCACCACGGCGAGGAAAATGCCGGTGAGCGTGGTGTTGACCAGGGAAATCTTGATCTGCGCGAAGACGATATTGCGGAACGCGGTCACCAGCAGGGCCATGCGTTCCAGCAGCAGGCGGCTGAGGGGGCGCAGGGTCTCGAAATTGGGGATGGGCTGCAGGGCGATGATGGCGCCCAGGATCATGCCGATCAGCATGGTCACGAAGGTATGCGCCGCGCCCTTGCCCAGCAGCTGCAGCTGGCCGACGTGGGCACGCAGCCAGTCCATCAGTTCGCGGCGCAGGTCATCGGCGCTGGCCGGCAGGTAGTTCTCGATGGACGCCGGCAACTGTGCCCGTGCCTGTTCGGTCAGGACGATGAATTTTTCCAGCAACTGGCCGGGGTTGCGCAATTCCTGCGTCACCACGCCGGCGATCCAGACGAAGAACAGCGACAGCATGCTCACCACCAGGGTGCCCAGCAGCGCCACCGCCAGCCAGCGGGCGCGGCGCCCCCCCGGGATCACCGGCTGCAGGCGCGGGGCCAGGCTGATCACCAGTTCATAGACCAGCAGGCCCGACAGCAGGGATGGCAGCAGGTGGAAGGGCAGCACCAGCAGCAGGCCGATGAGGACGATGGCCCAGCTGGCCAGGAGCAATTGACGATCAGTGAAAAGTTGCATAGGTCCCGGGGGCATTGGAAAGCGGAGCAGGGGCGGCAGTCTGCCAGTGGGAGACACCACTGCACAATCGGCAGCTGAAGTATGCAGGGGCGTGGCGGTATTGCTACCAACGGAGGAGGAAAATCCGCACTGCGTCCAATTGTTGGTCTCCCGTGGCAAACCAAGAATTTGCGGCAGACCGGGAAATTTCCCCGGATCACAACAACAAGCCCGCAGAGGTAGCCGCTAATGAAGCTCGCCACACCCCACCAGCCTTTCGCCCGGACGCTGCTGTCCGTCGCCCTGATGCTGTCCAGCAGCCTGGCCCTGGCCGGCGTCACCGACCAGGACATCCTCGACGATGCCAAGTCCACCGACCAGGTGGTGACCAACGGCCTGGGCCTGCAGGGCCAGCGCTACAGCACCCTGGACGCGCTCAACGCCGACAACGTGCAGCAGCTGCGCCCGGTCTGGGCGCTGTCCTTCGGTGGCGAAAAGCAGCGCGGCCAGCAGGCCCAGCCGCTGGTGAAGGATGGCGTGATGTACGTCACCGGCTCCTACTCGCGGGTGTTCGCCGTGGACGCGCGCACCGGCAAGAAGCTCTGGCAGTACGATGCGCGCCTGCCCGACGGCATCATGCCCTGCTGCGACGTGATCAACCGGGGCGTGGCGCTGTACGAGGACCTGGTGATCTTCGGCACCCTGGACGCCAAGCTGGTGGCGCTGAACAAGGACACCGGCAAGGTGGTGTGGCGCAAGACGGTGGCCGACTACAAGGCCGGCTACTCCATCTCCGCCGCGCCCCTGGTGGTCAAGGGCAAGCTGATCACCGGCGTCGCCGGTGGCGAGTTCGGCGTGGTGGGCAAGATCGAGGCCTACAACCCGAAGAATGGCGAGCTGCTCTGGACCCGTCCCACCGTGGAAGGCCACATGGGCTACGTCTACAAGGACGGCAAGAAGGTCGAGAGCGGTATCTCCGGCGGCGAAGCCGGCAAGACCTGGCCGGGCGACCTGTGGAAGACCGGCGGCGCCGCGCCCTGGCTGGGCGGCTACTACGACCCGGAGACCGACTCGCTGCTGTTCGGCACCGGCAACCCCTCGCCCTGGAACTCCCACCTGCGTCCCGGCGACAACCTGTATTCCTCCTCGCGCCTGGCACTGAACCCGGAAGACGGCTCCATCAAGTGGCACTTCCAGACCACCCCCCACGACGGCTGGGACTTCGACGGCGTCAACGAGCTGGTGTCCTTCGACTACAAGGACGGCGACAAGACCGTGAAGGCGGCCGCCACCGCCGACCGCAACGGTTTCTTCTATGTGCTGGACCGCACCAACGGCAAGTTCATCCGTGGTTTCCCCTTCGTCGATGAAGTGACCTGGGCCAAGGGCCTGGACAAGGAAGGCCGCCCGATCTACGACGACGCCAAGCGCCCGGGTGCGCCGGGTGGCGATGGCAAGCACGGCAGCGCGGTGTTCGTCGCCCCGTCCTTCCTCGGCGGCAAGAACTGGATGCCCATGGCCTACAGCCAGGACACCGGCCTGTTCTACGTCCCCTCCAACGAGTGGGGCATGGACATGTGGAACGAAAACGTCGCCTACAAGAAGGGCGCGGCCTACCTGGGCGCCGGCTTCACCATCAAGCCGCTGAACGAGGACTACATCGGCGTCCTGCGCGCCATCGATCCGAAGTCCGGCAAGGAAGTCTGGCGCTACAAGAACTACGCGCCGCTCTGGGGCGGCGTGCTGGCCACCAAGGGCAACCTGGTGTTCACCGGCAACCCCGAGGGCTTCCTGATGGCCTTCGATGCCAAGACCGGCAAGAAACTCTATGAGTTCAACACCGGCTCCGGCGTGATCGGCTCGCCCATCACCTGGGAAATGGACGGCGAGCAGTACGTCTCGGTCCTGTCCGGCTGGGGTGGCGCCGTACCGCTCTGGGGTGGCGAAGTGGCCAAGCGCATCAAGGACCTCAACCAGGGCGGCATGCTCTGGACCTTCAAGCTGCCCAAGGAGGCGGTGGTCGCCAAGCGCTGAACCCACTGACAAGGCCCGCTTCGGCGGGCCTTGTCTTTTCTTGGGGAACACCCCGATGCCCTGGCGTGGTAGATGATCGGGGCAGTTACTTTTCCCGTTCGGGGAACATGCGTGCATTTCAGCGACTGTTAGGAAATTTTCCCGATCGGGAAAATGCTCGGCTGATCCGCAGCCGTGATCCATTTTTTTACCTATCGGGAAAAATATGGCCTCTACCGCGCACTTCTCCAGCATGGCCGAACTGGGCCGGATGATCCGCAAGACCCGCAAGGCGCAGCAGTTGACCCTGGCCGGTTCGCCAGTGCCGGACAGCTTTATCGGCCGCTCCACAACCCCGCGACCACTTCCTGGCTGACCCACTGCCTCAGCATCCGGTTCTCCGGGTGGTAGCAGTACACGTAGAGCAAGGCGTGGAGGCCGGACTCGCTGATCACCACTTCCTCGTCGAACCAGCCATTGGCGGTCCGCAGCAGCACGCGCTGATGTTGGTCGTCACAGAGTTGGCGGGTGATGCGGTCGTTGATGTTGGCGTTGACCAGGCGGCGCAGGTCATGGGTGGAGAACCAGGCCTCATGGCCGATGAGGAAGGCGCGAAGTTGGCGGCGGTGGCGCCGGTAGACCTGCGGAGTGATTTCGGGAAGGTTCATGGGGAGAGCTCCGTCCATTGGGTTGGGGAGCCGCCACCAAATCCTTGAAGGGTGGCGGACCGTGCGAGTGTGGAAGTACCGGGATAATCAGCAAGACCGGTCGGGCCGGAGCCCGCTCGCACGGTCCGCCATAGACTGCCGACGTGCGACCCGTCGCTATGGCGTGCTGATTATCAATGAACGGGCTTCCACACCCGGTTGCGACCCGAGGGCACAACGGCGCAAACCCTATCCAAGCTCTCTGTAGTCCAGCAACGCAGTCTCCGCGTAGGCCCATTTCCCGATAGGGTGCGCAATTGTCCTGCATGCTGATCCACTTCGGCTCGGGGAGTCCGGCCAGCGACCTCTCCGCTTCTACGACCAAGGAACCATGGCTTTGTACTGGCCAAAGGCCGCTTAATTGCCCCCAAACAACGACAAGAAAGGGGTAAGCGATGCGCCACTGCCTGTTCCACAGCCTTCTGATCGTCCTGCTGGCCGGGACAGTGACCCTGGCAGGCCTGCCGCCCTGGCTGGGCGTGCTCCTGTGCCTGCCGCTGCCCTGGCTGTTCCGGCCCAGGCGCCAGGCCGCGCCGACGAGCAGAGGCGAGAGCCTCGATGTGGCGCGTCTCACCCGCGACCTGTCCCGCAGCACCAGCCACAACGCCCTTTCCGCCGCCGGCGTGGCCTGGTCGGTGGACCGCCTCGCCGAGCGCCTGAAGTCCCAGTTGCAGGCCGCCGAACGCATCGTCGGCAGCGCCGAGGTGATGATCGGAACAGAGGCCGCCACTTCCGCGCTCAGCCAGCAGGCCTTCGCCGCCGCCCATGACGCTCGCCAGAGCAGCGATGAAGGCCGTGAGGTGTTGCAGCAGGCCATCGGCCTCATGCATCAGCTCAGTGCCCGCGCCGGTGCCAGTCGCGAGCTGATCGCCGCCCTCAGCCAGCGCAGCGAGGAAATCCAGCAGGTGGCCCAGGTCATCCAGTCCATCGCCAGCCAGACCAACCTGCTGGCCCTCAATGCCGCCATCGAGGCCGCGCGGGCCGGCGAGCATGGCCGCGGTTTCGCCGTGGTGGCGGACGAGGTGCGCGGCCTGGCCGGGCGTACCGCCAGCGCCACCGGTGAAGTCGGGCAGATGGTGACCGATATCCAGCGCCAGACCGCCCTGGTGGTGGAGCAGATCCAGCAGCTCTCCGTCGACCTGGACGCCGGCGTCGGCCAGGTGGAACTGACGGGACGCCAGCTGGAGAAGATCGCTGGCCTTGCGGCTGCGGTGGAAGGGCAGGTGGATGAGATCGCCCGTGGTGCCCGGACCAACCGCGACCAGTTGGCCGATTTGTTCGAGGCGGTGGGGCAGATGCGCAGCGATCTGGGTATCAGCGACCAGCAGACCCGTCGCCTGGCCGAAGCCGCCAGCCAGTTGGAGGGGCAGGCCGAAACCATCAGCGAGCGCCTGGCCGAAGTAGGCCTGGACGACTATCACCAGCGCGTCTACGACTTGGCGCGAGAGGGCGCGGCGGCCATCGCCGGGCGCTTCGAAGCCGATGTGCGGGATGGCCGGATCAGCCTCGACGACCTGTTCGACCGGCGCTTCCAGGTGGTGCCCGGCACCTACCCGCAGAAGTACGGCTCGCGCTTCGACCGCTATACCGACCAGGTCCTGCCGGACATCCAGGAGCCGTTGCTGAAAGGCCACGAGGGGTTGGTGTTCGCCATTGCCTGCACGGCGGAGGGCTATGTGCCCACCCACAACCTGGCCTTCAGCCAGCCGCCCAGCGGCGATCGCGAGCAGGACACGGCCCGCAGCCGCAGCAAGCGCATGTTCAACGACCGCACCGGCATCCGCTGCGGCAGTCACCAGCAGCCGCTGCTGCTGCAGACCTACACCCGCGATACCGGCGAGCTGATGCACGACCTCTCGGTGCCCATCATCGTCCAGGGGCGCCACTGGGGCGGCCTGCGCCTGGGCTACCGGCCCGAGCAGGCCGCGCAGGCCTCCCGCACCGGCCGCAAGCAAGTCCCGGCCAGCGCCTGAAGCACCGGCCCAGAGCGGCCGGTTCTACTACCAAATGACGAGGGCGCCTCTCCCATGGGCGCATTCCGGGCCCTGGCGGCGGCTGACTAAGATCGGTCCACAACCTGCCCAGTCGGGCGGGCACCGACCAGAGAGAGCAACGCCATGATCTACGCACAACCAGGCACTCCGGGCGCCGTTGTCAGCTTCAAGCCGCGTTACGGCAACTACATCGGCGGCGAATTCGTGCCGCCGCTGGGCGGCGAGTATTTCACCAATACCTCGCCGGTGAACGGCGAAGTGATAGCCGAATTCCCCCGTTCCGGCGCCGAGGACGTCGAAAAGGCCCTGGACGCCGCCCATGCCGCCGTCGATGCCTGGGGCCGCACTGCAGTGCAGGACCGCGCCCTGATCCTGCTGAAGATCGCCGATCGCATCGAACAGAACCTGGAAGTGCTGGCCGTTACCGAAACCTGGGACAACGGCAAGGCCGTGCGCGAAACCCTCAACGCCGACGTCCCGCTGGCTGCCGACCACTTCCGCTACTTCGCCGGCTGCATCCGCGCCCAGGAAGGCGGCGCCGCCGAGATCAACGAGCACACCGCCGCCTACCATTTCCACGAACCGCTGGGCGTGGTCGGGCAGATCATCCCGTGGAACTTCCCGCTGCTGATGGCCGCCTGGAAGCTCGCCCCGGCGCTCGCCGCCGGCAACTGCGTGGTACTGAAACCCGCCGAGCAGACTCCGCTGTCGATCATGGTGCTGGCGGAGATCATCGGCGACCTCTTGCCTCCCGGCGTGCTCAATATCGTCCAGGGCTTCGGCAAGGAAGCAGGCCAGGCCCTGGCCACCAGCAAGCGCATCGCCAAGATCGCCTTCACCGGCTCCACCCCGGTGGGCGCCCATATCCTCCACTGCGCGGCGGAGAACATCATCCCCTCCACCGTGGAGCTGGGCGGCAAGAGCCCGAACATCTTCTTCGAGGACATCATGCAGGCCGAGCCGGCCTTCATCGAGAAGGCCGCCGAAGGCCTGGTGCTGGCCTTCTTCAACCAGGGCGAGGTCTGCACCTGCCCGTCGCGGGCGCTGGTACAGGAGTCGATCTTCGAGCCCTTCATGGTCGAGGTGATGAAGAAGATCAAGGCGATCAAGCGCGGCGACCCGCTGGACACCGAGACCATGGTCGGCGCCCAGGCTTCCCAGCAGCAGTACGAGAAGATCCTCTCCTACCTCGAGATCGCCCAGCAGGAAGGTGCCGAACTGCTTGCCGGCGGCAGCTCCGAGCGTCTGGGTGGCGACCTTTCCAGCGGCTACTACATCCAGCCGACCCTGCTCAAGGGCAACAACAAGATGCGCGTGTTCCAGGAAGAGATCTTCGGCCCGGTGGTGGGCGTCACCACCTTCAAGGACGAAGCCGAGGCCCTGGCGATCGCCAACGACACCGAGTTCGGTCTCGGCGCCGGCCTCTGGACCCGCGACATCAACCGCGCCTACCGCATGGGCCGCGGCATCAAGGCCGGCCGCGTCTGGACCAACTGCTACCACCTGTACCCGGCCCACGCCGCCTTCGGCGGCTACAAGAAGTCCGGCGTCGGCCGCGAGACCCACAAGATGATGCTCGACCACTACCAGCAGACCAAGAACCTGCTGGTGAGCTACGACATCAACCCGCTGGG
>NZ_JBHSOU010000067.1:30978-43676 GCF_042656385.1 Pseudomonas sp. GCM10022186
TGTCGACTCGTGTGGCGCGCTGGACGGCCGCCACACGCCCTTTGCCGATGGCGTCCTGTCAGCGGGAACTGCGCACCCCATCCCATGCCCTGCAGGGCTTTATCGCAACGCGGCCTCGGCCGCGTTTTTCTTTGCTGCAGAAACGAGCCCCAGGCACACACCCTGTAGGGGCGAATTCATTTGAGCTTGGGAAACCACGTCCTTAGGGTGCGCTGTGCGCACCGGCGGTTTGACGTGGTGCCGAAGCCGATCCCGGAATCGGTGCGCGCAGCGCACCCTAGGGTCCAGGCCAGGCGAAAGGGGGCGGCCTTGTGCACGGGGGAGGATTCGCCCCCTTCCAGGGGGCCAAGAGCAAGTCCACGTTCTACGAACGTGGATGTTTACTTGTAGGGGCGAATTCATTCGCCAAGCAGCCCGCAGGGCTGCCCAGTGGACTCCGAGCAGGCTACTTACCCTCTCCCCAGCCCTCTCCCTGAAGGGAGAGGAGGGCCGTTCGCGCGAGGCCCCCGGTTCTGCATACCCCTGTAGGAGCGAATTCATTCGCGATTGCAGGCCACGGGCCGGACCCTACCAAATCACGAGCGAATCTCCTCCGAAAGTACCATTCGCCCCCCCTCCGGCCAGGTGCTTAACTGGACTCGCCGGAATCCTCCGGCGCCATAACAAGAGGATTGCTCCATGTGGACTAAACCCGCCTTCACCGATCTGCGCATTGGTTTCGAAGTGACCCTGTACTTCGCCAACCGCTGATCCGCATCGCCCCGGCCCCGTGCCGGGGCCCCCGCCCAGGGCTTATCCCATGCACATCCAGATTCTCGGCTCGGCCGCCGGTGGCGGCTTCCCCCAGTGGAACTGCAACTGCCGCAACTGCCGCGGCGTGCGCAGCGGCAAGCTGCGCGCCCAGCCACGGACCCAGTCCTCCATCGCCCTCAGCGCCAACGGCGTCGACTGGGTGCTGTGCAACGCCTCCCCGGATATCCGTGCCCAGCTCGAAGCCTTCCCGCCACTGCAGCCGGCGCGCCGCGTGCGCGATACCGGCATTGCCGCGATCATCCTGCTGGACAGCCAGATCGATCATGTCACCGGCCTGCTCAGCCTGCGCGAGGGCTGTCCGCACCAGGTCTGGTGCACCGAAATGGTCCACCAGGATCTGACCCGCGGCTTTCCGCTGTTCACCATGCTCCAGCACTGGAACGGCGGCCTGATCTGGAACCCTATCGACCTGGCCAGCCCGGCCTTCGAGATTCCCGCCTGCGAAGGCCTGCGCTTCACCGCCATCCCCCTGCGCAGCAGTGCGCCGCCTTACTCGCCGCATCGCGGCAATCCGCATCCGGGCGACAATATCGGCCTGTTCATCGAGGACCTGGAAACCGGCGGCCGGCTGTTCTACGCCCCCGGCCTCGGCCAGGTGGATGACGCGCTGCTCGACTGGATGCGCGGCGCCGACTGCCTGCTGGTGGATGGCACCCTCTGGCGCGACGACGAAATGCGCCACTGCGAGGTGGGCGACAAGCTGGGGAGCGAGATGGGCCACCTGCCGCAGAGCGGCCCCGGCGGGATGATCGAGGTGCTCGACGGCCTCGAGGGCCCGCGCAAGGTGCTCATCCACATCAACAACACCAACCCGATCCTCGACGTCGATTCCGCCGAGCGCGCCGAACTGGGCCGCCACGGCATCGAAGTGGCCTGGGATGGCATGAGCATCGAGTTGTAACGGAGCCCGAAATGAGCCAGAACGCCATGACTCCCGTGGAATTCGAGCAGGCCCTGCGCGCCAAGGGCGCCTGCTACCACATCCACCATCCCTATCACCGCGCGATGTACGAGGGCCGCGCCAGCCGCGCGCAGATCCAGGGCTGGGTGGCCAACCGCTTCTACTACCAGGTGAGCATCCCGCTGAAGGACGCCGCCATCCTCGCCAACTGCCCGGACCGCGACACCCGCCGCGAGTGGATCCAGCGCATCCAGGACCACGACGGCGCCCCCGGCGAAGAGGGCGGCATCGAGGCCTGGCTGCGCCTGGCCGAGGCGGTAGGCCTGGACCGCGAGCAGGTGCTGTCCCAGGAGCTGGTATTGCCGGGAGTGCGCTTCGCGGTGGACGCCTACGTCAACTTCGCCCGCCGCGCCAGTTGGCAGGAGGCGGCCAGCAGCTCGCTCACCGAGCTGTTCGCCCCGCAGATCCACCAGTCGCGGCTGGACGCCTGGCCGCAGCACTACCCCTGGATCGACTCGGCCGGCTACGACTACTTCAGGAAGCGCCTGAAGGAGGCGCGCCGCGATGTCGAGCACGGTCTGCGCATCACCCTGGCGCACTACCGCACCTGGGCGGCCCAGCAGCGCATGCTGGAGATCCTGCAATTCAAGCTGGACGTGCTCTGGAGCATGCTCGACGCCATGAGCCTGGCCTACGAGCTGGACCGTCCGCCCTATCACACGGTAACCCGCGAGCGGGTCTGGCATCGGGGGATCGCCCTATGAGTGACTTCGATCGGCATCAGGTGCCCAACCTGCGCCGGGGCTTCCGCCTGCAATGGGAGCCAGCCCAGGGCTGTCATGTGCTGCTCTATCCGGAAGGCATGGTGCGGCTGAACGAGAGTGCCGGGGAAATCCTCCGGCTGGTGGATGGCCAGCGTTCGGTGGCGCAGATCATTTTCGACCTGCGCCGGCGCTTCCCCGACGTGCCTGGCCTGGACGAAGACATCCTGGCGTTCATCGAGGTGGCCCATGCCCAGTTCTGGTTGCAACTCGAAGCCTGAAAACCAGCCGGGGCCGCCGTTCTGGCTGCTGGCCGAGCTGACCTACCGCTGCCCGCTGCAGTGTCCCTACTGCTCCAACCCGCTGGATTTCGCCCAGCAGGGCACGGAGCTCAGCACCGCCCAGTGGATCGAGGTGTTCCGCCAGGCCCGTGGACTGGGCGCCGCCCAGCTGGGCTTTTCCGGCGGCGAACCGCTGGTGCGTCAGGACCTCGAGGAACTGATCCGCGCCGCCCGCGAGCTGGGTTACTACACAAACCTGATCACCTCCGGCATCGGCCTCACCGAAGCGCGCATGGCGGCGTTCAAGGAGGCCGGGCTGGACCATATCCAGATCAGCTTCCAGGCCGCCGACGAAGAGGTGAACAACCTGCTGGCCGGATCCGGCAAGGCCTTCGCCCAGAAGCTGGCCATGGCCCGCGCGGTAAAGGCGCAGGGCTATCCGATGGTGCTGAACTTCGTCACCCATCGGCACAACATCGACCGCATCGACCGCATCATCGAGCTGTGCCTGGAACTGGAAGCCGATTTCGTCGAACTCGCCACCTGCCAGTTCTACGGCTGGGCCGAGCTGAACCGCGCCGGGCTGCTGCCGACCCGCGCGCAACTCGAACGCGCCGAGCGCATCACCAATGAGTATCGGGCCAGGCTGGCGGCCGAAGGGCACCCCTGCAAGCTGATCTTCGTCACCCCGGACTACTACGAGGAGCGACCCAAGGCCTGCATGAACGGCTGGGGCAGCCTGTTCCTCGACATCACCCCGGACGGCACCGCCTTGCCCTGCCACAGCGCGCGCCAGCTGCCGGTGCAGTTCCCCAACGTGAAGGAGCACAGCCTCAAGCACATCTGGTACGACTCCTTCGGTTTCAACCGATTCCGCGGCTATGACTGGATGCCCGAGCCGTGCCGCTCCTGCGACGAGAAGGAGCGGGACTTCGGCGGCTGCCGCTGCCAGGCCTTCCTGCTCACCGGCGATGCCAGCAACGCCGACCCGGTCTGCGCCAAGTCCCACCACCACGGCAAGATACTGGCGGCACGGGAAGAGGCGGAGCAGGCTCCCGAGTCCCTGGAGCAACTGACCTACCGCAATGAGCGTGCCTCGAAAATCATCTGCCGCGCCTGAAACCCGGGCCTTCGGCTTCTGGGACAGCCCCTGGAGCGCGGAGCGTGCCGTCGCCGCCAGCCGCGACTTCGCCGAGCTGCGTTGCGGCCCGGCCGGGCTGTTCTGGACCCTGTTCGATCCCGCCGACGGCCGTACCACCTTGTGGCAATGGCATGACGCCGCGGCCCGCTGCCTGACACCCGCCGGTTTCTCGCTGCGCAGCCGGGTCTACGAGTACGGCGGCGGTGCCTTCTGCCTGGTCGACGCTGGCGTGGTGTTCGTCAACGAGGCGGACCAGCAGCTCTACTTCCAGCCCTGGTCCGGCGTGCCGGGCGCCCTGACCCGCAATAGCCGCTGCCGTTATGGCGATCTCTGGCCATCGGGACCGGTGGTGCTGGCGGTGGAGGAGGAGCAGGGTGACCACCGGCTGGTTTCCATAGCCCTTGAGGATGGCCAGAGCCAGGTGTTGGCCGAGGGCGCCGACTTCTACGCCGCGCCGCGCATCAGCCCGGATGGCCGGACCCTGGCCTGGATCGAGTGGAGCCGGCCGGCGCAGCCCTGGACGGAAACGCGGCTCTGCCTGCGCCGGCTTCAGGATGGGGCCTGGGGGACGCTTGAAATCATCGCGGGCGGGGAGGGCGGCGAGTCCCTGCAGCAGCCACGCTTCGATGCCGAGGGGCGCCTGCATTGCCTCAGCGACCGCAATGGCTGGTGGCAACCCTGGTGCTTGCAGGCGGATGGCCTGCGGCCCCTGCCTGCCAGGCAGGCGGACCACGCGTCGGCCCCCTGGCAGCTGGGCACCAGCAATCACCTGCCGGAGGCCGGCTTGCGCACCTGGCTGGAGAACGGCCAAGGCTATCTGGCCGATACCGCCGGCGAACCCTTGGCCACCGGCTATAGCCGCTTTCGCCAGCTGGCGGCGGATGCCGGGTGCTACTACTGCATTGCCGCCGGCCCGGAAAACAGCAGCGCCGTGCTGGCCATCGACCGTACCAGCGGCGCCGTACGGGTTCTGGCGGGCGGTGGCACGGGGCTGCCGCCGGAGGAGATCTCCCGGCCGAGGCCGCTGCGTTTTGCCGTGGGGGCCGGGGAGTGGGCCAATGCCTTTTTCTATCCGCCCTGCAACGGCGTCTACCGGGCTCCGGAAGGCCAGCGTCCACCCCTGCTGGTGTTCTGCCATGGCGGGCCCACATCCGCCTGCCAGCCGGTGCTGGACCCGCGCATCCAGTTCTGGACCCAGCGCGGGTTCGCCGTGGCCGACCTGGATTACCGGGGCAGCAGCGGCTATGGCCGCGCCTACCGGCAGCGGCTCGCCGGTGGCTGGGGCGAGCTGGATGTGGAAGATGCCAAGGCCTTGCTCCTGCATCTCGGCGAACTGGGATGGGTGGACCCGGCCAGGGCCTTCATCCGTGGCTCCAGCGCCGGTGGCTTTACCACCCTGCTGGCGCTGGTGGGGGATACGCCCTTTGCCGGCGGTGCCAGCCAATACGGGGTCAGCGATCCGCTGGTGCTGCGGGAGAAGACCCACAAGTTCGAGGCCGACTACCTGGACTGGCTGATCGGCGACCCCGAGCGGGACGCTGCCCGCTACCGGCAACGCACGCCGGTGCTGCGGGCAGGGGAGATAGGCGCGCCGCTGATCTTCTTCCAGGGCGGGCAGGACGTGGTGGTGGTCCCCGAACAGACCGCCAGCATGGTGGCCGCCTTGCGCGAGGCCGGGCAGCGGGTGGAGTGCCATGTCTACCCCGAAGAGGGGCATGGCTTCCGCCAGGCCGCCAACCTCGCCCATGCCCTGGAGGCGGAGCTGGGGTTCTATCGGGAGGTGATAAGCCTGTAGGGGCGAATTCATTCGCCAAGCAGACCGCAGGTCTGCCCATGGGCGTTGGGGGCAGCTGCGCCGCCCTTGGCGAATGAATTCGCCCCTACAACCTGGGCCGATAGCTCCAGTATCGGAAAGCCCCCCAAGGTCTGATTGAAATGACCTGCGAATGCAGTAGGCTGGGTCCTACTCACCCCATAACTACAAAAAAGAGCCGTTTGATGCGTCACGATATCAGCTCGCTTCGCAAGTTCGTTTCTCCCGAGATCATTTTCGGCGCCGGTTGCCGGCACAATGTCGGCAACTACGCCAGCACCTTCGGCGCGCGCAAGGTGCTGGTGGTGTCCGACCCCGGCGTGCAGGCCGCCGGCTGGGTCGCCGACGTGGAGGCCAGCCTCCAGGCCCAGGGTATCGATTACTGCCTCTACACCCAGGTATCGCCCAACCCCCGGGTGGAGGAGGTGATGCAGGGGGCCGAGTTCTACCGCAGCATGGGCTGCAACGTGATAGTCGCCGTTGGGGGCGGCAGCCCCATGGATTGCGCCAAGGGCATCGGCATAGTCGCCGCCCACGGCCGCAGCATCCTGGAATTCGAAGGGGTGGATACCCTCAGCGTGCCCAGCCCGCCGCTGATCCTGATCCCCACCACCGCCGGCACCTCGGCGGACGTTTCACAGTTCGTGATCATCTCCAACCAGCAGGAGCGGATGAAGTTCTCCATCGTCAGCAAGGCGGTGGTGCCGGACGTGTCGCTGATCGACCCGGAAACCACCCTGAGCATGGACCCCTTCCTGTCCGCCTGTACCGGCATCGACGCCCTGGTCCACGCCATCGAGGCTTTCGTCTCCACCGGCCACGGACCGCTCACCGACCCCCATGCGCTGGAGGCCATGCGCCTGATCAATGGCAACCTGGTGGCGATGATCGCCACTCCCCATGACATCGCCCTGCGCGAGAAGATCATGCTGGGCAGCATGCAGGCCGGGCTGGCCTTCTCCAATGCCATCCTCGGTGCCGTGCACGCCATGTCCCACAGCCTCGGCGGCTTCCTCGACCTGCCCCATGGCCTGTGCAACGCGGTGCTGGTGGAGCACGTGGTGGCCTTCAACTACAGCGCCGCGCCGGAGCGCTTCAAGGTGATCGCCGAAACCTTCGGCATCGACTGCCGGGGCCTGACCCAGAACCAGCTGCGCCAGCGCCTGGTGGAGCACCTGGTGACCCTCAAGCACGCGGTGGGCTTCCACGAGACCCTGCGCCTGCACGGCGTCGGCACTTCGGATATTCCTTTCCTCTCGCGTCACGCCATGGACGACCCCTGCATCCTCACCAACCCGCGCGAGTCCAGCCAGCGGGATGTCGAGGTGGTCTATGCCGAGGCCCTCTGACGAGCAGCGCGAGGCCCTGACCGGGCTGCTCGGCCTGGGCAGCCATTCGGCGCGCAAGAGCCACTACCCCGAGCTGCTGGCGCGGCTGGAGGAGCTGGAGACCGAGCGCAACCGCTACAAGTGGCTGTTCGAGCACGCCGTGCATGGCATCTTCCAGGCCAGCCTGCAGCAGGGCGTGCGCGCCGCCAACCCGGCCCTGGCGCGGATGCTCGGCTACGACTCGCCCCAGGACTGCCTCTGGAGCCTCACGGACCTCGCCAGCCACCTGTTCGCCGGTGGCGCCGCCGAGCTGGTGGAGATTCGCCGCCTGCTGCAGCGCGAGGGGGGGCTGTTCGGCTACGAGACGCGCCTGGTGCGCAAGGATGGCAGCCATGTCGATGTACTGATGAACCTGCTGCTCAAGCCCGATGAAGAGGGGCTGGTGGAGGGCTTCGTCGCCGACATCACCGAGCGCATCCTGGCCCAGCAGCGTCTGCAGACCCTCAATGACGAACTGGAAAAACGCGTGATGGAGCGCACCTGCGAGCTGCAGGCGCTGAACGAGCAGCTGCGCGAGGCGCGGGACGCCGCCGAGTCCGCCAACCTCAGCAAGGACAAGTACCTGGCAGCCGCCAGCCACGACTTGCTGCAACCGCTGAATGCCGCCCGTCTGCTGGTATCCACCCTGCGCGAGCGCGCGCTGCCGGCCGCGGAGCAGCAACTGGTGGAACGTACCCACCAGGCCCTGGAAGGGGCCGAGGACCTGCTCACCGACCTGCTGGATATTTCCAAGCTGGACCAGAGCGCGATCAAGCCGGATCTGGATGTCTATCGGCTGGACGAGGTGCTCGGTCCCCTGGCCTCGGAATTCGAGAGCGTCGCCGAGGCCGCCGGCTTGGGCCTGCGGGTGCGCATCCCGGACATGAGCATCAGCACCGACTTCCGCCTGCTGACGCGTATCCTGCGCAACTTCCTCAGCAACGCCTGCCGCTACACCGAGCACGGGCGCATCCTGCTCGGCGTGCGCCGGCGCGGAGCCCGGCTGCGGCTGGAGGTCTGGGACAGCGGGCGGGGGATTCCGGCGGATAAGCTGGAAGCGATCTTTCTCGAATTCAACCAGCTGGACGTGGGCCGCGCGGCGGAACGCAAGGGTGTGGGCCTGGGGCTGGCGATAGTCGATCGGATCGCCAGCATGCTGGATTACCGGGTCGAGGTGCGCTCGCAACTGGGACGCGGCTCGGTGTTCAGCATCGAGGTACCCCTGGCGGATACGCTGCCGCCGGTGAGGCCCAACGTCGAGGCGCGACCGGTCACCGGCGACCCGCTGCCGGGCCAGCGCCTGCTGGTGGTGGATAACGAACCGGGCATCCTCGAGAGCATGTCGGCGCTGCTCGGCCAGTGGGGCTGCCAGGTGCTCACCGCCACCGACCTCGATGGCGCCCTGATGGTGCTTCAGGGCCGGGCGCCGGACCTGCTGCTGGTGGACTACCACCTGGACCACGACATGCTCGGCTGCGAGGTGATCCGCACCCTGCGCCAGCACTTCGCGCAAAAGCTGCCCGCGGTGGTCATCACCGCCGACCGCAGCGACCAGTGCCGCCGCGACCTGCTGAACCTCGGCATACCGCTGCTGAACAAACCGGTGAAACCCGGCAAGCTGCGGGCGGTGCTGAGCCAGTTGATCGGCAAGGCGGACTGAAGGCCGGCGCTGCCGCATGAGCGATCGATCGGGCCGTCGGTCTGCGCATCGGATGGCGCGGTGGTGGCACAACGGAACCCGCCGCAAGTCGCCCCCTATCCGCTGGCGGGCGCGGGTGGTCACCGTTTCGACGCCGTCAGCGTCCGCCTGGTCGCTCAGGCTCTGCCGCAATCGCTGTCCGCCGAACCTGCTCAACGGTAGCAATCAGCAGTGCCGTTCGAGCTCCGTGTGCTTGAATGTAGATATCCGGTGCAGACCGGCGCTGAGTCCAGCGAGCCGCACAACTATCATCATCGGCCATCGTTGGCTCACACCTACCGCCGCTGCGCCGCGCGGAAAATCCTGACGGGACGGGAAGAGTTCCGCAGGCTATAGACAACGCGCTCCCCGGAGTACGTTGATAACTAGGGCTTCGACCTTGCGCAGTAGGGGGTCGGATGATGTATCTGCCAATAGAAATGGCGGGAGCGCATACCCGCCTGTTGCGGGGAGAATTCTGCGTTGCGCATCGGCGCGGGGTTCGCTTGCAGCGTTTCACCGATCGTGGGAATCACGGGGCGCGTGCCCTGCGGGAGGGGTTTCTGTCCGTTGGCCAAGCCAATGATTCTGCCGCGCCACTCCTGCGCCTGGGTGAGCTACGTCCCCCGCTGATGCCACGAGGCCGCGCTTAAAATGGCCCGGCCGCCAGACGTTCGGCAACCGCCGAAACTGCACTGGCAGTTCCTGCGGCTGGTGATGCCGTACTGGAATTCCGCGGAGAAGTGGAAGGTACGCGGTTTCACCCTGGTGCTGCTGTTGCTCACCCTGGCCCAGGTCGCGCTGGTGATCTGGATGAATTACTGGAACCGCGCGCTTTTCGATGCCCTGGAGGCCAGGTCGCCGGACCGCCTATGGGTGCAGGTCGGCACGTTCGTCGTGATCCTGCTGCTGACCGTGGGCGTCACGGCGATGCACATGAAGGTCAAGCGCTGGCTGCAGCTGGACTGGCGCCGCTGGCTGACGGCCAAGGTCGTCGACAAGTGGCTGGCGCGCGGCCGCCACTATCAGTTGCAACTGACCGAGGGCGAGCACGACAACCCGGACGGTCGTATCGCCGAAGACATCCACGTGGTGACCGAAAGCACCATTGCCCTGACCCACTCGCTGGTCTACTCGCTGCTGATCTTCGGCAGCTTCGCCGACATCCTGCTGACGGTCACCGGCAGCGTGAACTTTCCCGGCACCGCCCTGCTGGTGCCGGGCTACATGGTGATCCTGGCGCTTGCCTATGCCGCGGCCGGCACGCTGTTCGGCCTGCTGCTCGGGCGGCCGCTGATCAAGGCCACCAACAGGCTGCAGACCGCGGAGGCGAACTTCCGCTTCGGGCTGGCCCATGCCCGGGAAAGCTCCGAGTCGATCGCGCTGATGCAGGGCGAGGATGCCGAGCGCAGGAGTTCGACGGCCCATTTCACCGAACTGGGCCGGCGCTGGTATCGGCAGACGCTCGCCTATCTCGGCATCGTGTCGTTCTCGTCCGGCTACGGCGTGCTGCTGCCGGTATTCCCGATCCTGGTCATGGCGCCCCAGTTCATTGCCGGCGCCATGACCCTGGGCGTGTTGATGCAGGCCGCGCAGGCCTTCCAGCAGCTGACCTCGGCGCTCTCCTGGCCGATCGACAACCTCGCCGAACTCGCGCGTTGCCGGGCGTCGGCCGACCGGGTGATGAGTCTCTACAACGACCTGCTGCGCATCGAAGAGCAGGCGGCCGAGCCGCAGGCCCATCGCATCGCCCTGGCGCAGTCGAACAAGGCGGAACTGGTGTTGCGCGATCTGTGCATCGCCAACCCCGACGGACAGGTCCTGATCGAGGGACTCAACGTGGTGATCCAGCCGGGCGAGCGGGTGCTGATTTCCGGCGATCCGACGATCACCATCGGCCTGTTCAAGGTGCTCGCAGGCATGTGGCCGTGGGGCCATGGCGAAGTCCGGCTGCCGGCGGACACGGCGATCTGCTTCCTGCCCCAGCGACCCTTCCTGCCGGTCGGCAGCCTGGGCATGGCGCTGAGCTATCCGTTGCCTGCCGGTACCTTCGCCGCCGCGGCCATGCAGCATGCCCTGGAGTGCGCCGGGATCGCCTGGCTGGCGGCGCGCCTGGACGAGGTGGATAACTGGCAGAGCGTGTTGCCGCTGCGCGCGCAGCAACGGCTGGGGATCGCCCGGTTGTTCCTGCAGCAGCCCGCCTGGGTGTTCATCGAAGAGGCGGCCAGTGCCTACGAGACCAAGGGCGAGGAATACCTGATGGACCTGCTGCACCGCGAACTGCCCGAGGCGACGCTGATGGCCATCAGCTTCCAGGCCGGCCTCGACCGGCACTACCAGCGCAGGCTCCTGCTCAATCACCTGCCGCAGGAGCAGTTCGTCGGCTACGGCACGCCCCTTCGTGCCCTAAGAAAAAGTTGAGGGCAACCAGCCGCGCTGGACGCATTCGCGGAAACACCAGGCCGGCGTGGTTTCGGTCTTGTAGCTCCAGAAGAACCAGCCCAGGTATTTCTCGAAGGTCAGCAACTGGGCGGCGGCATAGCCGCGATAGGCGATGTTCCGCTGCACGTCGTCCATGTGTTCCAGGGCGTGGTTGAAGGGGCCTTCGGCCCATAGCGAGACCACCTTGAGGTCGAGGCCCAGGCTCCACTCGCCGCAATAGGCCGGCAACCCCAATTGCCCGATGATCGCATCGGCTTCGGCTTTCCATTGGCCGCTGGCCTTGTGGATGTGGGTGTAGATGTCGCTGTCGATGTCGACGCGCTCGAAGCACTGGTAGCGATGGAGGTCGAAGACCACGTTGGCGAATTCCGGAGCCTGCATGAAGCCCAGGTACTCCTCGAAGGAGCGGAAACCGTCATGGAAGACCACGCTGACCCGCTCCGGTGCGCAGTGGCGGCGAATGCGCTGGTAGGCGTCGAGGTTGTAGCTCTTGAGGTAGTCGGTGGGGACATCCCAGCGCGGCTCGTTGAGCACCTCGATGGCATGCAGGTTGGGGTGGTCGTGGTAACGCTCGGCCAGGCGCTCCAGCACGCTCAGCGAGTGCTCGCGGTATTGCGCATCGGTGTGCCATTGGCAGACATCCTTGATCCCGCCGTTATCGAAGCCGTTCTGGCAGCCGGGCGCGGCGTGCAGGTCGAGGACGACCCGCAGCTGGAATTCGGCCGCCCAGGCGAAGGCGCGGTCGAGTACCTCGATCCCGCCCTCGACGAAGGGATGGCGGCTTTCGCCGTACTTGGGGTGATAAGGGTAATCCGGGCCGAAGATCCAGTGGCCGAGGGGAATGCGCACGGCATTGATGCCGTGCTCGTGCAACCAGGCGAAATCCTCGCGGGTGATGAAGCTGTTCCAGTGTCGCCGCAGCCTTTGCGTGGCACCGGCGCCCATCTCGGCGCACCAGGTGGTTTCATCCGTGGCCTGCAATCCCTCGAACAGGCTGGGGGTCATCCACTTCTCCAGAACCAGCCAGCCGCCGAGATTCACCCCGCGCAATTTCATGCCGGGGTTCTGCTGAACGGGAATCTGCTGCTCCATGGTTGTACTCCTGTGATCGGTAAGCACTGCATGAAGTACGAAGACAGAATCATTCCAGGCTCCGAGAAATGCCGGCCTGTTTCGGCCAATCCCTTATTGTGCTGCTCCTTTCCCGAGCCTCTGGAATTCTTCCGGTTTGCCTGTGCAAGCCTAGGTCATGGGCGGGCGGCTGCCAGGCGTGTTCGTGATGAAGCGGCGCGGTGCTGTGTGAGCGAATTCATTCGCGAGGCGGGCTGGCAGGGTGTGCCACATGCACCATCGGTTGGACGCGGCGTAGGGTGGAAATCGCTTTTTATTTCCACCATGCGGCGTCCGGCAGTACCGCGAATGGTGGACCGGTGAAGCGTGGTCCACCCTACGACCCTCCGTGGGATGTGGCGGGCGGCGTTCCGCTAGAGCGGAGCGAAAC
>NZ_JBHSOU010000067.1:43769-107040 GCF_042656385.1 Pseudomonas sp. GCM10022186
CACATAGTTCTCGGCGATGGTCCGCCGGCCCGCTTCGGAGCCGACGTAGTAGTCCAGCTCGGTCTGCTGCATGCGGCGGCCGAAGGCGTCGGTCTCGGGGAAGCGGTGCAGCAGCGAAGTCATCCACCAGGAGAACCGCTCGGCCTTCCAGATGCGCCGCAGGCAGATGGCGGAGTACTGCTCCAGCAGCTCGGTGCGGCCTTCGCCATAGACCTTGAGCAGGATGCGGAAGAGGGTGTTGACGTCGCTGGCGGCCAGGTTCAGGCCCTTGGCACCGGTGGGTGGAACTATGTGGGCGGCGTCGCCGAGGAGGAACAGCCGGCCGTACTGCATGGGCTCCACCACGAAGCTGCGCAGCGGGGCGATGCTCTTCTCGATGGACGGGCCGGTGACCAGCCTGGCGGCGGTCTGTTCCGGCAGCCGGCTTTTCAGCTCTGCCCAGAAACGCTCGTCCGACCAGTCCTCCACCTTCTCGTCGGCGGGCACCTGAACGTAGTAACGGGTACGGGTGGGCGAACGCATGCTGCACAGGGCGAAGCCGCGCTCGTGGCTGGCGTAGATCAGCTCATCGTTCACCGGCGGGGTATCGGCCAGCACACCGAGCCAGCCGAAGGGATAGACCCGCTCGAATTCCTTGAGCACGCCCGCGGGAATGGATTTGCGCGAGACGCCGTGGAAACCGTCGCAACCGGCGATGTAGTCGCAGTCCAGGCGAACGCTCTGGCCGTCCTGCTCGAAGGTGACGTAGGGCGCCTCGCTCTTCGGGTCATGGGGCTGCACCTTGGCGGCATTGTAGAAACTGCGTGCGCCGCAGGCCTCGCGGGCTTCCATCAGGTCGCGGGTGACTTCGGTCTGGCCGTAGATCATCACCGTCTTGCCGCCGGTGAGGGACTTGAGGTCGATGTGCTCGCGGCGGCCGTCGAAGGCCAGTTCGAAACCGTCGTGCACCAGGCCTTCGCGATCCATGCGTTGGCTGACGCCGGCTTCGCGCAGCAGGTCGACCATGCCCTGTTCCAGCACCCCGGCGCGGATACGGCCGAGGACGTAGTCCGGGCTCTGGCGCTCGATGATGACGTTGTCGATCCCGGCCTTGTGCAGCAGCTGGCCGAGGAGAAGGCCGGACGGGCCGGCGCCGATGATGGCGACCTGAGTCTTCATTGTTGTTGTCCTCTCGAAGGATTCCGGTGGCGGGCCCAAGGCAGTCCCGTCTCACCTGTTGTTGTGTCCTGCCTGTATTTTTGGTGGATGCCGAGTTGGTTTGAAGGCAATATCCAACGACATCCATGGATTTTTCGCGGATTGGTGTACTCGGAGGTTCCCTTGACCAGGCAGGCCCACACCCCGGTTCCGGTGTTCAAGCTGTATGGCGAAACCGCCGCCTGGCCGACGCCTGACCTGATTCACTGGGAGTCCATCGAGGCCCGCAGCCGCCTGCATGAATGGGAGATCAAGCCCCATCAGCACGGCGATCTGGTGCAGCTGCTCTATGTGCGCTCAGGCCGTGCCGAGCTGGAAGTGGAAGGGCAGGTGAACCGCATTGACTGCGCCTCGCTGCAAGTGGTGCCGGCACTTTGCGTGCACGGCTTCCGTTTTTCCCAGGACGTCGATGGCCATGTGCTGACCCTGGCCCTGCCGCTGGTGGAGCAGGTGGCCGGACTGCTGGACAGCCAGGCGCTGCTCACCCCGGCCTGCTTCGCCGCCGGCGATAGCCAGCCGTACCTGGACACCCTGTTCGAGGCCATCAGCCGCGAGTACGCCCAGCAGGCGCCGGGCCGCGAACTGATGCTGCAATCGCTGATCAGCGTGTTGCTGGTGTGGATCGGCCGGCGCTCGCTGGAGCAGTCCCACTCCGATGCCCTGCAGCAGGACCGCGGCCGCCTGCACCTGCAGGAGTTCACCCGGCTGCTGGAGCAGCACTTCCGCGAGCATCTTTCCATCGAGCAATACGCCCAGCGCCTGGGGATCAGCGCCGCTCATCTCAACGCCCTGTGCCGGCGCCTGGCCGGGCAGTCGGCGCTGCAGATGATCACCCAGCGCCTGCTGCTGGAGGCCAAGCGTTGCCTGGTCTACACCGCCATGACGGTGAACCAGGTATCGGACAGCCTGGGGTTTTCCGAACCGGCTTACTTCTCGCGTTTCTTCAAGCGCGGCACGGGACAGTCGCCGAAGGAATTTCGTATTTCGCGGTGAGGAGCAGGGTCGGGACTGGTTGTAGGGGCGAATTCATTCGCCAAGGGCAGCGCAGCTGCCCCTTCGGGATTTCAGTGGGCAGACCTTCGGCCTGCTTGGCGAATGAATTCGCCCCTACAGGAAATGAATCGCGCTGATTTCAGGCCTGGTAACGCCGGGCAATCAGGTGGTCGATGGAAAACGCACCCGGCCCCTGGCTGATCAGCAGCAGCAGGCAGGCGGCCCAGACACCGTGGGTCGGGTAGGCATCGGGGTAGACGAAGACCTGGATCACCAGGGTCATGCCCAGCAAGGCCAGGGCCGAGAAACGTGTGGCCAGGCCAAGCAGGATCAGCACCGGGAAGAAGTGTTCGCCGAAGGCCGCCAGGTGGGCGGCGATTTCCGGGGAAAGCAGGGGCACCTTGTATTCCTCGGCGAAGAGCGGGACGGCCGAATCCGAGAGGTGCGGCACCCCCAGCTGGAAAGTCCCTTCCACCAGGTCGATGGCCAATCCCTCCACCTTGGTCTGGCCCGACTTCCAGAAGATGGCCGCGATGGAGAAACGGGCGATGAAGGCCACCAGGCCATAAGGGAGGCGCTTGCACAGCTCGATGCCCTGGAGCACCAGTTTCACCGGCAGGTGGCTGGAGTGGATCTGGAGGGTCGCGTTCATGGTGTCGGTCTCTCGCTGTCGAGGGCGAACTGGGTGATGGCGCCGCCCGCAAGGAGCTGCGCGAGGGTGGTGCCGAGGTCGAAGCCGCAATCGACGGACAAGGCGGCGCCCACCGCCTGTCCAAGGGGGACTGCGGCGCCGAGCCCCTGGATGAATGCCACGACGCCCGGGCCGACCCGGCTGACCTCGACCTCCAGAGCGTTGCGCAGGACCAGCGCGCATTCAGGCCGGGAGGGGCTGACACTGCCGATTTCCAGCAGTTCCTGGTGGGCTGCCCAGAGGGAGGCGATGGCGTAGTCCGAGCTGATGGCCGCCACCGATGGGTGCAGTTGCAGGCGCATGCCCGGGAGCAGCTCCGGGTCGCCGAGGACGCCGGCGAGGCGGGCGTTGTCCAGGGGCGGCAGGTCGGCGGCGTGGTAGGCGCGCACCCGCAGCAGCTCCAGCCGGGCCAGGTCGGCGAGGTAAGGCAGGCCGGCGGCCGGTGGAAACCCGGCGATGAAGTCGGGGAAGTCCTCGCCGTAGAACACCAGCAGCGGCGAACGCGGCGGGGTGGCCTGGACATGCAGGCGGGCCATGGCCTGGAAGAAGTCGGCACCCACCAGTTGCCGGACCACCGGGAAGGTATCGGCCAGGGCTGCGATCAGGGACGCCAGCACATTGTTGCGATAAACCGCGAAGCGGCGCGCCGGATCGGAGCCGTTCCAGGCGCACAGGCCAGCCGGGCAGGGCAGTTCCGGGGCGAGCAGGGCCTTGGCGAAGGCATCGGCGTTCATGCGGCCCGCTCTTGTCGCAGCAGCCGATCGGCGCGCGCGGCTTCGTCAACCAGGATGTCCAGGGCCGGGATGTCGTTGTCCCGTTCGATCAGTGTGGGCAGCGGGCCGAGGTGTTGCAGGGTTTCGCCGTAGAGGGCCCAGACGGCATCGTCCACTGCCGAGCCGTGCTGGTCGATCAGCAGGCGTGCGCCAACGGCGTCGCTGTCCTCGGCGAAGCCGGCCAGGTGAATCTCGCCTGCCGCGTTCAGGGGCAGGGCATTCAGGTAGGCGCGGACATCGCGGTTGTGGTTGATGCAGGACACATAGGCGTTGTTCAGGTCCAGCAGCAGGCCGCAGCCGGTACGCTTCACCACCTCGGCGATGAACTCGGCTTCGTCCAGTCCGGAGCTTTCGAATTCGACGTAGGTGGCCGGGTTTTCCAGCAGCATCCGGCGCTTCAGTCGAGTCTGCACCTGGTCGATGTGACGGCACACCCGCTCCAGGCTGGCCTGGTCGTAGGCCAGCGGCAGCAGGTCGTTGAGGAAGACTTCGCCATGGCTGGACCAGGCCAGGTGCTCGGAAAAGGACTCCGGTTCGTAGCGCTCGATCAGCGCGGCCAGGCGCTGCAGATGGTCTGCATCCAGCGGTTGTTCGGCACCGATGGAGAGGCCGACCCCATGGATCGACAGCGCGTAGGACTCGCGTATCCGGCCCAGGTAGTGGTGGAAGGGGCCGCCCGCCACCATGTAATTCTCTGCGTGAATCTCGAAGAAGCCGAGGGCCGGCCGGGTTTCGAGGATGTCCCGGTAATGCTGGGACTTGAGCCCGATACCGGCCCTGGCCGGAAGCTGTCCGGCAGGAGCGGGGAGACGTGGGGAAGGGGTCATGGTCAATGCTCCTGCCGGTGGCGATCAGCCCTTCTTCGCTTCCTTGAATGCCTGCAGCTGGCCGAAGCCGGTGGGAGAGCTGGGGGAGGCGGTTTTCTCACAGGTGCCGGCCGGGACATACTTCCAGGAGTTGCCCTGGTAGTCGGTTTTCGAAGTGCCCGCACAGGAAGTTCCAGCGCCGGCGGCGCAATCGTTCTTGCCTTTCATGGCGACGCCGAAGCACTTTTCCTTGTCGGCGGCCTGAACACTCAGCGGCGCCGTTGCCAGGCCGAGGGCGGTGCTCAGCGCCAGGGCGAGGCCGGTTGCAGAGACGACACTGGCAGTCGGGGTTTTCATGGTTGTTCTCTCCGTTTCTGTGGGTCGACAAGGGCGTGTTGCCCAAGGGTGGCGAAGCATCCCCAGGTTAGTCGGGGAATGGAAGCAGCGCCTTCGAAACAGGAGACACGGCAGGCGGGAGCGCGTTACAGCGCCCCGCATTTTTTTGAAGGTACTTGCGGCCGCGCGATGCCTGTCAGGCGTGCCCGGTTGCACTCCGGTGCGCCGTCGCCACCATTGCCGTGTCGACGTGGTTGATGGTGGCGATGATGCGCTCGGGCTCGCACAAGCCCGGGGCCATGGCCCAGCGATGGGTGCGGTCATTGCCGATGCGCAGCATGCCGGTGTGGTTGGACAGGTCGGAGTCGACCTCGGGTTGCGGATCGTAGAAGCCGAGCCCGTAGCGCAGGCGGCGGATGTCCGCCGGGGCGCCGGTGAGGAACAGCCAGCCGGGCCGCGCACCATGGCGCTCGGCATAGTCCCTGAGCACGTCGGGGGAGTCCAGTTCCGGCTGGAGGCTGATGGAGTAGAGAAAGACATCACGCCCCAGGCGTTCGCCGAGCAGGCCCTGGAGTTTGCGCAGGTTGGCGGTCATGGTCGGGCAGATGCCCTCGCAGTGGACGTACATCATGTTGATCGCCACCACCTTGCCGCGGACCAGATCGTCGTAGAAGCGCACCTTGCGGCCGTCATGGGTTTCCAGCAGCACGTTGGGGAACGGCGTGCGGACGGATTGCTGGCCCTTCCTGGCGGTCGGGCTTTCGAGGCCATAGCCCAATGCGCCCCCTAGTGCGACCAGCCCCAGGCCACCGAGAATCTTGCGTCGAGTGTTCATGAGCGGCCTCCCGTTGTCGGTGATGCGTCGCCGACCATACCGCTATCGGACGACGGCCCGCTGGTGTCGGCCTCGATGTCGAAGCGCGCCATCATGGCGTGGTCCTCATGGATCAGGTTGTGGCAATGGAGGGGGTACTTGCCGAGAAAATCACGGAAGCGCAGGAACACCCTGACGGTCATGTCCTCGCCTATCACGTAGACATCCTTGCGGCCCTGCTCATGGGGCGGCACGGGAATGCTCTGACCAAGGACCGTCTTGCTGATGATCCGGCCTTCTTCGAAGTGGATGTGCAGGGGATGGTCCCAGCCGTCCTCGGGGTTCACCAGCTCCCAGACCTCGGCGCTTCCCTGACGGACCCGCGCATGCACCTCGTTCGGGTCGAAGAAGCGCTCGTTGATCGCCCAGAGCCCCTTGTCGCGGTCGAAGACCCAGGTCCTGAGCGGCGCGGCGGCGATCTCTTCCTCGGTCAGCGGACGCAGGTCGCGGAGCTTGTCGGGCACCTGGCTGACATCCGCTTCCGGCGGCATGCGGTCGACGATGAGTTTGAGCACGCGCACCCCCGGCTCGCGCACATCCTTGGGCTGGCGGGTGTCCTCGGCCTTGTGGGTGAGGCGGTTGACCAGGTACAGCTCGGTCCCCAGGGGATAGGTCGAGAAGTCCACCACTATGTCGCCGCGTTCGGCCACACCCAGGCGCACCCGGTCCTGGTCGCGCAGCGGTGCCGGCAGGAGGTTGCCGTCGTTGGCGATGTAGGTGAAACGCTGTTTCCGATCACGGCCGTCCACCAGGTAGAACTCGTAGAAGCGGCTCGGACCGCTGTTGAGCAGGCGGAAGCGATATTTGCGCGCCGCGACCCGCAGCACCGGCTCGATGATGCCATTGACGGCGATCTTGTCGCCGAGCACGCCTTCCGGGCTGACCTGGTCCCAGTAGAGGGTGCCGTCGGGGGCGAAGCGCTTGTCGCCGAAGTCCAGGGGGTAGTCATAGGGATGGCTGGGCAGGCGAAGCGCGGCAGGGTTGGGATCGTGCTCGTCGCCGGAGTCGATATCGTCGAACAGCAGGTAGAAACCCAGCAGCCCCTTGTAGAGATTGGGTGCGGTGAAGTCCATGGTGTGGTCGTGATAGAAGAGCGTGCCCAGCGCTTCCCGCGGATCGCCGATGCCGTTCTGGAACTCGTCGAAGCCCGCGTAGATGTTTCCGTAGAAGTGGTCCATGAACTCGCCGGGGCTGGCCAGGGTCGGGCCGGCCTTGGTGGCGCTGTAGAAGTCCCCCGGGAAACCGTCGCTTTCGGAGCCTGTATGGGCGTTGTGCAGGTGCGTGGATATTTCCGGTGTGCCGAATCCCTGATGGTCGGCCGGCAGCTGGTTGCGGATGCGCACCACTATGGGTACGCCATAGCGGGCGAAGATCAGGGGGCCGGGTGTCGTCACTTCAGTGCCAGCGCCCTGGTAGCCCCAGATGGGTTGGCGTGGGTAGGCCTCATTGAACAGCCACTGGGGGTTTTCCCGAGCCACGAGTTCGTAGGTCAGCGCAAAAGGCAGTTCGTTCCAGCGCTGGTGCGCGTCGCGTCCCGCTTCCCCGGCGGCGGTATTGGCCTGCTCGCTGGGGGCCGGATCGAGGACCACCGCGCTGAGCGGGTCGACCTGTTGCGGCAATTCGAGGGTCCAGGGAATGGTGGGCGGGCTGGGCGGAATGACGGGGGGGATGAACTCGCCTTCGTCGGGTTCGTCATCGTCGTCCCCGAGGAGGCGCGCCGGGCTGCCCATCAGGGGTAGGGTGAGGGCCGCCGCCCCGAGTTTGAGAAAGACCCGGCGGGAGTCAGCCGCTGGGCCGTGTTCGCATCGCCTGGACCGGCGACTGGGATGTGACCTGTTCATGACGGCTCCTTCCCCTCGTGAGTTTCTCGCTATTCAGGGACTTGGAGACTGTTGTGATTATTGGACGTCGGAATGGGCTGCGCGCAGGTCGTCAAAGTGTTGACAATCTGTAGAAAATAACACTCTTGAGTGTTGGTTTGGTCAAATTTCTGTCAATCACCCGGCAAATCCCCATAGATCACTTGCGTAATAGCGATTCGTCGCGTCTCTCGCCCTCCCGTCAAGGCCGCCACTGCGCCTCCTTGACTCTTGCTCCGGGGCCACGAAACTCAGGCGCAGGGGCCGACAAGAAACAGCGCTGCACCAACAGCCCTGAACCAGCAGTACTGGCAACTATGACAATTGCTTCGGCTAGGGGAGGCAGTCATGTGTCATGCAGTGGAAGTCAGCGGGCTTTACACCGCCGAAGGGAGCCGGCAACTCATCAACTATCCCGACGCCGATGCGGCATTGCCCATCCATGACCCGCAGCGCGGTGTGGTGTGGATTCCCTGGGGGCGCCGCAGCCAGGAGTGTGGCGAACTCCCGGCCACCGGCTGGTTGCTGGACGACGGTTCGCTGCCCGAGGGCTGGGATCGCTACAGCCCGGCCACGGTGCTGGCGCGGGTAACGCGGTTCATGGAGATGACCCGCGACGGCGAGCCACGCTGGTTCCAGGTGGAGGACGGCAAGTCCTTGCAATGCGTGCTGCTGCGCCATGGCCATGAGCAGCGGGTCTACGTGGTTACCACCGAGTCGCCGGACGAGCAGCATCGCAGCTGGCCGCTGACGCGCGGGCATGGCGGGCGGGCCCGCCTGGCGCAGCGGGCCTGAGCCGGGGTACCTGCTGCCAGCCATTCTTTTTTCGTGAAGAATTTCTTCTCGATTATTCGTTTTACGTGAATCGGTCGCGGCCTTAAGTTGGCCGCAACACCGATCGCGAGCCCTGACCGGCTCTCACGTACGACGAGGACAGCATGATCCAGCCCGCCGCCATATCCCGGAACCCCGCCACCGGCGAAGAAATCGCCCGCTATCCGTACCAGGACGCCGCTGCCCTGGACGCCAGCCTGGCTTGCACCCAGCGTGGTTTCGAGGCCTGGCGCCAGTTCAGCGTCGAGGCGAGAGGCGAAACCCTGCTGCGCATGGCCAAGGCCCTGCGTGCCAACGCCGAGGCCATGGCGCGCATGACCACCAGCGAAATGGGCATGCCCATCAGCCAGTCCCGTGGCGAGATCGAGAAGTGCGCCAGGCTCTGCGAGTGGTACGCCGAACATGGCCCGGCCATGCTGGCCGACGAGCCGACCCTGGTGGAGGAAGACAAGGCGGTGGTGGCCTACCTGCCGCTGGGCCCGGTGCTGGCCGTGATGCCCTGGAACTTCCCCGTGTGGCAGGTGATGCGCGGTGCGGTGCCGATCATCTTCGGTGGCAACAGCTACGTACTGAAGCACGCACCGAACGTCATGGGCTGCGCGCGCCTGCTGGGCGCCGCCTGGGCCGAGGCCGGCCTGCCGGAAGGCGTGTTCGAGGTGATCAACGTCGAGCCGCCGCTGGTTTCCGTGGCCATCGCCGATCCGCGCATCGCCATGGTGGCGGTGACCGGCAGCGTCGGTGCCGGTGCCGCGATCGCCTCCCAGGCCGGTGCGGCGCTGAAGAAGTGCGTACTGGAGCTGGGCGGTTCCGACCCCTTCATCGTCCTGGCCGACGCCGACCTGGATGCCGCGGTGAAGGCTGCGGTCGCCAGCCGCTTCAATAACGCCGGCCAGGTCTGCATCGCCGCCAAGCGCATCATCCTCGAGGTGTCCATTGCCGACGCCTTCACCGAGCGCTTCGTGGCGGCGGTCAAGGCGCTGCAGATCGGCGATCCGCAGGCCGACTCCACCTACGTCGGCCCCATGGCCCGCTTCGACCTGCGCGATGAGCTGGACGGCCAGGTGCAGGCGACCCTGGCCGAGGGCGCGACCCTGCTGCTGGGCGGCCACAAGCTGGAGGGCGAGGGCAACTTCTACGCGCCCACCGTGCTGGCGGATGTGACTCCGGAGATGACCGCCTTCCGCAAGGAAATCTTCGGCCCGGTGGCCTCGCTGATCGAAGCCCGCGACGCCGAGCACGCCGTGGAACTGGCCAACGACAGCGAGTTCGGCCTGGGCGGCGCGCTCTGGACCGCGGACCTGGCCAAGGCGCAGAAGCTGGCACGGCGCATTGTCAGCGGCGCGGTGTTCATCAACGGCTTCACCGCCTCCGACCCGCGTGTGCCGATCGGCGGCGTGAAGAAGAGCGGTTATGGCCGCGAGCTGTCCCACTTCGGCCTGCGCGAATTCCTCAATGTGCAGACCATCTGGCGGGATCGTCGCTGATCAGTCGAGTTGAATGACAAGGGGCTGCCGGGTGCAGCCCTTTTTCATTCATGGGTCTTGTAGGGGCGAATTCATTCGCCAAGGGCGGCGCAGCTGCCCCTGCAAAGCCTCAGGGCAGCCCTTCGGCCTGCTTGGCGAATGAATTCGCCCCTACAGAAAAGCAGTCCCACCCGGACCCTAGGCGATCTGCTCCAGGATATCCCTGACCCGGTCCAGCGCCGGGTCGAGGTCCAGGGTTTCGATAGCGCCGTAACCGAGGAGCAGCCCATTGCGCGGAGGCAACTGGTAGGAAAAATCGGCAAGGGGATAAAGGCCGACATCCACCTTGCGCGCCAATTCCGCCAGCAGCGGGATGTCCACCGGCACCCTGGCCAGGGCGGCGAGGTGGAAGCCGGCCACCGAGGGCACCAGTTCGAACCAGCGCGCCAGGTCGCCGTTGAAGCGTTCGAGGAGGCGTTCCCGACGGCTGGCGTAGATGCCATGGCAACGACGGATGTGCTTGAGCAGGCAGCCGTCATCGATGAACTTGGCCAGGGTCCACTGGGTGAGGGTGGAACAGTGCCAGTCGCAGAGCTGCTTGGCTGCGGTGACCGCTGCGATCAGCGCCGGCGGGAGAATGCAGTAACCCAGGCGCAACTCGGGCTGCAGGGACTTGGAGAAGGTGCCGACGTAGGCCACCGCGCCCTGGCTGTCGAGGCTCTGCAAGGTCTCGGTGGGGCGGCCGGCGTAGCGGAATTCGCAGTCATAGTCGTCCTCGATGAGCACCGCGCCGATGCGCAGCGCCTTGTCCAGCAAGGCCTCGCGCCGCGCCTGACTCATGGGCATGCCGAGGGGGAACTGGTGCGACGGGGTCACGTAGATCAGCCGCACATGCTCGGGAATGGCGTCGACGCAAATGCCTTCGGCATCTACCGGCACGCCGATCACCTCGGCGCCCTGTGCGGCGAACAGCTGGCGCGCCGGCGGGTAGCCGGGATCCTCCACCGCGACGCTGCAGCCGGCCTCGATCAGCACCCGGGCGAGCAGGTCAAGGGCCTGCTGGGCACCGTGGCACACCACCACGTCTTCCGCGTTGCAGTGCACGCCGCGGGAGAACGCCACGTGCCGGGCGATGGCATCGCGCAGGGCGGGCAGGCCCGCGGGCTGGCTGTAGAGCCCGCGGGACCTGGCCGTCTGCCGCAGGGCGTGCTGGGCGCAGCGGCGCCAATCGTCCTGGGGGAACTGGCTCTTGCTGGTGGCGCCGCCGATGAAGTCGTAGCGCAACATCGCCTCCATGGGGGGATGGCCGAGGGAGGTGGAGATGTTGCGCCACTTGGAAATGATCGCCGCGCTGGCGAGGGATTCATGGCCCTGCTTGTGGCCCTGGCCGACGGCCTGGGCGCTGACGAAGGTGCCGGAGCCGACCTTGCCGGTGAGCAGGTTGTCGTAGGTGAGCAGGGTGTAGGTGTCGGATACCGTCTTGCGCGAAATTCCCAGTTGCTCGGCCAGCAGGCGGCTCGGCGGCAGGCGGGTACCCGCCTTGAGGCGGCCGGACTCTATGGCTTCACGCAACTGGCGATACAGCTGCCCGGACAGGTCCTTGCTGCCCTGGATGACGATGTGCAGTTCCATGCGCGGCTCCGGAGGGGGACAGCTAAAAATACCGCAAATCCCGGTTGGCTTCCGTGGCCCGGTGCCCGTTCGACTGCGTGCTGCATGGGGCTGGCCGAGGCCTGGCGCCGGGGCAGCGAATCGCGGCGCCCCGCGAGCCGGTACCAGCGCAAAAAAGACCGGGCGGCCCTCGGGAGAGGGCCGCCCGAAAAGCGTGGGGTGACTCAGAGTTGGTAATTGGCCAGCTCGCGCGCGATGAGCAACCGCTGCACTTCGCTGGAGCCTTCGTAGATCTGCGTGATCCGCGCATCGCGGTAGTACTTCTCCACCGGGTAGTCCTCCAGGTAGCCATAGCCGCCGTGGACCTGGATGGCGCTGGAGCACACCTGCTCGGCGATCTCCGAGGCGAACAGCTTGGCCTGGGAGGCCTCGGAGAGGCAGGGCAGGCCGGCGCCCTTCAGGCGGGCGGCGTGGAGGATCATCAGCCGCGCGGCGTTGAGACGGACCTGCATGTCGGCCAGCAGGTTACCGATGCTCTGGTGCTCGATGATCGGCTTGCCGAACTGCACCCGCTCCCGCGCGTAGCCCAGGGCAGCCTCGAAGGCCGCACGGGCGATGCCCAGGGCCTGGGCGGCGATGCCGATGCGCCCGCCTTCGAGGTTGGACAGGGCGATGGCCAGGCCCTTGCCGCGCTGGCCCAGCAGGTTCTCTGCCGGGATACGGCAGTCGCTCAGGGTCACCGCGCAGGTGTCCGAGGCCTTGATGCCCATCTTGTGTTCGCTGCGGTCGACCTTGAAGCCGGGGGTGTCGGTGGGCACCAGGAAGGCGGACAGGCCTTTCTTGCCCAGGTCCGGATCGGTCACGGCGAAGACGATGGCGAGCTTCGCCCGCTTGCCGTTGCTGACGAACTGCTTGGCGCCGTTGAGCACCCAGTGGCCGTCCTTGAACTCGGCGCGGGTGCGCAGGTTGTGCGCTTCCGAGCCGGCCTGGGGTTCGGTGAGGCAGAAGCAGCCGATGGCGGCGCCACTGGCCAGCTCCGCCAGCCAGCGGTCCTTCTGCGCTTCGCTGCCGTACTTGAGGAGTGGCCCGCAGCCGACCGAGTTGTGGATGCTCATCAGCGCGCCGAGGGCGCCGTCGCCGGCGGAGATTTCCTCCACCGCCAGGGCATAGGCCACGTAGTCGATATAGGTGCCGCCCCATTCTTCGGGCACCACCATGCCGAGCAGGCCCAGCTCGCCCATCTGTTGCACCAGGTCGTCGTCGATCCAGCCGGCCTTTTCCCAGGCCTGGGCGCGCGGGGCGACTTCGGCGCGGGCGAATTCCCGCGCCATGTCGCGGATCATGCGTTGTTCTTCGGTGAGTTCGATATCGTGCATCGTACGGGTCTCTCGCAGGGTGGCGCTGTCAGGCGGTGCGAAGGGGGTTGCCGGTGGCGGCCTGGAAGCCGCTGAAGAAGGACAGCACCCGCTGTTGGGGCAGGTCCGCCAGGGTCGGCGGGTTCCAGCGCGGATTCTTGTCCTTGTCGATGATCAGGGCGCGGATGCGCTGTCAGGTGGCCGATGCGATTGCGCCCACTGGCCAGGACCGCTACCTGGTTGTCACTCATGCTCAGGCTTCCCGACGGAACAGCTTGATGATCGCGGAGAAGTCCAGGCCGCCGTGCCCCTGCAGGCTGAAGGTCTGGTAGAGCTGCTGGGCCGCGGCGCCGAGCACCACCGGCTGCTTCGCATGGCGCGCGGCCTCGGTGGCAAGGCCCAGGTCCTTGAGCATCAGGTCGGTGCCGAAGCCGCCGCTGTAGCCACGGGACGCCGGAGCGTTCTCCAGCACGCCGGGGAAGGGGTTGTTGATCTCCGAGCTCCAGCAGCGGCCGCTGGAGGTGTTGATGATCCCGGCCAGCACCTTGGCGTCCATCCCCAGGGACACACCCAGGGCCATCGCCTCGGCGACGCCGACCATGGAAATGCCGAGCAGCATGTTGTTGGCGATCTTGGCCACCTGGCCGTTACCCGAGTCGCCGCAGTGGACGATGTTGCGGCCCATGGCGGCGAGCAGCGGCTGGGCCTGGTCGAAGGCGCTGGCGGTGCCGCCGACCATGAAGGTCAGGGTGCCGGCCGCAGCGCCGCCGGTGCCGCCGGAGACCGGTGCGTCGAGCATCGGGTTGCCCTGGGCCTCGGCTTGCCTGGCCACTTCGCGGGCGCTCAGCGGGTCGATGGTGGAACTGTCGATCAGCAGCACGCCCCGGCGGACGTTGGCCAGCAGGCCATCGGCGCCCAGATAGACGTCTTTCACATGGGCGGCGGCGGGCAGCATGGTGATGATCGCGGCGACGCCGTCGCGGGCGATTTCCGCCGGGCTGGCGACGGAGCGGGCGCCGAGTTCGACCAGGGCGGCAACGGCCTGGGGCGCGGGGTCGAACACGGTGAGGCTGTGGCCGGCCTTGAGCAGGTTGCGGGCCATGGGGCCGCCCATGTTGCCGAGGCCAAGGAATCCGATATGCATGGTGGCGTCCTCTTGAGGTGAGCAGGGAAATTCGGTCAGCGGTGGTTGAAGTGGGGCACGCGCTTTTCCACGAAGGCGTTCATGCCTTCCTTCTGGTCGGCGCTGGCGAACAGCGAGTGGAACAGCCGCCGCTCGAAGCGCACGCCTTCGGCGAGGCCCAGTTCGAAGGCGCGGTTGACGCACTCCTTGGTCATCATCGCGGCGGGCCGGCGCGTGGCGCCGGCCCGGAGGGGTCATTTGAGGGTGATGGTGGTGTTCACGGCGCCGCCGACTTCGTCCTCGTCGAACCAGCGCTCGGTGACCGTCTTGGTCTGGGTGTAGAACTGCACCACCTGCTTGCCGTAGGGGCCGAGGTCGCCGAGCTTGGAGGCGCGCGAACCGGTGAAGGAGAACAGCGGCACCGGCACCGGGATCGGCACGTTGATACCCACCTGGCCGACGTCGATCTCCTCCTGGAAGTGCCGCGCGGCGGCGCCGGAGCGGGTGAACAGGGCGGTGCCGTTGCCGTTCGGGTTGGCGTTGATGAAGGCGATGGCCTCATCCAGGGTGGCGGCATGCACCACGCAGAGCACCGGCCCGAAGATTTCCTCGCGGTAGATGGTCATCGCCGGGGTCACGCCGGAGAAGATGGTCGGGCCGACGAAGTTGCCGTCCTGGTAGCCGGACACGCTCGGGTTGCGGCCGTCCAGTTCCAGCTTGGCGCCTTCCTCGACGCCGGCGGCGATCAGGCCGCTGATGCGGTCCAGCGCGGCGCAGGAGACCACCGGGCCGACATCGGTGCCCGGCTCGACGCCGGCGCCGATCTTCAGGGTCTTGGCCTTCTCCACCAGCTCCGGCAGCCAGGTCTGGGCTTCGCCCACCAGGATCGCCACCGAGAGCGCCATGCAGCGCTGGCCGGCCGCGCCAAAGGCGGCGCCCAGCAGGTTGTTGAGGGTCTGCGACTTGTTCGCGTCGGGCAGGATGATGGCGTGGTTCTTCGCCCCCATCATGCACTGGGCGCGCTTGCCGTTGCCGGTGGCACGGTTGTAGACGTGGGTGCCGACGCGGGTGGAGCCGACGAAGGACACGGCCTTGATGTCCGGGTGGTCGCAGAGCAGGTTCACCGCGTCGGCGCCGCCGTGGATGACGTTGAGCACGCCCTTGGGAATGCCGGCTTCCAGCGCCAGTTCCGCCAGGCGCATGGTGACCATCGGGTCCTGCTCGGAGGGCTTGAGGACGAAGGTATTGCCGGTGGCGATGGCCATGGGGAACATCCACAGCGGGATCATCGCCGGGAAGTTGAAGGGGGTGATGCCGGCGCACACGCCCAGCGGCTGGTTGATGGTGTAGGTGTCGACGCCGCCGGCCACGTTGTTGGCCAGCTCGCCCAGCTGCAGGGTGCCGATGTTGGCGGCGTGCTCCACCACTTCCAGGCCGCGGAAGATGTCGCCTTCGGCGTCCGGCAGGGTCTTGCCCTGTTCGGCGGTGAGCAGGGCGGCCAGCTCCTTCATGTTCTCGCGGATCAGTTGCTGGTACTTGAGGAAGATGCGTGCGCGGGCGCCGATGGGGGTCTTGCGCCAGGTCTTGAAGGCTTCCTTGGCGCTGGCCACGGCGGCGTTCATTTCCTCAAGGGTGGCGAAGGGCACGCGGGCCAGGACTTCCTGGGTGGCCGGGTTGACCACGTCGCGCCACTGGGTGGTGCGCGACTCGACGAGTTCACCGTTGATGAGCAGCTTGACGCTGGGGACGCTGGTAGAGGTCATTTCGGGTCCTGCCTGATTTCGTTGGGTCGAGTGGGGCCCCTCGGGCCGGTTGGCCGAGCGGTCGGGTTTGGATTCGGGAGGGCCGGCCTGGCGGCCCGGTTTCAGCCCTTGAGCTGCGGGAAGTCTTCTTCGAAGTACTCCTGCGGGCCACGTGCATCGCCCTGGCGACGCTGCACTTCCATCTGCCGCAGTTCCACCCGGCGGATCTTCCCGGAGATGGTCTTGGGCAGTTCGCGGACGAACTCGATGCGCCGCACCCGCTTGTAGGGCGCCAGGTGCTCGCGGGCGAAGGCGAGGATGTTGCAGGCCAGTTCGGCGCTGCCGGGTTCGTCATGGGCGAGGATCAGGAAGGCCTTGGGCACCGCCAGGCGTACCGGGTCGGGGCTGGGCACCACGGCCACTTCCATCACCGCCGGGTGCTCGATCAGCGCGCTCTCCAGCTCGAAGGGGCTGATGCGGTAGTCGGAGGCCTTGAATACGTCATCGGCGCGGCCGACGAAGGTGATGTAGCCGTCTTCATCGATCTGCGCGGTGTCGCCGGTGCGGTAGTAGCCGTCCCGCATCACTTCGGCGGTCTTCTCCGGGCTGTCCTCGTAGCCGAGCATCAGGCCCAGGGGGCGCACGTCCAGCGGCAGGGCCACTTCGCCCTCGTTGCCGGGCATGCCGTCGGGGTCGAGCATGGTCACGCGGTAGCCGGGCAGCGGCCGGCCCATGGAGCCGGGCTTGAGCTTCTGGCCGGGGGTGTTGCCCACCAGGGCGGTGGTTTCCGACTGGCCGAAACCGTCGCGCAGATCGAGGCCCCAGGCCTGCTGGACCTGCTCGATGATCTCCGGGTTGAGCGGCTCGCCGGCGCCCACCAGTTCACGCAGGCGCAGGCGGCCGCGGTAGCTGGCCAGGTCTTCCTGGATCAGCATGCGCCAGACGGTGGGCGGGGCGCAGAGGCTGGTCACACCATAGCGTTCCAGCACGCCGAGCAGGGCCGGGGCGCTGAAGCGCGAGGTGTTGTGGATGAAGATGCAGGCACCGGCGTTCCAGGGGGCGAAGAAGCAGCTCCAGGCATGCTTGGCCCAGCCGGGGGAGGAGATGTTCAGGTGCAGGTCGCCGGGCTTGAGGCCGATCCAGTACAGGGTGGACAGGTGGCCAACCGGGTAGCTCTGGTGGCTGTGCAGCACCATCTTCGGCTTGGAGGTGGTGCCGGAGGTGAAGTACAGCAGCATCGGGTCGGTGGCGAGGGTGACGCCATCGACCTCGAACCCGGCGGAGTATTCCAGGGCCGCGTCGTGCGGCGTCCAGCCCGGGGCGCCCTGGCCGACGCTGATGCGGGTGCAGCCTTCGGCCAGGCCGTTGAATTTCTCCAGGTTGGCGCTACCCACGACCAGGTGGCGGACATGGCCACGCTCGATGCGGTCGCGCAGGTCGTCGGGGGTCAGCAGGGCGGTGGCGGGGATCACCACGGCGCCCAGCTTGAAGGCGGCCAGCATGGTTTCCCACAGGGCAATGTCGTTGCCCAGCATCATCAGGATGCGCTCGCCGCGCTTCACGCCCAGGGCACGCAGGTGGTTGGCGACGCGATTGGAGCGCTGCGCCAGCTCCTGGAAGCTGTAGCGCCGCTCGCTGCCGTCTTCCTCGACTATCCACAGGGCGCGCGCCTGGTTGCCGCTGGCCATGGCGTCGAAATAGTCCAGGGCCCAGTTGAACTCCGTCAGCTGCGGCCAGCGGAAGTCGCGCACGGCGGTGTCGTAGTCGGTCCGGTGGGCCAGCAGGAAATCGCGGGCGGCCAGGAAGGGGAGGCAGTTGTCGTTCATGGTGGGGTGCCCTTGCTTGTTTTTGTCGGGTCATTCCAGCCTTTGAGCGGCTCGGTGGCTTGAGTATAGGAAGGCGTAAATCAAATAAGAATGCGCAGAAAAACCGGTGCGATGTGCAAAAAAATCATGGTCGAGGGTGAGTCCGTAACCCGGCCGAGATTCCGTACGCGGTGCGCCGCGTGCACCGGTCATTGACGGCGGCGCGGGCTCCCGATAGCAGCCGTAGGCTGGGTAGAGCGAAGCGAAACCCAACACGCGCAGGCGGGTGGGGATCTTCGCCGGATTTCATTGGGCTACCGAGTTCGGCGGTGCCTTTGTTGTGGCGCGTGGTGACCGTTGTGCGTATATATCGGCATCCATCCACCAATGAACAGACGAAAGATCCTGATGGACATGCAAAAAAGTGCCAAGCTCGACCAGGTGAAGTGGGACGACCTGCGCTTCTTCCTGGAAGTGGCCCGTACCCGTACCGCCACCGGGGCCGCGCGTCGGCTGGGCGTCGACTACACCACGGTATCGCGGCGCGTTCGCGCCCTGGAGCAGGCGCTCGGCGCGTTGCTGTTCGAGAAGTCGCGGGCGGCCGGCTTCGTCCTCACCGTTGAAGGTCAGCGGTTGCTTGGGCACGCCGAGACCCTGGAAAGCACGCTTCAGGCGGCCTGCGAACAAGTCTCGGGCACTCGCCTCGGGTTGTCGGGGCATGTGCGCATCGGCTGTACCGAGGGTTTCGGCTCCTACTTCGTCACCGCACAGATGAGCCGCTTCCTGGAGCGCTACCCGCACATCTCGGCGGACATCCTGCCGGTGCCGCATTTCGTCAGCCTGTCACGCCGCGAGGCGGATATCGCCATCACCCTGGAGCGCCCGGAACGCGGTCCCTACGTCTGCTCCAAGCTCGCCGACTACCGCCTGCGCCTCTACGCCTCGCCCGAGTACCTGGCCAGGCATGCACCGATCCAATCCCGCGACGACCTGGCCGGCCATCCCTTCATCACCTACGTCGAGGACCTGGCGTTCAGCCCCAAGCTGCTCTATCTGAACGACCTGCTGCCAGGCGCCATGAGCCAGCTGCGCAGCACCAGCGTCATCGCCCAGTACCAGGCCGCGCTACAGGGCCAGGCGCTGGCCATCCTGCCCTGCTTCCTGGTGGCCGGGGATACGCGATTGCAGGCGGTGCTTCCGGACGAGCTGGAGGTCACCCGGCAGTTCTGGATCTACTACAGCGAGGACCTGCGCAGACTCAAGCGGATAACCCTGGTCGCCGAATACCTGCACACCTGCGCCGAACTCAATCGCGCCTGGCTGCTTGGCGAAGACAGCACATTGCACATCCCGACCCTGGAACAGCTCCAGTAACCGGCTCGGCCCGTCACGACGGAGTTGGCCTGGTAGGGTGCGCCGCGCGCACCAGCGGTACATCCCGGCGCAACATCGGTGCGCATGGCGCACCCTACAGTGAACCATGCGTGGGAGGCATACGTGGGCAGGCTTGGCCCATGGGCGATCAGTGCGCGGCCATCAGGCGATCATGCACGTACTCCCTGAACTGCTCGGCCGTAAGTGGCGGCGAAAACAGGAAGCCCTGGAAGGTCTGGCAGCCATGGTTCATCAGGAAGGTGCGCTGGGCCTCGGTCTCCACGCCTTCGGCAATCACCGAAAGCCCCAGGATCTGGCTCAGGCTCACGATTGCGCAGGCGATGGCGGCATCGTTGGGATCGATCAGCACGTCCCTGATGAAGGACTGGTCGATCTTGAGCTGATCCAGCGGCAGGCTCTTCAGGTAGGAGAGCGAGGAGTAACCGGTTCCGAAATCGTCCAGGGAAAGGCCTATGCCGATATCCTTCAGCCGGATCATCTTGGCCACCGTGCTTTCCACATCCTCTATGAGCAGGCCTTCGGTAAGTTCCAGTTTCAATTTCTTCGGATCGGCCCCCGTGCACTTCAGCACGTCCAGCACTTCCTCGACGAAGTCCGGATGGTGGAACTGGCGGGCGCTGACATTCACGGCCATGACGAAGCGGGCGGTTTCCGGATGCCTTGCCCAGGCGACCAGTTGGCCACAGGCCGAATGCAGGGCCCAGCGGCCCAGCGGCAGGATCAGCCCGGTTTCCTCGGCCAGGGGGATGAACTCCGCGGGCAGCACTATCCCGCGTTCGGGATGCTGCCAGCGCATCAGGGCCTCCGCGCCGATGACCCGGCCATCGCAATTGACCTGCGGCTGGAAATAGAGAAGCAGCTCCTTGCCCTGCAGCCCCTGGCGCAGGTCGGCTTCCAGCCTGGCACGCGCGGTGGCGACCGCCTGCATTTCCGGATCGAAGAAGCACAGGGTATTCCGGCCCGCCGCCTTGGCGCGGTACATCGCCAGGTCGGCGCGCTTGATGATGTCGTCCACGGTGTTCAACTGCCCCTGGAACAGGGCGATGCCGAGACTCGGGGTGCTATGGTGCTCATAGCCGTCCAGTTGGTAGGAAATGTTCAGCGACCTGAGGATCTTTTCGCCAATCGCCTTGGCCTGGAATGCCGCCTCAGGCGGGTTCTCACTGAGATTTTCCAGCAGGACGACGAACTCGTCGCCGCCGAGGCGCGCCACCGTGTCGCTCTCGCGTATGCAGCTGGTCAGGCGCAGTGCAACCTGCCGCAGCAGCATGTCGCCCCTGTCGTGGCCCAGCGTGTCGTTCAGTGCCTTGAAGTTATCCAGGTCGATGAGAATGACCGCGTTGGTGTGCAGGCTGCGCGAGCTGGCCGCCAGCACGTGCTGCAGCCGGTCCAGCATGAGCCGCCTGTTGGCCAGTCCGGTCAGTTGGTCATAGAAGGCCAGGCGTTTGACCTCCTGCTCGGCCACCTTGCGGTGGGTGATATCGGTATTGATCGACAGCACGGATTGGGGTTGGCCGTTATCGTCGCGCACCAGGGTCCGGTGGCTCTCGAGGGTGATGGTGCAACCATCCCGGCGCCTCAGCGTGACTTCGCCGACCCAATCGCCAGTTTCGATCAGGCTGTCGTTGGCGGCATTGAACGAGGAATTGGCCTGGTGGAACAGTTCCCGTGCCGATCTGCCAAGGGCCTCTTCCTTGGAAAAACCGTAGAGGCGCTCGGCGCTCTTGTTCCAGTAGAGGATGCGCTGGTCCATCCCGTAGACGACGATGGCGTCCTGGGCCTTGTCCAAAAGTGACGCCTGCTGGCGGAACTGCCGCTCGCTTTCATGCAGGACGGCGAGATAGCCCTCCCTTTCCACCGCCTGCGCTTCCATCTCGCGCCTGATCTTGCGTCCATAGATAACGGCGGCGCTGACCATCAGCAGCACGAACATCATGATCGCGTACTCGACCCGGCGCAGCTCTTCGACCGATTCCAGTTCCTCCTCCAGGAGCTTGCTCTGGATCAGGCCCACGCGCTCCCGCACGGTGGCGAGCGAGGAAAGCAACTTGGCGAATTTCCTGTCCATCGTTGCCATGCGCTTGCCGGCATTATCCGACTGGCCCTCCCTGAAGTAGGAAAATATCAGCAAGGCCTCATTCACCATTTCCACCATCGCGGCGTCGACTTCGCCCACCTCACCCTTCAATGCAAGGGTGAAGGCTCGGACATCCGCACTGTGTTCGGCCTGACGGGCGATTCGCTCGTTCAGCTGGGTATTGACCATGGCCAGGTGTTCGTTGAATGCGCGCAACGCCTCATTCATGTTTCGCGATTCGGCCTCGACATCATGGGTGTCGAACACGTTGTTGCCCGGCGCATTGACTTCGGACGCGAGGCTGCCCAGCGTCGAATAGCTCGACAACTGCTGGACCCAGGACTGGTTCGCCTTGATGGAGCGGTGGTAGGTATCGACGATAAGGTGATTCAGCAGCACGCTCAGCACGACGACCAGCACGTCGAAGCCGGCGAGGAAGAAATACATGCGATGCCATCTGGTCGGGCGCGGACTCTTCAAGCTGCCTTGAGCGTCTTGTGCTGCGGCGCTTTTACTCTTGAAAAAATCCATTTCACAATCTCCAGACACATTCCTTCCATATGGATCTGCAAAAGCGCTGTTCGGAAACCAGTCAATCCGTATCTGTGGGGTTATGCACCTGTCGGAGACGCATGCGGACGGCCCGCCCGTCGTGCCAGCACTCCAAGCATAGCTACCAGTTGGCCATTAATCTTTCCGCCGATTGACCGTTCTGTGCCGATCGTCCAGACCGCAAATCCTTGCGGATCTTCAGTCGTCGAAGGGGAATGTTCGGCGTCCGGTTTTGGAAGCCCGTTCAGCCTCTGCAGGACTGGGCTGGAGGTGAGCCGAGCGTCACCCCTCTCCACTTCAGGGAGAGGGGCCGGGGGTGAGGGGAGTTGCCGGCTGGCCCGGTGCTGGTCCATTTCGCGAATGAATTCGCTCCTACAGGAAATCCAGGAAGCGCTTCAGCCCACGGGTCGGCTGCTTGTCCTGGTGGATGGCGCGATAGAACACACGCTTCAGCGGGCCGCTGGGAGAGGGCAGGGTGCACAACTGGCCGAGGGCGAGTTCGCTGCGCACCATGATGCGCGACACGCAGGCGATGCCCGCCCCGGCGATCACGCAGCGCTTGATCGCCTCGCCGTCGGAAACCTCCAGCAACTGGCGCGGGCTGCCCAGCCAGGGGCCGATCAGGTGCTCCAGCATGTTGCGGGTGCCTGAGCCCGGCTCACGCATGATCCAGCGGGCCGTCGCCAGCTCCTCGGCGCTCGGCTTGGGCTGGCGTGACAGCGGGTGGCCAGGCGCGGCGATCAGCACCAGTTCGTCTTCCAGCCACGGCCGCACATCGATATCCGGGTGCTGCACCGGCCCCTCCACGAAGGCCACGTCGACGGTGAAGTTGCACAGCGATTCGACGATGCGCTCGGTGTTCTCAACCTTCAGCTCCAGGCGGCTATCCGGCTCCGCTTCAAGGAAGGCCGCCAGCTTGTCCGGCAGCAGATAACCGCCAATGGTCGTGCTGGCGCCGATGCGCAGATGGCAGCTGAGCCGCTGCTGGAACAGCGATTCCACTTCCTGGGCGCCTTCCAGGGTGGCCTGCGCATGGGGGTACAGGCGACGGCCGTGCTCGTTCAGCACCAGGCGCTTGCCATGGCGATCGAACAGCCGCGTACCGAGCTGATGCTCCAGGTCCTGCAGGGACATGCTGGCCGCCGACTGGGTGAGGCTGAGCTCCTTGCTGGCGCGTGTGACGCTGCCCAGGTCGGCGATGGCGATGAAGGTGGCGAGTTGTCGGAGCGTGATTCGGCACTGCATATCAGCATTCCTGATATGACCAATAAGAATAGGTTGCTTCGTTCAGGTTATATGCGAGGGCAAGCTTGCGCTACCACAAGCGAGGTATCGCCATGCTAGCCCTGAGTCGTATCGAACGTTCGCCATTCTTCCTGCTCGCTGGAGCCGGAACCAGTTTCCTCCTGGCCGGCCTGGCGCTCTGGCTGTCGAATTCTCCGGCATTGCAGGGCTCCGGGTTCGGCGCGCTGACGCTGGCCATGCTGCTGGGGCTGCTGGCGGGCAACCTGGCCAGCGATCGTGTCCATGCCGTGCTCGGGGCAGGCCTGCAATTCTGCAAGCAGCCGGTGCTGCGTTTCGGCGTCGCGCTCTACGGCCTGCGCCTGACGGTCCAGCAGGTCCAGGCACTGGGCGTACAGGCCTTCGTCATCGACGCCCTGCTGATTATCTCCACCATGTGCCTGGCGATCTGGATGGGCACCCGGGTCCTGCGCCTGGAGCGCGAGACCGCCATCCTGATCGGCGCCGGCCATGCCATCTGCGGGGCCGCGGCGATCCTCGCCAGTGCCGGCCTGGTGAAGGGGCGCAACGACCAGGTGGCCATCGCCATCGCCTGCGTGGTGCTTTTCGGCACCCTGGGCATGTTGCTCTATCCCTGGTTGTTCACCCTCATGCCGACGCTGTTCGGTGACAGCCACGGATTCGGCGTATTCGCCGGCGCGACGCTGCACGAAGTCGCCCAGGTGGTCGCCGCGGGCCAGGCCATGGACCCGCAGGCCGCCGAGGCGGCGATAGTGGCCAAGCTGATCCGTGTCCTGTTGCTGGCGCCGTTCCTGCTGGGGCTGGGCTTCTGGCTGGCCCGCCGCTCCGCGCCCGGCCGGGCGGCAGCGCCGGTCAAGGTGCCACTGTTCGTCATCGGCTTCGTGGCCTGCATGCTGCTCAACTCCTGGCTGCCCCTGCCAGAGGCCATGCACCAGGCGATGGTCGGCCTGGATGACCTGCTGCTGGCCGCCGCCATGGGCGCCCTCGGCTTCAGCACCCGCCTGGCCGACCTGCGCAGGGCCGGGCTCAAGCCGCTGCTGCTGGCCTTCGTGCTGACCGCGCAACTGATCGTCCTGGGCGGTGCCCTGAGCTTGATCTGAGTGCGCCCTGCTCAAGCGAAGCGCCGGGGCTGGCCCCGTGATCGGTGCGCATGGCGCACCCTACCGCGGAGCCGGTGCAGGAGTTTCGCCCCGGGTGCGTTGGTGGGCCCCGCCCGCAAGGGCCTCGACCAGCCAGTCGCAGAAGCTGCGGGTGAGCGGATCGCTTTCGCTGTCACGGTGTACCAACCAACTCCAGTTCGGACCGCGCACCGTTCGCTCCGCCAGCGGCACCAGCTCGCCCTGAGACCGCGCGCGACCAGCCAGCAGCTGGCTGACCAGGGCGATGCCCAGCCCCTGGCTGGCGGCATCCAGCAACAGGCCGGGGTCGGAGAAGTTCAGTCCCTGGCTTTGCTGGCCGACATCGGTGCCGCCCTGTACCTGCCAGTGGCTCCAGTCCATCTCGCGCTCGCCATGCAGGGTGGTCCGCGCATCGGCCGGCAGTTCCAGCAGGCCTGGATGGCAGGCGGGGTACAGGCGATCTTCCAGCAGCACGCGGAAGCTGCATTCGGCCTGGGCACCGAGGTCGTCGCGCACAGCGATGTCGATGGTCTGGGTGGCCATGTCCGGCGTTTCGTCAGTGGTCAGGAGCCAGAGATCGACTTGCGGGTGGCGCCTGTGGAAGTCCGCCAGGCGCGGCACCAGCCAGTGGCGGGCGAAGGCGGGTGTGGTGTTCACCACCAGTTGGTTGGGCTTGCGGTACTGGTCCAGGCGGCGGATGCCCACGGCCAGCTGTTGCAGCAGCGACTGGGTTGTGCTGAGCAGGTCGAAGCCGGCATCGGTCAGCGCCACGCTGCGGCCGTTGCGGAAGAACAGCGGCTGTTCGAGGAAGCTTTCCAGGCTGCGGATCTGCTGGCTGATGGCCGACTGGGTGAGGTGCAGCTCTTCGGCGGCCTTGTGGAAGCTGCCCAGCCGGGCGGCGGCTTCGAAGCCGCGCAGGGCATTCAGGGGTGGCCAGTGTTTCAGCATGATCGATAAGTCGTGCTAATCAGGAGTCCGCAGAATCTATCGTTTGTTGGCGCCGTTTTACAGGCCTAGCATGCACGTCATTACCGCGGCCACGGTTTTCAGTGATAACAAAATCTTAACTGAAGGCACTTGTATGCAATTCAACGATTCGCAGAGCGGCTGGGTCATGCCTGCCGAATGGGTACAACACGCCGCCACCTGGATGGCCTTTCCCCATAACCAGGCCTTGTGGGAGAACGGCTGGGGCGTGACCCTGGCCGAGGTACAGGTAGACTTCGCCCGTGTGGCCAACGCCATCGCGCGCTTCGAACCGGTGAAGATGGTGGTGGACCCCTCCGCCCTGGCGCGGGCCCGTGAGCTCTGCGGGCCGAACATCGAGCTGGTCGGGCTGGCAATCAACGACAGCTGGTGCCGTGACTCCGGCCCGAGCTTCGTCTGCCATCCGCGCCTGGGCACCGCCGGCGTCAACTGGCGCTTCAATGCCTGGGGCGGCAAGTCGGCCTTCGACCTGGACGAAAGCCTGGCACGGCGCATCCTCAACGGCCTCGGCCTGGAGTGCTTCGACACGCCGCTGACCAACGAGGGCGGCGCCATCCATGTGGACGGGCAGGGCACCCTGATCACCACCGAATCGGTACTGCTCAACAGGAACCGCAACCCTGGCATGAGCAAGGCCGAGATGGAGGAGATCTTCTCCCGCCTGCTGGGTGTGAAAAAGACCATCTGGCTGCCGGGCGATCCCGACTATGTCACCGGCGACATGACCGACGGTCACGTCGATGGCGTGTGCGCCTTCGCCCGGCCTGGCGCGCTGCTGGTGGATGCGACCCGTGATTCGTCGTCGGTCTATGCCGAGGTCGTACGGGAGAATCGCCGCGCCCTGGAACTCTCCACCGACGCCCAGGGACGCCGCTTCGAGATGCTCGAACTCTTCGAGGCCAGCGAGGCAGTGGACCGGGAGGCCGAGGTGTTCTGCGCCTCCTACACCAACTTCTACATCGCCAATGGCGCGATCATCATGCCGGCCTACGGCATCGCCGCCGACGACGAGGCGGCCGCGACGCTGCGCCTGGCCTTCCCGGGGCGCGAAGTGGTGCCGGTGCGGACCAACCAGCTGGCCCACGGCGGCGGCGGCGTGCACTGCATCACCCAGCAACAGCCGGCCTGGCCGCTGAAGGGGTGATGCGATGACCATGCTGACCGTCGCCACCACCCAGTTCGCCTGCAGCTGGGACCTGGAAGACAACCTCGACCAGGCCGAGCGCCTGGTGCGGGAGGCCGCCGCCAAGGGCGCGCAACTGATCCTCCTGCAGGAGCTGTTCGCCACCCCGTACTTCTGCATCGAGCAGGACCACAAGCACCTCGCCCTGGCGGAGGAATACGGCAACAGCCGCCTGCTCCAGCGCTTCGCCCGCCTTGCCCGTGAACTGGGCGTGGTGCTGCCGCTGAGCTGGTTCGAGCGTGCCGGCAACGCCTTCTTCAACTCGCTGACGGTGGCCGATGCCGATGGCCGCCTGCTGGGCCTGTACCGCAAGACCCATATTCCGAACGCCATCGGCTACCAGGAGAAGGAGTACTTCAGCCCCGGCGATACCGGCTTCCGCGTCTGGGACACCGCCTTCGGCCGCATCGGCGTCGGCATCTGCTGGGACCAGTGGTTCCCCGAGACCGCTCGCTGCATGGCACTGATGGGCGCCGAGGTGCTGCTCTATCCGACTGCCATCGGCTCCGAGCCAGGTGCGGTGGAGCTGGATTCACGCGACCACTGGCAACTGATCCAGCGCGGCCATGCCGCCGCCAATATCCTTCCGGTGATCGCCGCCAACCGTGTCGGCCAGGAAGTGGCGACCACCGACCAGCAATTGCGGATGCGCTTTTACGGCTCGTCCTTCATCACCGATCACAAGGGCAGGCTGTTGGCTGAAGCCGACCGCGACACCACTGGCGTACTGGTGCAGCGGCTGGACCTCGCCGCCATGGCAGAGGAGCGCCTTGACTGGGGCATCTATCGTGATCGCCGCCCGGAAATGTACGGCCCGCTGCTGGGGCTGGATGGTCGTCAACCCCATGTGCACTGGCAAGCGCCGGGAGTATGAAAATGAATGCGCTGAACAAGTTGCTGATTGGCTCGCTGGGCCTGGCCTTGAGTTGTGCAGTGCTTACGGCCAAGGCCGAAGAGAAGACCCTGCGCCTGTACAACTGGGCGGACTATTTCGCCGAGGACACCCTGGCCAACTTCACCAAAGAGACCGGCATCCAGGTGATCTACGACGTCATGGATGGCAGTGAGACGCTGGAGGCCAAGATGATGTCCGGCCACAGCGGTTACGACCTGATCTTCCCCGGCGACACCGTGGCCGAGCGACTGATGCGTGCCGGCGCCCTGCAGAAGCTGGACCAGAACAAGCTCGAGCATCTGGACGACATCGAGCCCGGGTTGCGCACCCTGCAGACCAAATACCCCTATTCGCGGCACGCCACCGTGCCCTACACCTGGGGCACCATCGGCCTGACCTACAACCAGGAACTGATCGACAAGCGCCTGGCCGATGCCCCGGTCAACAGCCTGGACCTGATCTTCAAGCCGGAACTGGCGGCGAAATTCGCCGATTGCGGCATCTCGATGATCGACTCGCCCGATGAAGTGCTGGCCGTGGTACTCAACTACCTCGGCCACGATCCGCGCAGCGCCAAGCCGGACCAACTGGCCGAAGCAGTGGCGCTGCTCAAGGGCATCAAGCCGTACATCCGCAAGTTCCAGTCGCAGCCAGTCACCCAGTTGGTCAATGGCGACATCTGCCTGTCTCTCGGCTACAGCGGCGACATGACCCAGGCCCAGCGCGCCGCGGACGAAGCCGGCAAGCGGATGCGCTTCCAGTACCGCATCCCGCGGGAAGGCACCACGGTATGGATGGACACCATGGCCATCCCGGCCGATGCCCGGCACCCGGAATACGCCTACGCGCTGATCAACTTCATCATGCGTCCCGAGAACATGGCGGCGATCAGCAACGCCACCGGTTACCCGACCTCCAGCGCCAGGGCCAGGCCGATGGTGGATGCCGATATGCGCAATAACCCGGACCTCTATGTCGACGAGGCGACCTACGCGCGCCTGATCCCCGGCAAGGACATTCCGCAGCGTGAAATGCGTGCACGAATGCGCGCCTGGACCACCTTCAAGACCGCCCTTCAGGACTGACCGGCAAGAGGACCCACCATGTCTACACGTCGTGACTTCATCAAGCAGCTGCTCGCCGCCAGCGGAATCGGCGCCGTTGCCTCCGTCAGCCTCGGGCTTGGCGCGGCCCGCGTGCCTACCGCCCTGGCGGGCAGTTGGTACATGCCCGACGAACACGGCCCGCAAGAGCGGGTGATCCTGGCCTTCGGGGCCTCTTCACGCGTCTGGGACGGCTGGGAGACCGCGGTCAACGACACCATCGCCCGGCTGGCCAGGACCATCGCCAGGTACCAGCCGGTTACCGTGCTGTGCCGGGCCAATCAGCTTTCCCTGGCCAGAAGCAAATGCGGCACGACCAATATCGACTTCCTCACCATGGCGCTGGACGACGTCTGGGTACGTGACTACGGCGGCTGTTTCGTGGTCGACGGTGCGGGGGGCCTGGGCCTGGTGGATTTCAACTTCAACGGCTGGGGCGACAAGCAGGCCTCGGCCAACGACACGCGCGTCGCCAATGTGCTGAGCTACGAGCTGGAGGTCGATTACATTCGCAGCGCGCTGGTGGGCGAGGGCGGCGGCATCGAGGTGGATGGCCATGGCACCGCGATCATGACCGAAAGCTGCTGGGTCAACGGCAACCGCAACCCGGGGCTCGGCAAGGCGCAGATCGAGGCCGAGCTGAAGGCCAACCTCGGCCTGCGCAAGATCATCTGGCTGCCGGGCATCAAGGACAAGGACATCACCGACGCCCACATCGACTTCTACGCGCGCTTCGTCAAACCCGGCGTGGTGATCGCCAACCTGGACAACGACCCCGGGTCCTACGACTACGCCGTGACGCGCAAGCACCTGGAAATCCTCAACGCCGCCACCGATGCCGATGGGCGCAAGTTGGTGGTCCACACCCTGCCGCCGCCCCTGACCGTGCGCAGTAACCAGTACACCCGGAACAACCCGGACTTCGCGCCGGGCTACATCAACTTCCTGCCAATCAATGGCGCAGTGATCGCCCCGCAGTTCGGCGACGCGGAGGCGGACAAGTACTGCAAGGACCTGCTGACCAGGCTCTATCCGGGGCGGGTGGTGGAGCAGATCAATATCGACCCGATTGCCGCAGGTGGCGGCGGGATTCATTGCGTGAGCAAGAATCTTCCGCTCACCTGACGCTGTCGGGACACAGGGGTAACGCTGTAGGGGCGAATTCATTCGCCAAGGGCAACGCAGTTGCCCCTCATCCCCCCGGGGCAGGCCTGCGGCATGCACAGCGATTGAAATCGCCCCAACAGGAGCGAGCTTTGCCAATTGCCAAACGGTCTCTGCGAATGAGGATTGGATCTGTTTCCCAAAGGAGGCCGCCGAAGCTTCGCGAGTAATCGCGGATGGGGAAGGTGCTACGACGGCCAGGGGCCCTTCTCCGTGGGGCCTTACTGAAATTCTAGTTCCCTAACGTGGGTGGGAACCGAACATGGCTCAAAGGTGCGAGATAGACCGCTCTTGGCCGGCAGCAGCCATCCGCTTGATCGATTGGCTGCTACCGATCCCGCCGGCACATCGAGCGTGGGGATCATTCCGCCGAGGTCGGCTGTCCTGCATCAGAGCCACCTGCGCACGCGGATTCGATAGGCGCTGAAGGCTTCCCCGAACAGGCCTGCCAGGGCCTGCTCTTCCGGGCCGATCTGGAAGCGGTTCATGTAGAGCACGAACCCGGCTACGCCCAGGAGTGCGATCGGGGAGGCGAGGTAGATCGACCACGCGACCAGGACGATGGCGAAGCCGAGGTACATCGGGTTGCGCGTGTAGCGGTAGATGCCGGCGCTGACCAGCGCGGTGGCCGTGTCCGGCTTCAACGGGTTGACGGTGGTCGCGGCGCGATGGAAGGACAGCACTCCGCTGAGGCACACCGCCACGCCCACCAGCAGCAGGGCGAGCGAGGCGCCAGTGCGCCAGACGGCGGCGGCGTCGATAGTCGGTGTCAGCAGCGAAAGCAGCCACATCAATATCCCGAACAGGATTGCAACCAGGGGCGGCGGTATGCGGTGCTCCAGCCAGTTCATATGCTCGGCTCCTTGCCTGTGTGATTTCGAAGTGAACCAGGTAACCCGGCAGTTCCAGCCCGGCGCGGGCGACGGGCTCCTACGACTCTAGCAAGCGCGCCTGAAAGGGCCAGCATCACCAGTGCCAATGTGTCTGGATGGAGCGACGCCATTGACCAGCAGGGTGCGCGGCGCGCACCAGGTTGCGATTCAGCGAGCCTCAGCACCGATCAACGTTCCCGCCGCTGATGAGGACGCCGACGCGCTTGCCCCTGAGCTGGTCCTTCATCTGGCGTGCCGCCGCGAAACCGAGGCAGCCGGTGGGTTCGACGACGATTTTCATGCGAGAGGCGAAGAACGCCATGCAATCGACCAGTTCGGGGTCGGTGGCGGTAAGGATGTCGTTGACGTCGCGACGGATGATCGGGAAGGTCAGTTGGCCGAGGTGCTGGGTCTGGGCGCCGTCGGCGATGGTCTTGGGCGTGTCGATATGAACGATCTGGCCCGAGCGGAAGGACTGCTGGCCGTCGTTGCCCGCTTCGGGCTCGACACCATACAACAGCGCTTCGGGCGACAACGCCCGGGTGGACAGGGCGGAGCCCGATAGCAAGCCGCCGCCACCCAGCGGCACGAAGAGTACGTCGAGCAGGCCGACTTCCTCGAACAGCTCTGCTGCAGCCGTCCCCTGGCCAGCCATGACGTCGGGATGGTCATACGGCGGGATCAGGGTCAGGCCGTGCTTCTCGGCCAGCTCGCGCCCAATCTGCTCCCGGTCCTCCTTGTAGCGGTCGTAGACCACGACATTGCCGCCATAGCCTTTGGTCGCCGCGACCTTGGTGGCCGGCGCGTCATGGGGCATGACGATGGTCGCGGGGATGCCCAGCAGCCTGGCGGCGAGCGCAATGGCCTGGGCATGGTTGCCGGAGGAATAGGTCACCACGCCAGCGCGGCGCTGTTCGGCGTTGAACCTGGACAGTGCATTGAAGGCGCCGCGGAACTTGAAGGCGCCCATGCGCTGGAAGTTTTCGCACTTGAAGAACACCTCGGCGCCGAGTTCAGCGTTGACCGTTCGGGAGGTCAGCACCGGCGTACGGTTGGCGTGCCCCTTGAGCCGGGCAGCGGCGGCGAGCACATCGTCGAAGGTGGGCAGGCTGGGATGGGTCATGGTCGATTCCCGCTGAGAAGGGTTGGATACACCGCCGCAAGACCTTGCAAGCATGGGGCACGTTGAGAGTTCTCGCTACTGAACGCCAGGCGGTCAGCTACCGGTGCCAACCGCCCCAGCTGCCTACGCACCAGGGGCCAAACTCCCGCACTTGCTCCACCGCAGGGTGCGCACACACGGTGCACCCCGCAAAGAGATCGGTCTTGACCCCAACCGTAGGGTGCGCTGCGCGCACCGATTGCGGGATCGGTCGTCGCGCGACGTTCGACAGCCGGTGCGCACGGCGCACCCTACGGCTGGACTTGTGGGGGCGTGGCTTTACCAGTCGCCGAACGGCATTCGCTTCCAGCTCGGCTCATCCCTCAATGCCGGATCATCATGGGCGGCCATGAATACCGGCAGATCCCGCCGCGCAATCCACAGCTCCCCCTGCCACTTAACCACCCCGATGCGTTGGTCCGCCCAGCTCATGAAGGCCCGTTGCGGCGTCGCATCCGGATCGCGGTGATAGTCGTGCAGCGTCGGCAGCAGCTCTTCGCTGAGCCAGCGGGCGATGCGCCGATTATCCGGATGCCCGAAGCGATAGAGGGCGTGATAGGCCCCCTCATCGCTGATCACTTCCAGTTCTTCCAGCACCTCGGAGGCGTACTTCAGCCGCACCGTGCGCCGCTGGTGCGCGGCCATGCGCCTGGCCAGCAGGTGGGCGCGTGGCGCGGCGATCAGGCGGGCGAAATCGTAGGCGACGAACCAGGGCCGGTTGTCGATCATCACCGCCCGCAGATGCTGGGCATGGCGTTGGAACACTATGGGGGTATATGCGTCGTGCATGGTGGATCTCCTATCTCGGTTAAGGAGCTGCCGCCATTCGCTGTCATTCGAAGGGTGGCAGACCGCGCGGGGTTGACAGACCGGAGATAGGACCGGCAGACCCGAGGGTCTCCCCGCGCGATCTGCCATAGCGCAGTGCAGTTGCAAAACTGCATGCGAGCAAAGGCCTGCAAAAAACGTCCGCCGTTTTTCGCATGCACCTTGCGGCGCAATCGCGCCTATCTGTCGGGCTGTCAAACCCGGTCACGGGATTGACCGTGGCCGGGGCAGGATAGGGAGGGCAGGGCGCAAGGGCAAGCGGCAGAGTCGTTGCCTCATGTAGGGAATACGGCTCGATGCCTTGCCGAGACTGAGCGGGATCGGGGCCCGTACCGCCCCGATCCCGCCACTTTTCAGCCGCGTTGCAGTGGTGGGGTGCGCGGAGGGATCAAGCGCTTCGAACCGGTGGATTCGAAGGCCGACGCGAAGCGCAGCAGCGCCGAATCGTCATAGGCGCGACCGGCGAAGGTCAGCCCTACCGGCATGCCGATGTCCGGCATCACGCCCATCGGCACGGTGACCGTGGGGACGCCCAGGTGGCGGATGGCGAGGTTGCCGTTGGCGACCCAGATGCCGTTGCTCCAGGCGATATCCGCGGACTGCGGATTCACGTCGGCGTCCGCCGGGCCGACGTCGGCCACGGTCGGGAAGATCACCGCGTCCAGCCCCAGTCGCTCCATCCACTCCTCGAGGTCGATGCGGCGCGTCTCCTCGAGTCCACGCAGCCCGTCGGGGAGGGTGGGGATCTGGTCCCAGGGAGTGATGCCGCGCTCGGCCATCTTCACGTACTCGTCCATGCCGGCGGCCAGGTCGCCTTCGCGGTTGGGCAGGGTTCCCGGGTCGTGGGGGAAGATCTGCGGCCCGTCCACGTCCACCAAGCGGTTCAGCTGCGGATCGCCATTGGCGCGCAGGAAATCATCGAACGCCCAGGCCGACAGGTCCCACAACTCGTGGTGCAGGAACTCCTTGGAAACCAGGCCGCGCGTGAAGACAGTCGGCGCGCCAGGGCGATCACCCTCGCAATTGGAGACCAGCGGGAAGTCGACTTCGACCACTTCGGCGCCGGCGGCTTCCAGTGCCTTGCGAGCCTCTTCCCAGAGCCCGATCACCGAGGGGCGGGTGTTGATTCGCTGCCCGGTCGGGCCACCGATACCCGGCGCTTCGCTGGTGCCCGCATCGGGGTCCTTGTTGATGTACATGCGCGGAACGCCGAAGCGCTTGCCCGCCAGGGCGTCGGCTTTCGCGGCGAGTTCCAGGTAGGAAGCGGGGCGCACCGAGGCGACGCTGGGAATCGGCACCCAGGGTTGCATCCGCCACAGGTCGCCCCGGGTGTCGGGGTCATCCGCCACCACCACGTCCAACACCTCGAGGAGGTCCGCCATGGTCCTGGCGTAGGGCACGACAACGTCCATGGTCGGGGTCAGTGGCCAGTTGCCGCGCACCGAGATCACCCCACGGGAAGGGGTGTAGGCGCACAGGCCATTGTTCGAGGCGGGCCCGCGTCCGCTCGACCAGGTTTCTTCAGCCAGGCCGAATGCCGAGAAACTCGCCGCGGTTGCGGTACCGGCGCCATTGGACGATCCGGATGCGAAGGGCGCGGTGAGGTAGTCGGCGTTGTACGGGCTCTCGGCACGGCCGTAGACCCCGCGTTGCATGCCGCCGTTGGCCATGGGCGGCATATTGGTCTTGCCCAGGCAGATGGCGCCGGCGGCACGCAGCCGCTCGATGGTGAAGGCATCGCGATAGGCGATCAGCTTGGCGAATGCCGGACTGCCGGAAGCCGCGGTGAGCCCTTTGACCAGGTAGCTGTCCTTGGCGGTGTACGGAATGCCGTCAAGCGGGCCAAGGGTTTCGCCCCGGGCCCGGCGGGCGTCGGAAGCCTCGGCCTCCTTGAGCGCATCGGGATATCGAACCACCACCGCGTTGAGGGCGGTGGGGGTGTCGGGACCATCGTAGGCGTCGATTCTGGCGAGATAGGCCTGGACCAGCTCGACGGCGGTGGTGCGGCCGGACTCGAGGGCGGCACGCAGTTCGGCGATGGAAACCTCGGTTACCTCGATCATGCTGTCACCACTTGCTGCTGATGGGGTTTGCAGCGCGTGTTTCCATCACGCTGCACATTGGGCTCAGAGGAATCATTCAATTCAAAGCCGGCTCTCATATCTGTCCTTGTTTCACCGCGTCATGTGGCAGGGGCTGGATTTGCAACCTGGGCCATCCAGGTTCCCGAACGCACTATTTTGCACCAAGCCGGTTGCGGAGGAACCGTTGTAACGGCCTGCCCGCTGATATCGGCTTGGGGCGGAAAGCGGACCTCGCCACCCTCAGGCAGTTCAAGCATCCGCCCGCCGAATCGGACTGCGTGCAGCCTCCCGCAGGCTGTCCAGCAGATCAAGCACGGCGCTTTCCGGGTGCGCCTCGTCGCGCCAGCACATGCCGATGGAGCCTTCGGCCTCCAGCTCGAAATCCAGCCGACGCAGCAGGCCGCGGCCATGGAAGTGCTCGGCGACGCGACCGGAGGCCACCGAGAGCATGTCGCTGTTCTGCATCAGCCAGAGGTTGGCCATCAGCGATGAGGATTCCACCCGGCAGGGCAAAGGCTTGAGACCGGCATTGCTCAGGGCCGTGTCCAGGCGGGTGCGGATCGGCGTTCCCGGCGGCCAGAGCAGCCAGTCGTACTGGTAGAGATCCGGCCAGCGCAGGTCCTTGCGCTGCAGCAGTGGGTGCCCCGGCCGCGCTACCACCTGCATGGGTTCGCGGAACAGCATCTCGCTGTTGAGGCTCGCGCTCGGCTGGTAGTTGTCCACCCGTCCGACCACCACATCCAGTTGTCCCAGTTCCAGGCGCTCCAGCAGCACGTTCATGGTGTTTTCCTGCAGCGAGACCTGGGCCCTGGGGTGACGCTTGAGGAAGTAGAGGATGGCGTCCGGCACCAGGCTCGGTGCCGAGGCGGGGGAGGTGCCGATGGCCACGTTGGGCGTGTTGCCCTCGCGCAGGGCCTCCAGGTTGCTCTGGGCGCGCTCCATCTCACTGAGGATGCGCCGCGCGTGCCCCACCAGCAGGGCGCCTTCTGGTGTTGGCCGCAGGCCCCGGGCGTGACGCTCGAACAATACCGCTCCGGCGTCCTCCTCCAGTTCCTTGAGCCATTTCGACAGGCCTGGCTGGGTGGTGAACGCCTGGCGCGCGGTATCGCTCAGGCTGCCCGTCTCGGCCAGGTTCACCAGCAGTTGCAAGTGGCGCGGGCGCAGGCGGCGGGTCCAGTGCATGGCGGGATCTCCTATACGTTTTAGGGTATGTCTCTATCTGAAAATATCATTTTTATCGTATGTCTTGCGGGAGTTTAATCGCTGCAACGACGGGGCCGCTGCCCAAGCCCACGCGCCCCGCCAGCCACTTCACAGCCCGTCACAGGTGAAGCGATGAATAACAACGACAACATCGGCAACGCGCGCGCCGAGTTCTACCAGCGCATCGATACCCAGGCGCTGTTCCCGCTCTGGGAACAGCTGCACAACCTGGTTCCCCGCCAACCCACCAGCGACTGCGTGCCCGCCTTGTGGCGCTTCAGCGAGCTGCGTCCCTACCTGATGGAAGCCGGCCGGCTGATCAGCGCGGAAGAGGCGGTGCGCCGCGTGCTGGTGCTGGAGAATCCCGGCATCCGTGGCCAGGCGTCCATCACCCCGAGCCTCTACGCCGGCCTGCAACTGATCCTCCCTGGCGAAATCGCTCCCAGCCATCGCCACACCCAGTCGGCCCTGCGTTTCGTGGTGGAGGGCCGGGGTGCCTACACCGCGGTGGACGGTGAGCGCACCACCATGGAACCGGGTGACTTCATCATCACCCCGTCCTGGACCTGGCACGACCATGGCAACCCGAGCGAGGCCGAGGGTGGCGAGCCGGTGATCTGGCTGGATGGCCTGGACATCCCCACCGTGCGCTTCTTCGGCGCCGGTTTTGCGGAGAACTACCCGGAGGCGGTACAGCCTGTCACTCGCCCCGAGGGCAACAGCCTGGCGCGCTATGGCGCCAACCTGCTGCCGGTGCGCCATGAGGTGCGCGACGCCACTTCACCGATCTTCAACTACCCCTATGCCCGCACCCGCGAGGCGCTGGACACCCTGCTGCGCCAGGGCGAACTGGACGAATGGGACGGCGTGAAACTGCGCTACGTGAACCCGGCCACCGGCGGCTGGGCCATGCCCACCATCGGCACCTGCATGCAGCTGCTGCCGCGTGGCTTCGCCGGCAAGACCTGGCGCAGCACCGATGCCACCGTTTTCTCCGTGGTGGAAGGCAGCGGCCGGGCGCTGATCGCCGGGCAGAGCTACACCTTCGCTGCCAAGGACATTTTCGTGGTGCCCAGCTGGGCGCCGGTAAGCCTGCGTGCCGATGAGGAATGCGTGCTGTTCAGCTACTCCGACCGCCCGATCCAGGAAGCCCTGGGGCTCCTGCGTGAAGCCCGCGAAACCCATTGAACCGAGGAACCCGCTGCCATGACCTTTGTATTTCCGCCGCAAGCGCCCACCAGTCTCCCAGTAGCCGGAAGCGACGCGCGCTTCCCTGTCCGCCGCGTTTACTGCGTGGGCCGCAACTACGCCGCCCATGCCCGTGAAATGGGCTTCGACCCGGATCGCGAGCCGCCGTTCTTCTTCTGCAAGCCGGCCGACGCCGTGGTGCCGGTGGCCGACGGCCAGACCCTGGAGCTGCCGTACCCGGCCGAGACCAGCAATTACCACTACGAGATCGAATTGGTGGCGGCCATCGGCAAGGGCGGTCGTGACATCCCGGAGGAGCGCGCCAATGAACACGTCTGGGGTTATGCGGTGGGCCTGGACATGACCCGTCGCGACCTGCAGATGAAGATGCGCGAGATGGGCCGCCCCTGGGAGATCGGCAAGGCCTTCGATGCTTCCGCCCCCATCGCGCCGCTGCACCCGGCCAGCACCATCGGCCATCCCTCAAGCGCCGGCATCTGGCTGCAGGTCGATGGCGCCGACAGGCAGCGCAGCGACATCGACAAGCTGATCTGGTCGGTGCCGGAAACCATCGCCTACCTCTCGCGCTTCTTCGAGCTGCAGCCGGGCGACCTGATCATGACCGGCACGCCCGAAGGCGTCGGCCCGGTGGTGGCAGGCGAGCTGATGACCGGCGGCGTGGACGGTCTCGGCGAGATCCGCGTGCGCGTGATCTGACTACCGCGGGCCGGCGCTCCCGGCCCGCTATCCCATACCGATAAACCGGCCGCCGCACACCGCGCCGGCCCGGAGGGTTCCCCATGTCTTCCACACACAAGAACAACAGCGTGGATGTGCAGGACTTCATCGATGGCCATGCCGTCGCTCCTTTCCAGTGGCTGGTCCTGATCCTGTGTTTCCTGGTCACCGCCGTCGACGGCCTGGATACCGCCGCCATCGGTTTCATCGCCCCGGCCCTGCGCGAGGAATGGCAGCTCGGCGCCAGCGACCTCAGCCCGGTGCTCGGCGCTGCCCTGGTGGGGCTGATGCTCGGCGCCTTCATTGCCGGCCCCCTGGCCGACCGCTTCGGCCGCAAGCGCATCCTGATGCTGTCGGTGGCCTGCTTCGGCGGCTTCAGCCTGCTGGCGGCCTTCGCGCCCAATGTCGAGATGCTGTCGCTGTTGCGCCTGCTCACCGGCCTCGGCCTGGGCGGTGCCATGCCCAATGCCATTACCCTGACCTCCGAGTATTGCCCGCAGCGACGCCGTTCGCTGATGGTCACCAGCATGTTCTGCGGCTTCACCCTGGGCTCCGCCTTGGGTGGCGTGGTGGCGGCGCACCTGGTGCCGGCCTTCGGCTGGCGCAGCGTGCTGATGCTGGGCGGCGTGCTGCCGCTGGTACTGCTGCCACTGCTCGGGTGGCTGCTGCCGGAGTCGGCGCGTTTCCTGGTGCAGCTCGGCGCAGACAGCGCTCGCGTGGCGGGCATCCTGCGCCGCATCGGCCCGCTGCCGGCGAGCTGGGACGGGAGCTTCAGCATCCAGCAGGGCGAAGTGGGGCAGCGCGCCGCCTCGCCGATCCGGCTGATCCTCGGCCGCCCCCTGCGCCTCGGCACCCTGATGCTCTGGGTCGCCTTCTTCATGAGCCTGATGATCATCTACATGATGACCAACTGGCTGCCGCTGCTGATCAAGGACACCGGCCTGTCCCTCAGCCAGGCGGCCATGATCAGCGCCATGTTCCAGATCGGCGGTACCGCCGGCGCCGTCTGCCTGGGCGCCGCCATGGACCGTTTCGACCCGCACCGCGTGCTGGTGGCGGCCTACCTGCTGGGCGCCGTCTGCCTCTTCGCCATCGGCCAGTACTACACCCACTACGGCCTGCTGACCCTGTGCGTGGCGGGCATGGGCTTCTGCATCAGCGGCTCGCAGGTGGGCGCCAATGCCCTGGCGGCGGCCTACTACCCCACGGCCAGTCGCGCCACCGGAGTGAGCTGGGCCCACGGGGTGGGGCGCATCGGCTCGGTCTGCGGCACCCTTGGCGGCGGCTTCATGCTCGGCCTGGGCCTGGATTTCAGCAGCATCTTCGCGGTGCTGATGTTGCCTGCCGCGCTCGCCGCCACCGCGATCTTCCTCAAGGGGGCGCGGGCGCTCGCCACGGCGCGCGCCGCGTCCCCGGCCCTTCTCTGAACCCAGTGGAACCACCGCCATGCAGCTCTACAGCTTCTTCAACAGCTCCACGTCCTACCGCGTGCGCATCGCCCTGGCTCTCAAGGGGGTCGCCGCGGGTTACCACGGGGTCAACCTGCGCGTCGGCGAGCAGCGCAGCGCCCAGCACCGGGAACTGAGCCCGGTGGGTGGAGTGCCGGTCATGGTGGACGACACCGGCGTCACCCTGACCCAATCCCTGGCCATCGTCGACTACCTCGACGCGCGCTATCCCGAGGTGCCGCTGATACCCCGCGAACAGCCGCTACGTGCCCGCGTGCTGGAAGTGGCCAACCTGATCGCCTGCGACATCCACCCGATCAACAACCTGCGGGTGCTCGGCTACCTGCAGCAGAGCCTCGGGGTCAGCGCCGAACAGAAGAGTGCCTGGTACGCCCACTGGGTGGCCGAGGGCCTGGCGGCGGTGGAGGAGCTGCTGCGCCGCCATGGCGTGGGCCCTTACTGCTTCGGCTTGGCGCCGACCCTCGCCGACTGCTGCCTGGTGCCCCAGGTGGCTAACGCCGAGCGCATGGGCTGCGACCTCAGCGGTTACCCGCGGGTGCTCGCGGTTTACCGGCATTGCCAGGGGCAGGCGGCCTTCCAGCAGGCCGCGCCGGGGCAGCAGCCCGACTTCATCCAATAACGAGCGGGCCCGTCAGACGCGGGCCAAGACATGAAATCCGTGGAGTACCGAACCATGACTGCGCAACGACAACAACAGAAGATCATCATCGTCGGCGGTGGCATCGGCGGCCTCGCCGCCGCCCAGGCCCTGACCCAGCAAGGTATCGAGGTGCTGCTGCTGGAACAGGCCTGCCAGATCGGCGAGATCGGCGCGGGCATCCAGCTCGGCCCGAATGCCTATGCGGCGCTGGACGCCCTCGGCGTTGGCGAGGCCGCGCGCAAGCGTTCGGTCTTCACCGATCACCTGATCATGATGGATGCCATCGACGCCCATGAAGTGGCGCGAATCGAGGTTGGCGAGCGTTTCCGCCAACGTTTCGGCAACCCCTACGGCGTGATCCACCGGGCGGATATCCACCAGTCGATCCTGGAAGCCGTGGAGCGCAATCCGCTGATCCGCTTCCAGACGTCCACCCGCATCGAGTCGATGGAGATGGACGACCAGGGCGCGACCCTGGTGGACAGCAATGGCAATCGCTACCAGGCGGATGCGGTGATCGGCTGCGACGGGGTGAAATCGGTGATCCGCGAGCGACTGGTGGGCGATGCGGCGCGTGTCACCGGCCACGTGGTCTACCGCGCGGTAGTGGATGTGGAGAACATGCCCGAGGACCTTCGCGTCAACGCCCCCATGCTCTGGGCCGGTCCGCGCTGCCACCTGGTGCATTACCCGCTGCGCGGCGGCCAGCAGTACAACCTGGTGGTGACCTTCCACAGCCGCAACGAGGAGCAGTGGGGCGTCACCGACGGCAGCAAGGAGGAAGTGCTGTCCTACTTCGAGGGCATCCACGAACGCCCGCGCCAGATGCTCGACCGGCCCACGTCCTGGCGCCGCTGGGCCACTGCCGACCGCGACCCGGTGGAGCGCTGGGGCGAAGGTCGTGCCACCATTCTCGGCGATGCCGCCCACCCCATGACCCAGTACCTGGCCCAGGGCGCCTGCATGGCGCTGGAAGACGCAGTGGTGTTGGGCCAGGCGGTGAAGGCCTGCGACCAGGACCTGACCGCCGCCTTCCGCCTCTACGAGACCATCCGTATCCCACGGACCGCCCGTGTGCTCTGGTCGGCCCGGGAGATGGGGCGCCTCTACCATGCCAAGGGCGTCGAGCGCCTGGTGCGCAACCAGCTCTGGACCGGCCGCAGCCAGGAGCAGTTCTACGATGCCATCCAGTGGCTGTACGGCTGGAATATCGACAACTGCATGGGCGGCGGGCGGTGAGTCGGGGCAGGTGAGAAGTGCCGCACCGGGACTTGCGACAAGGGCCCCGCAAGCACCTCAGCCTCAATCCGAAAACAGTTCGAACATCAACTGCCTGAGCCAGCGGTTGGCGGAATCCCGGTGGTACTTCGCATGCCAGAACAGGTTGATGTCGATCTCCGGGAGCTGGACCGGGTGGGGCAGGGCGACCAGGCCGAAGGGCTCGACGCAGGAGTCGGCGAAGCGCTCGGGCACGGTGGCGAGCAGGTCGGTGCGCTGGAGGATATGGCCGACCGCGACGAAGTGGGGCACTTCAAGGCGGATGTCCCGCTCGATGCCGATGCGCGCCATGTGGGCGTCCACCTCGCCATGGCCGGTGGTGGCGGCGATCACCCGCACGTGGCCATAGGCGCAGAAGCGTTCCAGGGTCAGCGGCTCGCGGGTGGCCGGGTGGTCCTTGCGGCACATGCAGACGTAGCGGTGGTGGAACAGGCGGCGGGTGAAGAAGCCCGCCTGCAGGTTGGGCAGCAGCCCCACGGCAAGGTCTACCGTGCCGTTCTGCAGGGCCTCGATCAGGGTCACCGAGGTGTTGCGCACGGTGCTGATGCGGCATTTCGGCGCCAGGCGGGCGAGGGCGTCCATCAGACGCGGGGTGAAGTAGATCTCGCCGATGTCGGTCATGGCGATGGTGAAGGTGCGCTCGCTGGTCAGGGGATCGAAGGCGTCCTGCCGGCTCAGCGCCTCGCGCAGGGTGTGGATCGCCAACGACACCGGCTCGGCCAGTTGCTCGGCGTAGGGCGTGGGTTCCATGCCCTGGTAAGTGCGCACGAAGAGGTCGTCCTGCAGGGCGGTGCGCAGCCGCTTGAGGGCGTTGCTGACGGCGGGCTGGGTCAGTCCCAGGTTTTCGGCGGCGGTGGAGACCCGCCGGTCGATGAGCAACTGGTTGAAGACCACCAGCAGGTTCAGGTCCAGGTCGCGCAGGTCCATGGGGCGTCTCGAGAGTCGGGAGGAATATTCATAGTTGAAATAGTCTGTATGCGAGTCGCTGCATTTATCAATATTCCTGGGTTCTCCATGATGGTTCCACTCCAACAACAACACCATCACGGGTACGAACATGAACAAGCAGCCTGCCTTGCGCGTCGGCATCATCGGCGGCGGGATCTCCGGCGTCGCCCTGGCACTGGACCTGTGCCGTCACGCCCATCTCGACGTCCAGCTCTTCGAATCCGCAGCGGCCTTCGGTGAAGTGGGCGCGGGCGTTTCCTTCGGCGCCAACGCGGTACGGGCCATCGCCGGTCTCGGGCTGGCCGAATCTTATGGCCAGGTCGCCGACCGGACTCCGGAGCCCTGGCAGGATGTCTGGTTCGAGTGGCGCCGCAGCAGCGATGCCGGTTACCTGGGCGCCAGCGTCGCTCCAGGCGTGGGGCAATCATCGGTGCACCGCGCAGACTTCCTGGATGTGCTGGCCAGCCGCCTGCCCGAAGGTGTGGCCCGCTTCAACAAGCGCGCCGTCAGCGTGGAGCAGCAGGGCGGTGAAGCCCGCGTGCGGTTCACCGACGGCAGCGAATACCGGGGCGACCTGCTGATCGCCGCCGACGGCATCAAGTCCGCCATCCGCGGCCATGTGCTGGAAGGCATCGGCGCCGCGCCGGTGGCGCCGCGCTTCACCGGCACCTGTGCCTATCGCGGGATGATCGACAGCCTGCGCCTGCGCGAGGCCTATCGCGCCGCCGGTATCGACGAACACCTGGTGGACGTGCCGCAGATGTATCTCGGCCTTGACGGCCACATTCTCACCTTCCCGGTGAAGCAGGGCCGCATCATCAACGTGGTGGCCTTCGTGTCCGACCGCAGCACCCCCGATCCCACCTGGCCCCAGGACGCGCCCTGGGTGCGCGAGGCCAGTCAGCGCGAGATGCTCGAGGCCTTCGCCGGCTGGGGCGATGCCGCCCGTGTCCTGCTGGAATGCATCCCGGCGCCGACCCACTGGGCGCTGCACGACCTGGCCGAACTGCCCGGCTACGTGCACGGCCGTGTGGCGCTGATCGGCGATGCGGCCCACGCCATGCTGCCGCACCAGGGCGCCGGGGCAGGGCAGGGACTGGAAGACGCCTACTTCCTGGCGCGCCTGCTGGGCGATGCGCAAGTGAGCCAGGACAACCTCGACGGGCTGCTGGCGGCCTACGACGCGCTGCGTCGCCCGCGCGCCTGCCGGGTGCAACGCACCTCCTGGGAGGCGGGCGAACTGTACGAGCTGCGCGACCCCGCCGTGGGCGATGACCAGCAGGCCCTGGGCGCGACCCTGGCCAGCCGCTTCGACTGGCTGTGGAACCACGACCTGGACGCCGACCTGCAAGACGCCCGCGCGCGCCTGGGCTGGACGGCGCTGAGCCACTGCGCCTGATCCCCAACTGCTATCCACCGGGACCGGCCTCGATGCCGGTTCCGGCTCTATAACAATGACAAGAAGAGCCATGCCATGCGTACCATCGACCCTTCCGCCCTGCTCGACGGGGCCCGCTTCAATGCCTTCCACGGGCGCGTGCTGTTCTGGTGCGCGCTGATCATCATCTTCGACGGCTATGACCTGGTCATCTACGGCGTGGTGCTGCCCGCGCTGATGCAGGCCTGGAACCTGACCGCGCTGCAGGCCGGCCTGCTCGGCAGTTGCGCGCTGGTGGGGATGATGCTGGGCGCGCTGTTCTTCGGTCCGCTGTCGGACCGGATCGGACGGCGCAAGACCATCATGACCTGCGTGATCCTGTTCAGCGGCTTCACCCTGATCAATGGTTTCGCGCGCACCCCGGAGGAATTCGCCATCTGCCGCTTCATCGCCGGGCTCGGCATCGGCGGGGTGATGCCCAATGTGGTGGCGCTGATGAACGAATACGCGCCGAAGAGAATCCGCAGCACCCTGGTGGCGATCATGTTCAGCGGCTACTCGGTGGGCGGCATGCTCTCCGCCGGGCTGGGCATGTTGTTGATGCCCAGCTGGGGCTGGCCGGCGGTGTTCTTCGTGGCGGCGGTGCCGCTGCTGGTCCTGCCGCTGCTGGTTCGCCAGTTGCCGGAGTCGCTCCACTTCCTGGTGCGCCAGGGTGAAATGGAGCGCGCCCGGGCCCTGTTGGCAAAGGCCTTGCCCGAGTACAGGCCCGGTGGCGGTGACGAACTGGTCCTGGCCACGGGGCAGGCGAGCAAGGTGGCCATCTCCCAGCTCTTCCATGACGGACGCTCGCTGAACACCCTGATGCTGTGGGTCGCGTTCTTCTGCTGCCTGCTGATGGTCTACGCCCTGAGTTCCTGGCTGCCGAAGCTGATGAATGCCGCCGGCTACGGGCTCAATTCCAGCCTCGCGTTCCTGCTGGTACTGAACTTCGGCGCTATCTTCGGGGCCATTGGCGGCGGCTGGCTAGGGGACCGCATCGGCCTCGGCCGGGTCCTGCTCGCCTTCTTCATCCTGGGCGCGCTGTCCCTCAGCCTGCTGGCGCTGAAGTCCCCGCTGCCGGTGTTGTACCTGCTGATCGGCGTGGCCGGGGCCTGCACCATCGGCACGCAGATACTCGCCGATGCCTGCACCGTGCAGTTCTACCCGGCGCACATCCGCTCCACGGGCCTTGGCTGGGCCATGGGCGTCGGCCGCATCGGCGCCATCATCGGTCCGCTGCTGGGCGGCGCGTTGCACGCCGCGCAGTTGCCGCTCCAGGCGAGCTTCCTCGCCTTCGCCCTGCCGGGGCTGGTCGGCGCCGGCGCCATCCTGGTGTTCCTCTGGCACCGCCCTGGCCGGCAGGCCCAGGGCGGCGCCGTGGCCGCTCAGCCGCTGGAATCCACCTCCGGCTGAGCGAGCCGGTAGCACGGAGTCCGCCCCTGGGCCGAGCGCGGACTCCCCTGCGCAGCCGCAGGGGCTTTCTGCAGACGACAAGAACAAGAGAACCCGCTATGACCTGCAATCCGACTAAAACCTGTTCGGCGCTGGCCGCTGCCGTCGCCATCGCACTGCCGTTCGGCGTCCAGGCCGAGGAGGGCGGTTTTCTCGCCGACTCCACGGCAACCCTCACCGCGCGCAACTACTACTTCAGCCGCGACTTTTCCGACATCGTCGGCCCCAGCCGGCAGTCGAAGGCGGAGGAGTGGGCCCAGGGCTTCATCCTCAACCTGAGGTCCGGCTACACGCCGGGACCGGTGGGCTTCGGTGTCGATGCCATCGGCCTGCTCGGGCTGAAGCTGGACAGCAGTCCTGACCGCGCGGGCACCGGCCTGCTGCCCGGTGCCTTCGGCGCGACCGCGCCGGATGACTACAGCCGCCTGGGCCTGACCGCCAAGGTGCGGGTAGCGAAGACCGAGCTGCGCCTTGGCGAACTGCAGCCCAACGTGCCGGTGCTGATGCTGACCGACAACCGCCTGCTGCCCAACACCTACCAGGGCGTCGCCATCAGCTCGGCGGAAATCGCCGGGCTGACCCTGCAGGCAGGCCAGCTGCGCTCCACCAGCATCCGCAGCGAAGCGGGGGACGAAGGGATCGGCGCCATCGTCGGCTTCGCGCCACGACGCGACGCCCAGGCTCGCCTGATCACCTCCGACCGGTACAACTTCGCCGGCGGTGACTACGGATTCAACCAGAACCGCACCACCCTGAGCGCCTGGTACGGTCAGTTGGAAGACCTCTATGACCAGCGCTACCTGGGGCTCAAGCACAGCGAGCCGCTGGGCGCGTGGACGCTGGGGGCGAACCTCGGCTATTTCGACTCCTCCGAGGACGGCAGGCAGCTCATCGGCGAGATCGACAACCGCGCCTTCTACTCACTGCTCTCGGCCAGGCGCGGCGGCCACAACTTCTACCTGGGCTACCAGGCGATGTTCGGCGACCAGGGCTTCCCGCGCGTATTCGTCACCGTCTCGCCACTGGGCAACGAAGTGCCCACCTACGAATTCGCCTCGCCCCGGGAGCGCTCCTGGCAGCTGCGCTACGACTACGACTTCGCTGCCCTCGGCATGCCCGGGCTGATCGCCGGGGTGCGCTATATCCGCGGCGACAATGTCGATGCGGGAACTTTCGAGGGCAAGGACTGGGAGCGCGATCTCGATCTTGCCTACACGGTGCAGAGCGGTCCGCTGAAGAACGTCTCGATACGGCTGCGCAATGCCACCGCGCGCTCGAACTATCGCACCGATATCGATGAGAACCGCCTGATCCTGAGCTATACGCTGGCGGTGTTCTGATATTCCCTGAGACAGGCCGGCCTGGGAAGTATGCGCTCGCCCAGGAGTACCATTGCTCGGCCCCGCTGCGAAACGGAGGAAAATCAGCTGTACTGAATAGCCCCGGTACCCTGGCTGAAGGGAGGGTATGTCATGTCCAGTCATCGGTTTGCTGCTGTCGTAGCGGTAGCTGCGATCCTCCTGGTGGATTCGGCGGGAATGGCCTGGGCTACGGAACGGGCCGAGCGACGGCGTGAAGCGCGGGACGTGCGCCAGGAAACCCGTCAGGATTCACGCCAGATCAAGCAGGAATGCCGCGCTGCCGACCAGCAATGGAACCACGAATGCCGGCAGGATAAGCGCCAGACCAAACAGCAAGGGCGGGAGAGAGCCCGGGATATCAAGTACTGAGTAGCGGGTAGGACCCAGCGAGCTCCGTAGCCTGCCCGCACGGAACACCTACCCTCCGCGACTCATCGCAAACCAGCCGACCGGGCCAAAGTTGGCCCGGTCGGGCCATTTTTGGCCCGATTTTTATTCTTTGTTTTTCAATGACTTACAGAAAATCGGGTCAGAAGTGGCCCGAAAAACCTTGGAAAAAACACTTGGCGCGCTTTCGCGCGCTTTTTGCCCGCCGGATGCGGCCGAAAAATCGCTCCAACTCGTTGATCAACAAGACAAAAAAGAAAGCACACGGAGAGTTGGCGCGGCGTTTGCTCTATGACTCGGGTCATCCCCGATGACCTCGCGGCCCCTCCGGCCTTTTCGTCAACGAGACAAGGAAGCAACCCATGCCGACTCCCGCCTATATCAGCATCCAGGGCAAGACCCAGGGCCACATCACCCAGGGCGCCTTCACCGCCGATTCCGTGGGCAACGTCTACCAGGAAGGTCACGAGGACCAGATCCTGGTCCAGGAAATCGAGCACCTGATCGCCACCCCCACCGACCCGCAGAGCGGCCAGCCGTCCGGCCAGCGCGTGCACAAGCCGTTCACCTTCACCGCACCGCTGAACAAGGCCACCCCGCTGCTGTACCAGGCCCTGGCCGCCGGCGAGATGCTCCCGGAGGTGGAAGTGAAGTGGTACCGCACCTCCACCGAGGGCAAGCAGGAGCACTTCTTCACCACCCGGCTGGAAGACGCCACCATCGTCAACATCCACACCGTGCTGCCGCACGCCCAGGACCCGAGCAAGGCCGAGTACACCCAGCTGGTCAAGGTCGCCATGGCCTACCGCAAGATCACCTGGACCCATGCCATCGCCGGCACCGAAGCCTCGGACGACTGGCGCAAGCCGCAGGAAGCCTGAGCCCCAGGCCGCCCGCGCGACCGGCGCTCGCGCCGGTCGCTCCACCTCACCATCGGACTGCTGGCCCGGCAACGGGCTGGCAAGGAATCCTTATGCCGACTCAATCCGCTCTGCGCTTCACCTTCGACCTGGTCGGCGGCGCGGCGCGCGACGTCTTCGAAGTCGTCTCGTTCGAACTCCACGAAGCACTCTCCGAGACCTTCCACCTCGCCGTCGAACTGGCCTGCGCCAACCCCGCGGTGGACTTCGCCGAGGTGCTCGACCGCCCCGCTCGGCTGACCCTCTGGCACGGCGACACCCCCGTGCGCCACGTGCACGGCGCCGTCTCCGCCTTCGTCCAGGGCGACACCGGCTTCCGCCGCACCCGCTACTCGGCGGTGGTCGAGCCACGCCTGGCGCGCCTGAAGCTCAGCTCCGACTGGCGCCTCTTCCAGCGCCTCAGCGTCCCGCAGATCGCCGAGGCGGTGCTCAAGGCCCACGGCCTGACCCTGGACTACGAGCAGCGCGTCACCCGCGAGCACCTGGTCCGCGAGTACTGCGTGCAGGCCGGCGACACCGACTACCACTTCATCGAGCGCATCCTGCGCGAGGAAGGCTTCTTCTACGCCTTCCGCCACAGCGCCGACGGCCACCAGCTGGTGCACAGCGACCGCCTGTTCATCCACGGCCGCCTGGGCGGCGAGCCGGTGCAGTACCAGCCCACCCCCGGTGGCGACCAGCCGGTGCCGGCGCTGCACCGCTTCGCCTACGCCGAGAACGTGCGCACCGCGCGGCAGACCCAGCGCGACTACACCTTCAAGCACCCCCGCTACACCCACCAGCTCAGCCACGACGGCGCCGACCTGGACCACCAGGGCCGCCGCTACGAGCGCTACGACTACCCCGCCCGCGCCAAGTTCGACGAGGCCGGCAAGCCCTTCGCCGAACACCGCCTGCGCGGCCACCGCCGCGATGCGCGCCTCGCCCGGGTCGAGGGCGACGACCCGCGCCTGCAGCCGGGCATTTCCTTCCAGCTCGCCGGCCACCCGCGCGCGGACCTGAACCGCGGCTGGCGCCCGGTCCGCATCGTCCACCGCGGCGTGCAGCACACCAGCCAGGCCGAAGAGAGCGCCGACGCCCAGCAGGGCACCCACTACCGCTACGCGGCCGAACTGGTCCCGGATGACGCCGAGTGGCGCGCCGAACCGCTGGCCAGGCCATGCATCGACGGCCCGCAGCACGCCGTGGTGGTCGGCCCGCCGGGCGAGGAGATCTACACCGACGAATACGGCCGGGTGAAGGTGCAGTTCCCCTGGGACCGCCAGGGCCGGCACGACGAGCACAGCTCCTGCTGGATCCGCGTGGCGCAGCACCTCGCCGGCGCCACCTGGGGCCATATCGCCCTGCCGCGCATCGGCCAGGAGGTCATCGTCGATTTCTTCGACGGCGACCCGGACCAGCCGGTGATCACCGGGCGCACCTACAACCGCCTGCAGCTGCCGCCCTACGAGCTGCCGCGGCACAAGACGCGGATGACCCTCAAGAGCCAGACCCACAAGGGCGAGGGCTACAACGAGCTGCGCTTCGAGGACGAGAAGGACCAGGAGGAAATCTACCTCCACGCGCAGAAGGACCAGAACATCCACGTCAACCATGACGAAACCACCTTCGTCGGCCACGACCGCCGCGAGCGGGTGGAGCACGACGAGACCGTCGCCATCGGCCACGACCGCAGCGAAACGGTGGGCCACGACGAACAGGTCGGCATCGGCCAGGACCGGCGCCACGCCATCGGCCAGGACGACGCCCTGACCATCGGCCGCAACCACCACATCCGCACCGGCAAGGACCGCAGCGAAGAGGTGGGCAACCACCGCCGCGACACGACCGCGGCCAACCACTGGGTGAGCATCGGCGGCCACCAGGAACAGACCGTGAAAGGCCACGCCGAGCTGCAGGCCGGCCAGGCCATCCGCCACCGCTCTCGCGTCATCGACCTGCAGGCCGGAGAAATGGTCCGCCTGCGCGGTCCCGGCGGGACCATCACCCTGCACGACGGCGGCATCACGCTCGACGCGGTAGCCATCCATGTGAAGGGGCCGATGACTCAGCAAGGTGGCGGCAAGGGCAATCAGCTGTCGATCGATGGCACACCCGAGGACGGCCGGCCCGTTGACGAGAGCTGGATGTGGCAGTTCACCCGTTGAATTCCTAGGAGCAAGACAAAGATGACGGATACACCGAAACCCACTTCACGGATTGGCTACCCATTCAAAGCCAAGGACGGCAAACCCTTTGCAGACGCCCAGATCGCTTATGAGGGATTGGCTCTCGCAGACGGCGGGCACTTCCCGCTGGGTAACAATGGCCACTTTCATGGTGGGATCCATTTCGACCGTGCCACAGCCAACGTCTTCAAGCAAAAAGGGGACAGCAAAAAGGGGACAGATTTATTTTCTGTACTCTAATCTTGTTGTTCGTTGCTCTGCGACATGCCGATCCTGATCAGTGCATTCAACCACCACCCTGAAACGGTCCTTGCTTAGTGCCTGTCCGCTTTGGATTACCTTGAAACAGATTGATCCTCTCGACAGATCGAATCGGCTAGGACATTTGAGTAGGGAAAATAAATCTGTCCCCTTTTCCGAATCGGCTAGGACATTTGAGTAGGGAAAATAAATCTGTCCCCTTTTCCAATCTGTCCCCTTTTCCAAAATATCGCTAGAAAGCTATCCCTATTGGGATACTCTTGTGCAGTCTAGATCTATCACGGAAGACGAGAAAACAATAGTGATTGCGATGTCTCCAAATGAAGGAAATCTGGATTCGATTCAATCGTACGACAGTGAAATCCTCACCGCCGGGGCTATGCAAAAAACAATCAACCCTCAAGGGCAAGGTGAATTTTATGAGCAAATTCTTAGATTCAGAAATAGACACCCTGCACGTTACAGTGAACTATTTGAAGAATGCGGGTGGAGTGTCGATGGTGGCGAAATATCCTACAAAGGGCTAACCAAGAGCGCACTAAAGAAGGAAATCAGAAAAGACTTCACATCTACAAGCGCACCAGGAAAGAAGGAAAGTGCAATACTGGCACCAGTCCTCAATACAATACGTTGCAGTGAGTATATAGAGCTGCAAGTAATGGATTTTATAAAACGATTGCGATTGGCGACATCCATAACCCCTAGCGGGCATGCATATCAAATCAAGCAGTACGTACGCTCAAACCTTGGTCTTGCGTTGGTGTTGGATCACCACATAAATAGACCAGGATTTGTTGCGCGAGATTTTGGAGCGGCATTACAACGCTTCTTTAACGCAAATCCTAACACGCCCACGAACCCACAAAACTGGGGTGTCAACCATCAATCCTATGAAGATAGAATTCTTGAAGACTACGGAGCAACGAGACAAATGACTGATGCCACAGGACGCTACCAAGCTCTAAGGTCGAGACTATGAAAAGAACTTCCACTTCGCTACTTGCCATGCTGTTAATTATGGTAGGCCTAGACTCGCACAGCGGGGAACTCCCGATCTCCAATCCACAAGGGAAGGCAAATGCAAATAACATGGAGCTGACGCGATTTTTCAGCAACGAATGCGGAGCAATCGAGTTAGCCAGTGAGAACAATCATGCCAAGATAAAAAACCTATCATCTCAAAGCGCAAGATTCTTAACAAAAGGAGGTGTTACGGATTTCATCAGCCTAAACGGCCTGGGAGCATCATTTATTGAAGACAGCCTTCCCAATCACTTTGCCCCTTCGTGTGATCTGGCGTGGATAGGGGCCTTAGATAAGGGCGAGGTATTTGATGACAGGGGCAACGTTGTGGCTAATCATGAGCGCTATTATTGCGTATTCGTGTCATTACCGAGAGCGTGTGTGGTGGCAATACATACAGACATGATGTGCGCTGGAAACTTTGACTCTGATAATAGATGGGTAAGGGATGACGGCTCTCCTCCAGTGAACTTTCACTCCCACAACTTTCCAACAGCACGGCGGTATGCCGACAATGCTAATGAGCGAGGGGACCCGACTCTCGATCTCGGCAACGTACTTCGTTGTGACCCTGTCTCACGCAAAAATGCGAAAGACTATCTGAAGATAGTTAACGACGCGTCGATAGATATGAGTGCAGAGCTAAGAAAGCAGATAACGAATGAAGTAAACGCACTTGACACAGGAAAAGATTCTCATGTGCAAGGGTCTGGAATGCGTAGAAGATGAAACAGCACATGCTCACCTACTCAACCAATAACAAAATTGTACAGATTTATTTTCCACTGGAAGGGCTCAGGCAGAAAAATTTTGAGAAAATTGCTGAAGGTCATAATGGTTCTGGATGGCGCTTGATGAACCCGGATTACGCAACAAATATAGAGTCTTTCTACAATGAATATAAACAAAACAACCCATAGCATTCTGTTCAATTTTCTCTTGTCAGGGACCATGCTCTGCTTGGTCGCGACTGCCTACGCGCAAGCACCTGGAACGCACTGTAAGGGAGGAGAGAAAAATATAATATCCTTCAAGATCGTTAAATCGAAAAAGATCGCATCCGTATGCGAGGGAAGTAACGCTGAATATTTGGTCTATCGATTCGGAAGCACTGAAAAAGTGGAGCTTGAGTATCCTAAAAATCTAAACAAGGAGGCTTGGTCAAAATTTCAATATAGTGGATATATACGAGGGGGTGGCTTAGCAAATGACGCCATGGGAGATTACAGGTTGAGCTTTTCGAACAACGGAACGGAATACATCATTTTTCAGAACTGGAGACTGTCCAGCAATGAATATGGTCTCGGAATTTTTGTGGGCATGGGAAAATCTTCGGTGGTCCTGCAAGCGGATAAAGACACACAATCAGGTTCTCTCGAATTATTAAACGGAAACCCCCAAATAAAGAATGCATGGAATTATGAGTAGCAAATAATAAAACCACACTCAAGACATTAGAGATCTACAAAGGGGGCGGATCTGTCTCTATAGTCTAATTTTTGTAGGTCCACACTATTTCCTGGATTTTCCTCCAAAAAATTAGAGCAGGCAAAATGAATCTTCCCTCTTTTTGAGCAATTGGCAGAGAATCTTGAAGCTGCAGTAGATACGGCGCTCTGGTTCTGGACAAGCTTCAAAAGCGAAAACATCTAGGATCCTTTCCTCCACAGACCTAAAATCTGTAGTTTCTGAGTTCTATGACTCCAGCGTGTCTGCTGTTAATGCAGTTCTACCAATACAAAGTGTCGAAGGAGTGCCATCTCCAGAGAGCGGCGAAAAGATCACCTGCACAAAAGAGGCGCCAATAGTTCGATAAAATAGGACAAATGCCAATGGAAAAACCTCACGATACACACAGTAGGTGTAAGCGAGGATCTGAGTAAACAGCTGAGGGGGTGACTGCAAAACACAAGACTTCATAGTCGAAACTGGAACGTAGGCATATGAGACCAAGCTGAATAGATGCGTGTCTCAGAGAGACATACAGCACGCTACGTATTTTGACTCGCTGTTCAACCAGCGAAATAAACAACCACTATCCGATTGGCCTTGCATTCAACTGGAGATACCCAATGCGCCCCATCGTACTTGTAGGACACCGACATTCCTGCCCCCTCCATGGCGAAGGTACCGTGGTCAGTGGTGCATCGCAGGCCAACATCGACGGCCGCCCCGTGGCGCGCATTGGCGACAAGATCAGTTGCGGCGCCGTGATTCAGACGGGCTCGCCCAGCACCATCATCGAAGGCCAGCCGGCGGCGCGCGAAGGCGACAAGACCAGCCACGGTGGCACCCTGATCGAAGGCGACAGCGGTTGGCTGGTGGAATGACCTGGATGCTGTTGCCTGCGCTACAGCCGCAAGTATTTGCTGCCTGAATTGAACCGGTGCTCCAGTATCGCCGGGCGCACTTGGTTCAACGGCTCGGGCAGGCCGGCGGCAATCCGCTGTAGGTGGGCGAAGGAAAATATTCTTCTGGCACCTTGTAGAGAGACGAGGTGTCTACCCTTTCGATGCCTAGCGCAATCACCAATCCGATGACATCAACCCTTGGGCCAGGGTGCGGCAACGGTAGTGGGCACTCCGGCCAACAACAAGACGGAGATGACTCATGGCGGCAATCGACGATACATCCACTGGCAGCGCTCCCAACCGCGGAATAACCAGGGAAGAGCGCAAGGTCATCTTCGCCTCGTCCCTGGGTACCGTGTTCGAGTGGTACGACTTCTATCTGTACGGCTCCCTCGCCGCGATCATCGCGAAGCACTTCTTCGCCGGCGTCAACGAGACCACCGCCTTCATTTTCGCCTTGCTCGCCTTCGCTGCGGGCTTCGCCGTACGCCCCTTCGGCGCCATCGTGTTCGGCCGTCTGGGCGACATGATCGGGCGCAAGTACACCTTTCTCATCACCATCGTGATCATGGGTATCTCCACCGCCGTGGTGGGCCTGCTGCCCAGCTACGCGATCATCGGCGTGGCGGCACCGATCATCCTGATCAGCCTGCGCCTGCTGCAGGGCCTGGCCCTGGGCGGCGAGTACGGCGGCGCGGCGACCTACGTGGCGGAGCATGCGCCGCAAGGCAAGCGCGGCTTCTTCACCTCCTGGATCCAGACCACCGCGACACTCGGCCTGTTCCTTTCGCTGCTGGTGATTCTCGCCTGCCGCACCGTCCTCGGCACCGAAGCGTTCGAGGCCTGGGGCTGGCGGATTCCCTTCCTGCTGTCGATCCTGCTGCTGATCGTTTCGGTATATATCCGCCTGCAGCTCAGCGAGTCGCCGGTGTTCAGGAAGATGAAGGCCGAAGGCAAGGCCTCCAAGGCTCCGCTGACCGAGTCCTTCGCCCGCTGGGACAACCTCAAGGTGGTGATCATGTCCCTGCTCGGCGGCACCGCCGGCCAGGCCGTGGTCTGGTACACGGGGCAGTTCTATGCACTGTTCTTCCTGCTGCAGACGCTCAAGATCGACCCGCAGACCGCCAACCTGCTGATTGCTGGCTCGCTGCTGATCGGCACGCCGTTCTTCATCCTGTTCGGCAGCCTGTCCGATCGCATCGGCCGCAAGAAGATCGTCATGGCCGGCTGCATCCTCGCGGCGCTGACCTACTTCCCGATCTTTCACGCGTTGACCCAGTACGGTAACCCCGAGGTGTTCGCCGCGCAGGAGCGGAACCCGGTCACTGTGGTCGCCGATCCCAGCCAGTGCTCGTTCCAGTTCGACCCGGTGGGCAAGGCCAGATTCACCAGCTCCTGCGACATCGCCAAGAGCCTGCTGGCGAAGAATGCCATTCCCTACGACAACGAGAAGGCCGAGCCAGGTGCCGTCGCGCAGATCCGCATCGGCGACAAGCTGATCCAGAGCTTTGAAGGCACCGGTATGCCGGCCACGGACTTCAAGGCCGAGAACGAAGCCTTCACCGCCACCCTCGGCGCCGCCCTCAAGGAAGCCGGCTACCCCGAAAAGGCCGACCCGGCCAAGACCAATTACCCGATGGTGCTGTTGCTCCTGACCATCCTGGTGGTCTACGTGACCATGGTCTACGGCCCGATCGCCGCCTGGCTGGTGGAACTCTTTCCGACGCGCATCCGCTACACCTCGATGTCATTGCCCTACCACATCGGCAATGGATGGTTCGGCGGCTTCCTGCCCACGGTGGCGTTCGCCATGGTGGCGGCCACGGGCGATATCTACTACGGATTGTGGTACCCCATCGTCATCGCGGTGATGACGGCCATTCTCGGCACCTTCTTCCTGCCGGAAACCAAGGACCGGGCGATCCACCATGCCTGAGATCGGTGCCCTCTCCCGTCAGGGAGAGGGCAATCCTCACGGAAGGGTTCAGTGAACGACAACCAGCAGGAGGCGACGGCGGCATGACGAAGCGGAACACCCGCCCGGGGAACGAAGCGGGGGAGGGCAGCGCTTCTCGACTGATAGACGCGCGCATAGAGGAGCTGGGGGATTGGCGGAGCCTACCTGCGCATCCGGGGCACAACTTCTGCACTTGCCCCACCGTAGGGTGCGCCATGTGTTCCGATCACGGGTTCCCCCCTGCACCTCGCCCAACCATTGGTGCGCACGGCGCCCGCTACCTGGTCAACTCAGCCTCAGGAAGTGGTTTCCCAAGTTCGAATGAACACGCGGCCGAACCGGCCGCGCGGGCTGGCTCACTCGACCAGGATCAGAGGGGGCTTGCCGATGTCCTTGAGCAGGAAGACCAGGAACTTGGCGGGTTTTTCCTGGCTGGCGTTGCGGCCGACCGTGTGCAGGTCCGCCGGTCCTTCATGGAAGCTTTGCCCGGGCGTCAGCGTAACCTCCTTGTTACCTTTCACCCCCATGACGATCGTGCCTTCGAGCACGTAGATAAAGCCGTGCGCGTCGTGACGATGGACCGGGTCGGCACCGCCAGGCGGGTACTCGACGGTGATCATCAGCACTTCCTTGCCGGGGTACTCGGGTAGCGCCTTGACCATCACGGTTTCGACGACGGGTGGTGGAGCGGTGCTGGCCTTGTCCTGCGCCATGGCCAGGCAGGTGCCGAGCAGCACCAGCAGGGCGGGCAGATGTTGGATTCGCATGGAGCTCTCCTGATTTCGGATTGCCGGTCAGCGCCGGGCCGCCGCGCTCTTGAGCCAGGCGTCGAAGTGGATCGCACCGAGGATCGGATTGGCGCCGGGTGTCAGCGACCGATCGTCGATCGCCGCACCGAAGTAAGTGGCGCGCTCGTCGGCGACCACTTCCCGCTGGTCTCCGTTGTGCTGGAGGTAGGTCCTGACGAAGGAGGCGATGGGCTGCCGGTCGGGGCCGGCAACTTCCGTCGTCTGGTTGCTGGGGGCTTGCTCGGCGACCTTCGCCAATGCCGCTGCGACGTCGGCCGAGGCGATGGGCTGCAGGTCGGCGGCGGGCAGGCGAACGCTGCTGCCCTCGGTGCCGGACTGCGCAATGGCACCGATGAACTCGAAGAACTGGGTGGCCCGCAGGATAGAGTAGGGAACGCCCGACTCCTTGATCAGTTTTTCCTGGGCCATCTTGGCGCGGAAGTAGCCGCTCTCCAGCAATCGCTCGGTACCGACCACCGAGAGGGCGACGTGATGCCTGACGCCGGCTGCTTTCTCCGCGGCGGCAAGGTTGCGCCCGGATTTCTCGAAGAATTCCAGCACGGCGGCGTCTTCGAAGGAGGGTGAGTTGGCGACATCGACCACTACCTCGGCACCTGTAAGCGCCTCGCGCAGGCCCTCGCCGGTGACGGCGTTGACGCCGGTGTTGGGTGAGGCGGCGAGGACTTCATGTCCCCGCTCGCGCAGGTTGCTGCAGAGCTGGGTTCCGATCAGGCCGGTTCCGCCAATGACTACGATCTTCATCTGTGTGCCTCCCTATGGATGGGCGCCGCGGGTACATCGGGCGGCGTGGAACGAGCGCCTGGCTGGTGAGGCCGGGCGCTCCCCGTGGAAAGGGGGTGGCAGACGCTACGTCGGGCAGGTCAGCCCTGCGTTGCCGCTTGGCCGATGGTTTGCGCTGGCGGACGCGCCAGGGTGTGCAATGGGGCCAAGGACATGGAACGTGGAGTGTCGGTTATGGTCCGCCAAGTCGGCGCTCCGGTCCACTGGGTTCGTGTTGCCGAATCTGAGCGGGCCTCTGGTGGATGTCGCGAGGACCTTCCGTGCCATGGCGCAGGGTTGCGCGGCTCAGGCGCGCCCCGGCCCGGCATTGAACTGCTTGCGCATCAGCTCCAGGTAACGCTTGGCGCCGAGCCCCAGGGGGCGGTTCTTGACCCAGACGATGTCCACCCACAGGCGCATCTGGCTGGCCATGTTGTCGAAGGCGACGGCCCTGAGCGTACCCGCCGCGATCAGCGGCTGCACCAGCGGCTGGGGCAGATAAGCCCAGCCCAGGCCGGCCTGCACCAGGTCGAGGGTCGCCAGGTAGCTGTCGGTCAGCCAGACCCGGTGGGACAGGATGATCTGCGGGTCGGACGCCGTGGGCTCGCCGCTGGCGACCATGATCTGCCGGGTATCGGCCATCTGTGCCTCGCCCAGCGGCGCGCCATCGGCGGCGGCCGGATACCCCGGCGCGGCGACGGCCACCAACAACTGACTGCCGGCCTCCAGAAACGCCTCGCGCTCGTCGATGCCCGGCCGTTCGAAGACCAGCGCCAGTTGCGCGCTGCCTTCGTGCAGCATGCGCACGGCTTGCGCTTGCGACGCGGAACGCACTTCGATTTCCAGCGTCGGGAATTCGCCGGCGAGAACCGCCAGGGGCCTGCTCCAGGCGCCGGTCTGCAGCTCCGGCGCCATGGCCAGCACCAGGCGGCGCTCCAGACCTTGATGCAATTGCAGCGCATGGGCGTCCAGCAGGTTCAGCTGGCTCGCCACCTGCCGGGCCTGGGGCTCCAGCGCCCTGGCGGCAGGTGTCGGCAGTGCCTTGCGGGTGGCACGATCGAACAGCGGCATGTCCAGTTCGGCCTCCAGTTGCGCGATGGCCATGCTGACCGCGGAAGGCACGCGCCCGAGTTTGCGTGCTGCGGCGGAGAAGGAACCACCGTCGAGCACGGCGAGAAACACCTTCAGGGATTCGCTGGTAAAAGCCATGGTGCTTTCAGTTTTCCTGATGACAGTCGTCTTTTTCTATCAGGCCTGTGCACGTAATTTCCACTTCAGAAAGTAAATCCTTGAAGGAGCCGGAGCATGAAAAACACAGGTTGGCACGGGCAGGTGGCGCTGATCAGCGGCGCCGGCAGTGAACTGGGCATCGGCATGGCGATCGCCCGCAGGCTGGGGGCGGCGGGCGCGAAGCTCATCGTCACCGCCAGCAGCGGGCGTATCGCCGAACGAGTGGCGGAACTGCGCGCCGAAGGATTCGAAGCCGAGGGCAGGGCGGCGGACCTGACCGATGAGCGGCAGGTCCTCGAGCTCGCCAGCTGGGCCGAATCGCGCTGGAGACGCGTCGATATCCTGGTGAACAACGCCGGCATGGCCATGCAGGGCAGTCCCGAGCCCTTCGCGGAGGTGGCCGGCATGGACCTCGACACCTGGAACCTGTCGATCGCCCGCAACCTGACCACCGCCTTCCTGCTCACCCGTGCGCTGCTGCCGGGCATGCGGGCACGGGGGTACGGACGCATCGTCAGTATCAGCTCGACCACCGGCACCCGTGGCAGCAATCCGGGCGAAGCCGCCTACAGCGCGGCCAAGGCCGGCATGGTGGGGCTGAACATGGGGCTGGCGCTGGAGGTTGCGCGCCAGGGCATCACGGTGAACAGCGTGGCCCCGGGCTGGATCGCCACCGGCTCCAGCACCGAGGAAGAAAGGCACGCGGCCGGCTATGTGCCCATCGGCCGCGCCGGACGCCCGGAGGAAGTGGCTGCGGCGGTCGCCTTCCTGGCGTCGCCTGAGGCCAGCTACATCACCGGCGAACTGCTGGTGGTGGACGGCGGCAACTGCCTGATCGAAAACAAGGCGCCTTGAGGAGGACATCAGCATGAGCACTCCCGTTGTACTCGTCGCCGGCGCCGCCGGCGGTGTAGGCCGCGCGCTGGTGCAGCGATTCATCCAGGGCGGTTGGCAGGTGTTCGCCACCGACCTGGATGCCCAGGGCCTGGCGCGCCTGCAGGCGGAACACCCGGCTTGCGGGATCTTTGCCGGTGACATCCGCCGGCCCGCGACCTGCAAGGACACCGTCGCCGCGGCACTCGCGGCATTCGGCCGCCTGGATGCCCTGGTGAACGCCGCCGGCGTCTGGCGCGAAGGCCCGGTGGAAAGCTTCAGCGAAGAGGATTTCGACCTGGTCCTGGAGGTGAACCTGAAGGCCACCTTCTTCATGTGCGCTGCCGCCATCCCGCACCTGAAGACGAGCGAAGGCGCCATCGTCAACATCTCCAGCGACGCCGGCCGCCAGGGCAATCGCAACGCCGCGGCCTATTGCGCCAGCAAGGGTGGCGTGACCCTGCTGACCAAGACCCTGGCCCTGGACCTGGCGCCCTTCGGCGTGCGCTGCAACGCGGTATCGCCGGGCGATATCGAAACGCCGATGCTGAAGTTCCAGGCCGAGCGTTACGGCCAGGGCGACCCCGAGGGCTACTACCGCGAGCTGCTGGCGAAGTACCCCCAGGGTGATCGCGCCTGCTTCATCCAGCCGGGGGAGGTTGCCGAGCTGGCGTTCTTCCTCTGCCAGAGCGGCGCGCGTTCGATCACCGGCGCGGATATGGCGATCGACCGGGGCGTGTCGGCAGGCAATTGAGGCGGCGGGATGACGCCCCTTCAGCGCATCCGCTTGCGGAACTGGCCCGGGCTTTCCCCCGTCCACCGCCGGAATACCCGGTGGAACGCGCTGGGTTCCTGGAAGCCGGTGAGAATCGCGATCTCGCTGATGCTGAACCGATCATCCCGTAGCAGTTCAAAGGCGATGGAACGCCGAACCTCGTGCTTTATCTCCTGATAGCTGAAGCCTTCCCGCTCCAGTTGGCGGCGAAAGGTGGTCGCCTGCATTCCCCATTCCCTGGCCAGTTCGACCAGGGTCGGCCATTCCGGATCGCGAATCTTGCGCAAGCGGCGGAATACCTGCGATGCCAGGCTCGTTTCATTGCGAAAACGCACTACCAGCCACTGGGGCGAGGTGCGCAGGAACTGCTTCAGGGCAGCCAGGTCCTGCACCACCGGGAGCTCCAGGTAGGTCGCATCGAAGGCCAGCTCCGTGTGCTCGACATCGAACTCCAGGAGCGGCCCCCAGAGCAGAGGGTCGGCGCCCTGGGAGGGACGTGGAAAGCCGAAGCGCGTCCAATCCAGGGGAATGCGCCGTCCGGCCAGCCAGCAGAGGACGCCCAACACGATGCTGAGGTAGATCTCTTCCGCGCTGCTTCTGATGGCGGGCTTGCAGGCGGACGACTGCAGGCCGATCACGGCCTGCCCGCCACGCAGGCTCAGGTTGCCGCGGATGTCATGCAGGAAGAGCCCCAGGTAGCTCAGGCATTGGCGCAACGCCTTGCCTACCGTCGGTTCCTGGATGAGCCCACGACAGATCAAGGCGAAGCTGCCCCTCGGCAATCCGTGGGAGTCGAAGCCGAAGAACTCATCGTCGAGTTCCCGGGTCATGGCCAGCCAGAAACGGGTGACCGCCGCCGCCGGCAGGCGCGCCTCGGGAATATCGAGCTGCTCAGGGTCGATCCCGGCCTCCGCCAGCATGGCCTTCACCCGCTCAGGGCGTCCTTCCAGACTGTGGAGCGCTGCCCTGACGAGATAGACGGCTACCGAATCCTGTTCTCGCATCCTTCCCCCCCGCCTCGTTCGGCCGCCTGGCATCGATCCTCTGTTCGCCAGAATGATAATTCAGGGCGGGGCGAGGTGAACCGTCAGTGGCAAAAACTACACCTTCGACGGGTACAGTTTGGGCATAGGCCAATTCGCCTCGTCTGCCTAGACTCTTCGGCATAGGGTCGAACGCATCAAGGCGTGGCCAGTTTCACGGGCAATGCGGAAAATTCTGATGGCCTCACTGAATTCACCCAGTCACAGCGCAGCCACCCCTCAGGTTCGAAATGTCTCGACGCTCTCCCGCTTCGAACGCAACCGGGAAAAGGCGCTGGAACTATTCGCCAGCAAAGGCTTCGGCCAGGTGAGCCTGCGCGAGCTCGCGGCACACCTGGAACTCACTGCGGGCGCTCTGTATCACCACTGCAGCAGCAAGGAAGACCTGCTTTTCGAATTCATCGAGGAGCATTACGAAGGGCTGCTCGCCTTGCTTCCCCGTTGTGCCCGGGGCGGCTCCACCCTCGAGGTGGTTCGCAACCTCACCGCCGCGCTGCTGCGGCAGTATCAACGCCGTCCCCTGCATTTCCAACTGGCCATGAGCGAGTCGCGCTGCCTCGGGCCGCTCCATCGGCAGCGCATCGGTGAACTGCGTGAGCAATTCCATCAGCGCCTGCTTCAGCACTTCGGGATCGGCCCCGAAGTGGATCCGGCGCTTCGCCAGGGGGCCGGACAGGCAATTGCCCATCTGCTGGAGCAGATGCCCACCTGGATGAATCACAGCAGCCTGCCCGAGACCGAGCGTCTGGCGCTGCTGGAGAACCTGACCCTCGGTGCGGTCTCGCAACTCCTTAGCCATATCGAGAACCGCCACCCCATTCAATCAAGAGGATTCCGCCGTGCCGCAATACTCCGCAAACCTGCGTGATAGCCGCTTCATCCTGCATGAAGTCTTCGACGCCCCGGCCCTCTGGGCGCGCCTGCCCGCGCTGGCCGAACGGGTCGACGCCGACACCGCCGACGCCATCCTGGAAGAAGCCGCCAAGGTCACCGGGCAACTGCTCGCTCCGCTCAATCGCAGCGGCGACGAGGAGGGGGCGAAGTGGCAGGACGGCGTAGTCACCACCCCGGCGGGCTTCAAGGAGGCCTATGCCACCTACGCCGAAGGCGGCTGGGTTGGCCTGTCCGGCAATCCGGAGTTCGGCGGCATGGGCATGCCGAAAATGCTCGGCGTGCAGTTCGAGGAAATGGTCTACGCCGCTAACTCCAGCTTCGCCCTTTACTCGGCGCTGACCTCCGGTGCCTGCCTGGCCATCGAGGCCCACGCCAGCGTCGAATTGAAGAATGCCTACCTGCCGAACCTGTACGCAGGCGTCTGGGCCGGCTCCATGTGCCTCACCGAACCCCATGCCGGTACCGACCTCGGCATCATCCGCACCAAGGCCGAACCCCAGGCCGACGGCAGCTACAGCATCACCGGCACCAAGATCTTCATCACCGGCGGTGAGCAGGATCTGACCGAGAACATCATCCATCTGGTGCTGGCCAAGCTGCCCGACGCACCCGCTGGCCCCAAGGGTATTTCCCTGTTCCTGGTGCCCAAGCTGATGGTGAACGCCGATGGCTCGCTCGGTGCGGCGAATGCCGTGAGCTGTGGCTCGATCGAGCACAAGATGGGCATCAAGGCCTCGGCCACCTGTGTGATGAACTTCGACGGCGCCACCGGTTACCTGGTGGGCGAGCCGAACAGGGGCCTGGCCGCCATGTTCACCATGATGAACTACGAGCGCCTGTCCATCGGCATCCAGGGTATCGGCTGCGCCGAAGCGTCCTACCAGAACGCCGTGGCCTACGCCCGCGAACGCCTGCAGAGCCGCGCCCCCAGCGGGCCGGTGGCGAAGGACAAGGCCGCGGACCCGATCATCCACCACCCTGACGTGCGCCGCATGCTGCTGACCATGAAAGCCATGACCGAAGGAGGCCGCGCCTTCGCCTGCTACGTCGGGCAGCAGCTGGACCTGGCCAAGTACGCCGATGACGCCGACGAGCGCCAGCACGCCGAAGCCCTGGTGGCCCTGCTGACCCCGGTGGCCAAGGCCTTCTTCACCGACACTGGCCTGGACAGCTGCGTGCTTGGCCAGCAGGTATTCGGCGGCCATGGCTACATCCGCGAATGGGGCCAGGAGCAACTGGTGCGCGACGTACGCATCGCGCAGATATACGAAGGCACCAACGGCATCCAGGCACTGGACCTGCTGGGCCGCAAGGTGGTGGCCAATGGCGGGGCGGCACTGCGGCTGTTCTGCGCCGAGGTGCGCGATTTCGCCCACCGCCACGAAGCCCCCTACGGCAGCGATCTGCTGGTGGCGCTGGAGCGACTGGAGGCGGTGAGCGGCTGGCTGCTGGAGCAGGCCAAGGCCAACCCCAACGAAGTGGGTGCCGCCTCGGTGGACTACCTGAATCTGTTCGGCTACGTCGCCTACGCCTACCTGTGGGCGCGGATGGCCGCCACGGCCGAGGCCCGGCGCAGCGAGGACGAAGCCTTCTACGGCGCCAAACTGGCCACCGCCGACTTCTTCTTCCGCCGCCTGCTGCCACGCACCCTGTCGCTGGAAGCCAGCATTCGCGCCGGCAGCGAGCCGCTCTTCGGCCTGGCCGACGAGCAGTTCTGACCCTTTAGCGTGTAGCGCGGCCCAGCTTGATTCGGGCCGCGCTTTTTTTCGTTTTCCCCCCCTCGTAGGATGGGTCGGGCGGCGCTCCGCGAGCGGAGCGATACCCATCACCCGTCGGCGATCCCCTAGGGATGCCGACGTAACTCCCAGGAGTTCCAACATGCAAGACGTCGTAATCGTCGCCGCCACCCGCACCGCCATCGGCAGCTTCCAGGGCGCCCTGGCGAACATCCCCGCCCACGAACTGGGCGCCGCGGTGATCCG